>JAAVAE010000016.1:0-15097 GCA_014804245.1 Lachnospiraceae bacterium | reverse complement strand
CTTCCNCTNCTTTANNATNTNCNNCTTTTTCACTCTTCACNGCTTTCCTNGGATTCGNTNNTTNCGNNNTCTGNAGNAGCGTTNAAGTNATATGACTCCTTGGAATCTAAAAGTGATGTCTTATCGGGTGGGATGGTGCCGGAGAGGANGAGGGCTAGTTTGGCACAAACTGGGCCTGCCATTTCGTATAGGNCGGAGGAGGAAAGGATNATTGTNAGCAGGAGTTTTCCTTTCTCTTCCGGCAGGAGGCGTTGTCCTAGGAAGGCGAGGCCGATTGCTACGCCGGCCTGGGGGATGAGGGCTAGGCCCATGTAGTTTCTGATTTCTTTGCTTGTTTTGGTGAGCAGGCAGCTTAGGTAGGTACCTGCATATTTGCCGATGATGCGGAGCAGGAAGTAGCTTATGCCGATGGTTCCCACCGTTTTTAGTGATGCGATGTCCAGATTCATGCCGGAAACGATGAAGAAAATTGACATGATTGGAGGTGAGAAATTATTTAGTTGTCGGTAGAGTTTCTTATCCTGGGTCAAATTGATGTATGCTGCGCCGAAGACCATGCATGACAGCAGGGGGGAAATGTCAAGCCACGCACATATGCCGGAAATTCCCACCAGCATGGCGATCGCCAGAATCAGGCGGTTGTCTTTGCTTCTGGCTGGAATGAGAAGTCTGCTTAGGAAGTAGCCGCAGAAAAATCCAAAGGCAAGCGCCAGNATATTGTATACAATAGGCTGCATGATATCCTTCGCAGCAATGCTNCCTGTGCCGGAGCTTCCGGCAACGGCGGCAACGATGCTGAATGCCATCAGGCAGACTACGTCATCCAACGCTACGATCTGTAAAAGGNTGTTGACAAACTCTCCTTTTGCTTTGTATTGATTGATTGTCATCATGGTGCTTGCAGGCGCTGTTGCAGTGGCAATCGCTCCTAAGATCAATGCAAACTCAAGATCAAGTCCAAAGCAGACTGTTGTAAATAATGTGACCAAAGCTCCGGCTGCCATTGTCTCAAAGAGAGTAATNATGATGATCTTACTCCCTGTCTTCATAATGACTTCCTTCTTAAAGAACTTTCCCACTCCGAANGCAATAAATGCCAGCGCCACATCACTGACAAATCCCATACGCGCTATCATTTCTGCCGGTATCAGATCAAGACCGCAGGGACCAATCAATATCCCTGCTAATATGTAGCCGCTGACCTTGGGAAGGTTCAGCGTGTTGGTCAGCCGGGTCATAATGAATCCGGCAAAAAGGATAATAGATAATATTAACAGGACTTGCGTCCCTTCACTTGCTCCATTTAAATATCCATTCAATTCTAATTCCCTCTGCCTTATGAAAGTGATATCAGATACTCGCCAATTTCGTATGCCAGTTTTAATGCTGTAGGAATGACCGNATCCGGCAGGCGATTCAGATAGTTATGNACTTCATAACAGAAATCTCCCTGATAATCGATTTCCCGCAGCGCTCTCATAACCTCTTCCCACCTAATCGTTCCCGTCATNGGAAGCACATGCATCAATGTGTTGTCCGTCTTGCTGTAAGTATCCGATACATGGGTTGCAAAAAGAAGCGGTCCGATATAATGCAACGCTTCCCTCTGGTTTTGTCCCATAATATCCGCATGTTCAAANTCCCAGCAGATTCCTATCCTGTCGCTTCCAAAGGATTTCACAAAGGACACCAGTTCCTCTGGATAGGCGCAGNACTTTCTCTTGGGCGCAATTCCATAATCGCACATGTTCTCAANCGCAAGCCGCATCCCCCAANCTTCCATCTGNTCAATAAGAGGNTTAAAATATTCCTTNTTAGCACAAAGGGAGTTTCTTACAATATCCACTCCCTCATAGCTTGTCTCCGGATGAAGCACGCAGGTATGGGCTCCTATCCGCTTACAGCAGTTAAGGGAGCGCTGCTGTAANCTCTTATGATACGCCTTTTGTTCCTCACTCATGGAAGCATCTAAGAAGGGGTAGAAATAAGCATGGCACTGTCCAAAGGTAACTCCCAGTTTTGCCGCACATTCTGCCGCATCATCAATCCACCATTCCCATTTGTCCGTCAGAAAATCTGTTCCCGGCAAAGACCAGTCATAGAAATTAAGGTCAAAGACACGAAATCCAGCCTCAGATACCATCTTTAAAGTCGTCGGCAGATCGAATCTGCTTCCATCCGGTCTAAAATATAAAAGATTCGTCGAAGTAGCAAGCCGCATAGTAATCCTCACATATCTCTTTTCTCTTTGATAAACGCCCCGCCAGCCGCAAAGCTCCAGGGTCCCAGACATCCCCGGCAGTTTTGTTCTCCCAGCATGGCGCCCATATATCCTGCAAGAATGCAGACAGGTACATACTGTGTCAACGCCATTGCCGGCAGGAAGGACGCAGAAGGCACCCGGATGCTGAGAACATCTGCCCCAAAATCTTCCATATCGCCGTCTGTGATTACCAGGGTAGGACGTCCCAGACGCAGGCTGTAACATATCGCTTCCTTCGTGCGGTCGTAACCCGGCGCTTTCGTGGATGCAATGAATATGGTTCCGCATTTATCAATAGATTTCACAAAATTATTCATATGAAACCATTCTTCCGAATTGATATGCATGGCAAATGCCCCTGTGATCTCCAGAATCTTTGCGTGACCAAACCATGCACTGCCATATTCCATACCGCTTCCCACAAAATCAAAGCCTGTCATTTCTTTCCAGTCTTTTGCCAGTTCAAACAGCGGCTCTTCCCATGTAGGGAGCATTTCCGCTAACAGTTCTCCCTGCCTTTTGATTTCGTCATAATAATACTGACTCCTTACTTCGTCATGTACGCCCCGCTTCTCTCCCATAAAGATTCCAANCAGCAGAAGGGCAAGAAGACTGGAGAAATAAGTACGGTTTCCGGGTCCCCCTTCAAAGGGTGATANGGGAAGCCGGAGCACCTTCTTTGCCAGATTTCCAATATCAGAATCTTTGTTTTTGGTGACNGCAAGCGTCATGGCNNNGCAATCGTCTGCCTTTTTNATNTCCTCTTTGATGCGGAATCCATTTCCTGAAATNCTGACNACAATCACCAGGGTTTTATCTGTAATACGTTTNGCGGCATAATACCGACTAAAGTCTATGGCGCTCACCAGCTCTACCGGCAATGAAANCAGNTCCTCCAATGCATAGCGAAGCGTAAGTCCCGCTCCGTAAGAGTCTCCGCAGCCGGTGAGGATCAGCTGATTCACATTTTCCAATTCTTCTTTGCTGAACAATTCCTTGATCTGGCTTTNTAAATCCTCNAACTGTTCTTTCAACATNTCAGGAAGATTGTAAGACTGACGCCGCAGGGAATTGTCCATTGCAGACCGCCATNCGTCAGCTCCCGTAAATTTATCCACTGCCTCCATCACCCCCAGATAACATTTTTCTTTTGNCACATAATCCGCAGCTTCCTTCGCTGCAGGCTGTGAATTGCCTACTGCAACACCGATACCCGCCTCTTTGATTAGCCGGACATCATTCAGGTCATCTCCTACGAACAGAATTTCATCCATAGACAGGTTCATAAGTTCCGCCAGCTTTCTGGCTCCGTTNTCCTTCGTTGCATCAGCGCTTTGAATATCAATCGCTTTGGTTCCGTATGGTATATATGTATAAGGATAGGGAAGTNCCTTACAAAGATCTTCTATTACATGAATNCTTCCATCACGGACCGCTGCCATAACAATTACTTTTTCCAGTTCAATGCTTTCCCACTCTTCTTCTGTAAAAGNGGGAAGAGTAAAGTATCGATTATGATTTTCCTGCTGCGAAAGNATGTAAGGCGTTTCTCTATATGCATACTCCGTCCCATCGATACTATAAATCACTGCCATTCCCATATCATCCGCTGTTTCAAATATATTGCGGAGATTTTTGAGGGGGATGGTTCTCCTTGCGAGAACCTCTCCCCTCTTTACAATACTTCCCCCGTTNCAGGCAATATAAGGAATATCAATCCCTAATCGCTCCACATAGTCNTTTACCAGCCCGGCACACCTTCCCGTTGCGATGGTATANTCAATCTGCTTTTCCTTAAGCTGCTTAACGTAGGCAACCATCTCATCNTGTAANACNTCATCNTTTCCCACGATGGTCCCATCTACGTCAGTTACAATCATCTTAACCATAGTNTGCCTGCCTTTCTTTTCNTACAAAACCTNTTTATTCTGCATTTACCGCTACATAATCAGCNAGTTTCTGATTGCATTTGTTCACAATGTTGTCATGGGTCGTCTGCTTGTCCTGTTCTCCCTGTGCAAACGCCAGCATTTCTTCATCTATAATGGAATTGATATCTCCGGTTACGATGTCAAAAGGTTCCTGCACATTCGGNTTAGATGCAAAGAGCTGATCCACAGCCGCTACGATTTCAGGATTCTCAGCCATATAGGTTTTCATTTTGTCTGTCTCATATAAATCCTTGTTCATCGGTATATATCCGCTTGCNGTACAGAAATCATACTGTGCATCTTCTCCGCCCAGATACTGCTGGAAAATCCAGGAAGCTGTCAGTTCATCGGCATCTCCTTTANCAAATATAACGATTCCGGAGCCTCCCACTGCTGTACCGCCCTTATCACTTTCATTTACCTTAGGGAACGGCGCTGTTGCCCATTCAAATTCATCTCCAATCAGCTCTTTCAGCTTTCCGATTCTTGCAGAAGACATAATTGCCATAGCGGAAATTTCCATTGCAAATTCCTCATTGATGTTATCTTCTACCGGTTTGTATCCTCCTGTNGCAATGACCTTCTCCCATTCGTCCAGATAAGCCATCAGTGTGCCGTCTTCTCCGAANGTCACCTTCGACATCAATCCTGCCCGTCCGCCTTCATTATCGCCGATAAAGTTGTATTCTCCTTCTCCGCCTACCCAGTTAACCANCTGATAACGTTTTACCTGAACATTAAGACCATAGGTGGTCACTTCATTTCCATCCTTCTGGGTCAGCTTTTCAATTGCNTCTGCCATCTGCGCAATGGTNTTAGGNGGATTCTCCGGATCCAGTCCTGCNNCCCTNAAAAGTTCTTTATTATAGTAAAGAAGAATCGTAGAGTTNCTGAANGGCATNGCGCAGAGCTCGTCCNTATAAGTAAAGGTACGCGCATTGTTGGCAATGACNGACTCTCTTGGAAGGATGATGTTCTCGCCCTTCGCATACATCTCCTCAGGAGATACAAAGAGATCATACCCAGAAATTGTGGGAATACCTGCACTTGCCACCTGACATACATCCGGGAAGTTCTCCCAGTCACCTGCCTGTGCCAATGTATTTAGTTTTTCTGCTGTGTTTGTTCCCTGAAAACTTGGAGTAACAATAATTCCATACTCTTTCCCTACTGTTTCATTAAAGTTAGCGCATACNGTCTCCAGTGCATTTGCATTGGTTCCTTCCATGTGATGCCAGAAACTGATCTCCACATCCGCGTCGCCAATCCGCTTGGAATCTCCTGCCGCCTCCTGTGGCTCCCTCGTCTCTTCNTTCTGACTCTCNGCTGTNGTCTGGTTGGACGCTGTACTTTCCGGTTCTTTACTCTCACCGCTGTCCTTTCCNCCGCAGGCAGCCAAAGATAATGTCATAACCCCTACCATTAAAAGACTGATTAATCGTTTCATGNTTCTTCCTCCTTTTGTAATTGATTTATTTTGTTGTAAATTGCTTACCCCTTCACAGAACCTGTCATCATTCCTCCCACAATCTGTTTCTGGAAAACCACNAATATAATCANGGTTGGAATCATCACCATGACAGATGCCGCCATAATNGGACCATANATGGTACCTCCATCNTTGGAATTGAGCATGGTAATCCCCACCTGTACCGTNCGCATGGTATCTTTATTTGTTACAAGCATTGGCCACAAATAGGTATTCCACGTGCTTACAAACGATGAAATGAACACCGTGGCGATAACCGGTTTCGACAAAGGCAGCAGGATGCTTCCGAAAAACCTCATATTGCTGCATCCGTCTGCTTTGGAAGCCTCATACAATTCCTTCGAAAAAGACAGATAATATTGCCTGAACATAAAAATGTTCATTACCGATACCAGAAACATCGTCATCATTCCCAGATAAGTATCTGTCAGCTTAAGAGAGGCAACCGTCTTGTAATTGGTAATCAGCACCACATCCCCCGGAATCATCATTGTGGACATACAAAGCATAAATAAAAAGTTCTTTCCTCTAAATTCAAAAAATGAGAAGGAAAATGCTGCCAGACTTGCCACTATCACACGCACGAAGCTGGATCCTCCTGCCAGAATCAGCGAGTTCAGCATATATCGCACCAAATGAGTCAGGCGCAAAGCTTCTTTATAATTNTTCCACTGAATCTGATTCGGTAAAAGATGCAGACTCTTTGTCAGAATCTCTCTCTGTTCCATAAATGAAATGGAAATCGCGTATAAAATCGGGGCAATGATAACCAGACCTACCAGCAGGCAGAATACTTGATAAAGTATGCTCCGGTATGTTTTCTTTTTCATGAATANTGTACCCCCTTTTTCTCAAAGGAAAANCTAATCAGCGTGGCAACCAGCGTAAACAAGAATGTGATCACNGCTGCCGCATAAGCATCGTTGTAGCTCATATTGCTAAATGCCTGTTTGTACATGTAATAAATCATCGTCGAAGTGGAGCCCTTTGGTCCGCCTTCCGTCAAAATAATCGGGAGACCTGCCATAATAATATTTTTTGCTAAAGATGTACAGATCAAGAAAAATACCGTAGGCGAAATCAAAGGAAGAATCACCTTGGTCACCTTTTTATAGAGCGTCGCTCCATCGATATCTGCACTTTCCAAAAGTTCCCCCGGAACGCCCCGGATTGCTGCAAGCAGAAACAGGAAATTGAATCCGATATTCATCCAGACAGAGATGAAACTCATGGAAACCATGGCATACTTAGGATCATTGAGCCAATTGATCTTTGTCCCCAGCAATTTGTTGATGAGCCCCACATTGGGGTTATACATAATTTTAAAGATCATTGCCGTTACAGATGTGGACATTGCCATCGTCAGTGAAAACATGGTCTCATAGANAGATGAACTCCTGGTCTTTTTGTTTGCAATCACGGCAAGGATCAATGCAATAAAGATTGCCAGCGGCGATGCCAGAAGAACGTACACAAAGGTATTCCATATTGAGCGCAGAAATGCCGGATCTGTAAGCACATGGATGTAATTGTCTAAACCGGCAAAGGACTTTACCTTCCCATCCGCACTGACTGTAAAAAAAGTCAATCCTATGGTCTTTAAAAACGGATAAAAGGAAAATACTGCAAAGTAAAGCAGCGCCGGTAATAAATATACATAAGGTTCTATCTTTCCAAATCTCTTCATATCGCTCTCCTATTGTGACGAAACACAGGCTACGATATCTTCTGCCATGGCAGAAATATCAAATCCATTTACAGACTGGATCAAATCCAGATATTTTTCCACTTCTGCGTTGCTGCCGCATAATGCTCCTAAAACTGCCCCCACCATAGAAGCAATCGTATCCGTGTCTGAACCGATATTCACCGCTGCTATGATAGCCTCCATCAGATCTCCTTTTGCTGCTACTATAATACCGAAGACCGCTGGAACTGCCTCCGATATGTGCAGACCGCTGCCAACCAGATCTGCAATTTCCGTAGTCGCTTCATCNAGGTCCCCGGCAGTCAGACCAATCTGAATTGCCAGTTTCATCCTCTTTTGTACACTGGGACCTGCCAGAACGGTACAACTTCCCTTACTAAGTTCTGCNCCCCGCCTGGCGCCATACAGCCCTGCCTGCACAACAGAATAAAGATTACTTTCCTCCCGTAATGCTTCGCTTACNGCTGCCGCTATGGCACAGGCNCCTTCAATCGANANATTATTGTTGTGGGTGGGTCTGCATATAGTGATGGCCGCTTTCACCGCTTCCTCAACCTTCCCCGGAAAAAATAATCCCGCAGGCGCAATTTTCATGGCNGANCCATTGGATGCCTTTGCATTNTCACANCAGATAAANGCATATGGATTAACCGNTTCTATTCCTTTGATTNTTTCCACCGCTGCTCTCGTAGTAGGACCTGCATACTTATCATAAAAAGTTTTATCCNCCGCCCANCGAAGCAGCGCCTGATTAGCCGTCTCCTCATCAATGACNCCATTCCTGTCAAGAATCGCCCGGGCGGTATAATAGGTCAGACTAAAATCATCTGTAACNCTNCCCGCTTTGGCTCCTCTTGCAAAAGTATCATCCGGCGGCGGAATAATCTCCCGGACAGTTCCTCCAAAACGCTCNTTAATCTGTTCTTTCGTCCGCAATTCTGTAGCTGCTCCCATAGCATCTCCAACGGCTGCTCCCAATAAACATCCAAGCACCTTTTTTTTCAGTTCCATTCCCTCCTTCACCTCCTTAAGATTCCGCATTACTTATTTCTTAGTGGTATTATATAAAAGCCATCCCCCAAGAGCAAATCCTACACGGGATATTCCGGCAAAATGCCATGAANTTCTCCATTTTNCCTTATATTATCTCTCTTTTTCTCACTATTTTATACCAACTCNATTTTTGCNAGTGCCATATATACCTNTCNTACTTGTGCCCATGTTTGCCCAGACACAAACGCTTCTTGAAAAAGCGGGCACAAGTATAGGATGCACACATGCTGCAAAAGCACTTCAAATGTAAAAACAAAGCCGCAGCTTTTGAAGATTTCTCTTAAAAGCCACGGCTNATATAAACGCNTATGAAATTTTCTAATCNATACTGATGGANCGCACCCAGNTNCCATTTACATCTGAGCTTTCATAATCTTTACAGTATTCAATGGGTCTATCATTGGAATCGTAGGTAACTCTCCTTATATATAAAACGGGATCTCCCTCCTCCACCTTAAAATAATCGGAAAGTTCCTCGTCGGCGCGAATCGCCCTAAACCGCTCATCCACATAACTCAGCACTAATCCCGCTTTTCGCCGCAGAACACCATACAAGGAATCTTCGTTCAGATTTTCCTTTTCAAAATCGATTGCCGCCACTCTTTCTTTCGGCAGAAACGACTTTTGAAATGCCACGCAGACCCCGTTCAAATACCGCAGCCGCCCAATCATCACGACTTTTCCGCCTTCCTCAATCTGCAGATAGGCTGCAAGCGCCTTATCCGCCTCAATCTCTTCTATCGCAACCACTTTAGAATGCACCTTCGCAGTTTTTGAAACCACATTGGAACTAAAGCCTGCCACTCTTCGATAGCTGTATGCTTTTGTAGCAATTTCCTGCACAAATGTGCCTTTCCCCTTCTCTGTGCGCAGGATTCCTTTGATTACCAGATCATCAATTGCCTTCCGCACAGTCAGACGGCTTACATTATATTTCTTTGCGTAATCGCTCTGCTTGGGAATCATATCTCCGGGCTCATAGACGCCGCCTAAAATATCCTCTACAATATCCTCTTTAATCTGCTTATGTTTTGGTCCTATATTTCTTTTTTCCATGATTTGGCATCCTCACTGGATCTATTATTAAGAAAATCCATTCCACTTAAAAGTTTTAACATTATTGCCCAGCGGAAGGCTGCGCCTGTACGCATCTGCCTGCAATGGTTTCCGGCAGCACCGCGGATAAAACAATGTTGGCATTTTCCATCACAATAATGGCCCTGGTGCGCCTTCCCTGTGTGGCATCTATCACGGTCCCCTGGTCCTTGCCGTTTTGTATCATACGTTTTGCAGGCGCCGAATCCGGACTGATAACTGCAATTATCTTATAACGATTTACAAAATTTCCAAATCCTATATTAATCAATTGTTCCATTTACGCTGCCCTTCCTTGCAATTTATTATTCATTTATCATAATATAAAGGAATTGTTTCGTCAAATAGGGCTGTACATGAAAGTGCTGTAAAAAATTTGATTGACACTTAATTTGGTATCGTCCTTCCAGATATATGGTTGCGCATCCTGTTAACTTTTATCACCCAGACCGCATAAAATATAAAAAACCTTTTACAGAGGTATTTATGTATTATGTTACATCATGCGACGGGACTAAAATTGCCGTTTACGACTATCATCCAGAGTGTAAAAATACCGTTTTTCTTATTCACGGTTGGCCGCTGTCCCATAAGATTTTTGAATATCAAATAAACCTGCTTACTGATTGCGGATACCGCGTCGTCGCAGTGGATTTAAGGGGATTTGGAAAGTCGGATACACCTGCGTGCGGATATACTTATGATCAAATGTCTGCTGATCTATTCCAGGTTGTCCAAAAACTTTATCTTAAAAGATTCATTTTAGTTGGTTTTTCGATGGGAGGAGCGATTGCTCTAAGATATATGAATCGTTACGATGGATTCGGTGTATCCAAGCTGATACTGCTTTCTGCCGCTGCCCCTTGTTTTGCGCAGCGTCCCGACTGCCCATACGGGAAACCTATGCAGGAAGTAAATGCCTTGATAAGCCTTGCCGAAACTGACAGACCAAAGCTGTGCCAAAACTTCAGCAAGCAGCTGTTTGCCTGCCCGCATTCAGATGCAGTCATTGACTGGTTTGGAAGTATCGCCTTGTCCGCGTCGGGAATCGGAACCATAAAAAGCTGTATTGCCCTGCGTGACGAAAACGTTCAAAGGGATTTCTGTCATGTTCATGTTCCCACATACATTATTCACGGTGATAAAGATGTGATTGTTTCCAAGGAACTTGCTGAAATACAGCACGATAGTATCTGCGGTTCCAAACTCATAACCTTATCTGACAGCGGTCACGGAATCATCTATGACCAGCTTGAAAAATTCAATTCAATACTTATGAATTCTATTACCGATTAAGAACATAAGAAGATACTAATGATGAAAGCATTGCAGGCAGAGCTTCACTGGATGCATTCCATTCCTCTACGGACTACAATAAATCGAAAAAATCTAATTGCCCATTTTTCCACGACTTCTGTTCTGCCTGCTTTATTACATCGTATTCAGATAGCTCCCCAATCAGCAGCGGAGAATGCGCATTATGTAATTTCCTGTTTTTTACAACCGTTTCCCGGTCATAGTTCGCATAACAGTATAAGCAGCCATGACCGCAGGTATTATATGCTCCAATATCCGCTCCCAACAGGCAGGAACATTCCTTTCGCGCCATTTTCTTTTGCGGTACATTCAGCCTGCAGTCTAACGCTTTCTCCAGCACTGCTTTAGACATACACCCCTCTGCGTCTACATTTTCCCGGACAAGCTCTGCATTTTCGCAGCACAAATGTACCTGTAAGCCATTCTTCTTTGCAATTTCAGAAAAAGCATTTATTAGTTTTGCCTGTTCTTCCCTTGTGACACTGCGAATTCCCCGGAAATTCCGCTTTGTTTTCTCATACAAATCAATAAAACTTACTACGCATTGGTCTGTATATCCCGAAAGTGCTTCTGCCATTTGACGAAACTGCTCTATGTGATAATCAACGGAATACTTATCCGTGATGAAAATGGGATCATACCGCCAGCTGGTCCGATTCTTTCCGACCAATGTAGAAAGCTGCTGAAAATATGTGATAACCTGTTCTTTGGGCGGCACATAGGGTTCAATCTCTTTTCCGTATGGGGTAATTGTCACAAACCAGAACAGATCAAATGCCGACAATAAGGAAATCCTCTCCAGCATAGGGAGGGGATTTTTCGTACAGAACACAAAAATATCTACGACCTCCGGATCCAACAGGTATTTGGTTATCTGTGCCGGATAATATGGATTGCGGGAAAGTACATATCCTGCTTTGATACGGTTATAAAACCAGTCGCTATAAAAGGCAGGTATATCCGTCCTGCTGCCTGTATTCAGTATCATTTTCTCACACACCTTTTCCAAAATTTATCATAGTATTTATATCGTCATTGGCACATTGACCATTAAGAAATTTTATTGTATGTTAAGTCATTAAAGGATGATTATGCCTAAGTTTTTTTCCGAATAGGAATGAGAAATGATGCACAAGAAGCGCTTGTATGCAGAAACGGAAACAGTAATTCCTTACTGCAATTTTCAAATACTTTTCCTAAAACATTTTTGCATTTCAAGATTGGTAATATCGCATCTCATAATACCACCAATTATTTTTGAGTTGCTCAGTGTGATACTTGTAATGAAATCCTCTCACACTGTGCCGTCTGACTCTTTCTTCCCTATTTCAGAATTTATTCCGCACATATTATCATAGGGCATTCTGAAAGTACATATATAATATAATACGGTAATAATATATACCATTGATGCACCCGTTTTTAATAATGCATGCTTTAATATCCAATTTCTATTTTCCTTATACTCTCTCACGTAAATTTTATATCCTACTATTCTTTTCCCAAATGTATTCCCTCGAAATACACTATCAAAAAAAACAGAATAAATAACATTGGTAAGTATGTAGGATATAAAAAACAACAATACAACCAGTAACCGAGAATAATTTCCCATATCCGCTCCTCGCATAGTCCTAATCATTTTCCAAAAAGAAATCATCATGCAATAAACTATTACACTAAATACATATGTTATTAAAAAATCTATTCCTGCAGCCCCTAAACGTCTCATTTCTTTCTCCTTATCATCCCTCATAATGATTAAACAAATCAAATACCCACTTCCATTTTTTTAATGGTCCCCATGCTTCAATCATCGGCATTGGTTTGGGATATTTGTTATCCTTCCGCTCAGAATATGGTTCCATCCATAACTTTAATTTGCTGACTATCTCCTGCCCCTGCTTTTGATATGTTGTGTCAATACGATATACCTTATAATAATAAACCATCTCTTTCTCCCGCTCCCGCCCAAAAACAAATTGCGGATATGAATAAGGCACTGAATCTTTCCATACCGGATAATTTTCCATAATTCTAATTGCTTTAACCGGTCTATTCACGCTTATAACCATTATGTAATCATCAAAATCAACCTGTTCATAGATATCTCCGCTCATTCCATTCTGCCCATAATTAGAACAGTATTCTTCTTCATCATCTGCTATATAAGCCCAAAAATCATCACCTATTGCTCCATATATCGCACTGCTTATTTCTACATTCTTTGACTCCTGTCTATCGAACAGCTCTTTACCAAGATATTCAAAGGGCACATCCGTTGTAGCCATATAGTTATTCCCCAATAAAATAATTATCAAAGACATAAAGATTGGCATAAACCACGTTGAAATGAGTAGCATTATCGCTATCATTCGAGAGTATTTTTGTATTGGATTTATCTTATTTTCCAAAATTATTGCCTCCGTAAAATTTTAATTTTTTTACTTACTTAAAACTCAAAACCAACAAATTCTATTCTACTTTTACTCACTACATTCCTTAGATGTATCAAAGAAATCTTTTATTTGTTTTTTTATCCATCTTGCCCCTTTGCTTATATTTACATCTATTTCTACACCCAATCCAATTGCAACGTAAAGGCTTGCACTCGCACTGAATACAAAATCCCCATTTTCTTTTTTTATCCCAAGAAGTCTAGGATCTACAAACCATCCTTCTTCTGCCACTGTGTCGAGCATCGGATAAGATACATATTGATATCCAGCAGATCCTCCCAGTATAAGTGCATCAATCCCTCCTGATAATTCCATACCCTGTGTAAAAAAATACTTTCCTAGATTGCTATATGAAAAATATGTTTTTCCTCCCAGTTGTGCTCCTATTCCATTTATATCAAAATCAGCATAAAGTCCTGTACCTCCTTCTACAGAAATATTAAAGATATTATCCTTTTTTATTATAGGTTCAGAATCACCTGTGACTGGTCCAATGCTCACATTCGGATAAGAAGAATTTAGTTTTTCTGTAGCACTATCTTCAGAAGTTAAAAGTGGAGCTTCAACTGTAGGATTAGGAATTTCATTGCCCGGAATGCATGTAAATGGTAATTCCTGCAGTAATAAAGGCCTTTTAATCCCCTCCTCTTTCTCCTTCTCCCGCTTCCATTCCTGCGGTGATAGTATTTCCAATGGTTCATCAGGCTCCTTTCCATTTATATCCACTAAATCTATTGGTTTATTCCAACAATAAATATATTTATTAAGGGTATATGGAATTATCTGTTTGCCATTAATCATATCCTCCTCTGTAAACCGCCCATTTCCTACCTGGTATTCCCTAGCCTGCGCAAAATAAGTCCCGCTGATTTCATCATACCTGTATCCTGTATATCCAAAAGGCTGTTCTTCTCCCTGCCCATCGTACGGGTTCGGTATCCCTGCTCCTTCCAGTTCCCTCCCTAAGTCATTTCCAAATTCATCATACCCATAACATAGGTAACTGCTCCTGCCTGACAACGCTCCTGCTTCTGCCCCAAATCCGCTGACCCGGAGCGGGCTCCCCAGTTCATCCTGCATATAATAATGCAGGCCTGCCAATGCCCTCCTTCCAGGACCGGTCGTTCCCTTCCCCGTCTCTTCCATCGCTGCCACATTCCAGTCAAAATAGAAGCACTGCTCATTCCCTTCCCCGCTGATCCCCAGCAGGTTGTGGTAAGGCTTTGTAAGATCCAGAAGATAATCCTCATCCCTTCCGTTTACCGTTTTCCCTGTCCTCTGCCCCAGACCGTTGTATCTGTAAAGCGCCTCCTGCCCTTTGTCATCCCATGCCTTCGAAAGCCGGTTCATGGCTCCGTACTCATAGCCATGGATCAGTTTCCCTTCTGTTTCCTCCCTTATCATGTTCCCCCTGTTGTCGTAGGAATAATCCGTATGCACGGTATTTCCCTGTGCCATGGCATCCAGGCTGCCTTCCCCAGCACAGATCAGGCGGTTCAGTGCATCATAACTATAGGAAGTGTTCCTTCCCTTCCCATGATCCGCCATGCTGCTCCTGTTCCCAAAGGTATCATAGGCATAATCCCTCAAAGCATTCCCATCCCTTGAAACGCTCACGAGCCTGCTTAAGGCATCATATCCATATTCATATCGTCCGCTTTCCTCCCTGAGCCCTCTTCTGTCCTTAGTGATGGCGGTCTTATTGCCCATGGAATCATACTCATACTGGTACCTGTCAAGAACGCCATGCCTGTCTTCATGGAGAAGTTCGACAAGCTGTCC
>JAAVAE010000015.1 GCA_014804245.1 Lachnospiraceae bacterium | reverse complement strand
GCTATGATCAAAAAGTTCGGATATAAGAATGTTATGGAAGTACCGAAGCTTGACAAGATTGTTATCAACATGGGTGTTGGCGAAGCAAAAGACAATGCGAAAGTATTGGAATCTGCTGTAAAAGACCTTGAGACAATCGCAGGTCAGAAGGCTGTACTTACAAAAGCTAAAAAGTCCGTTGCTAACTTCAAGATCAGAGAAGGTATGGCAATCGGATGTAAAGTTACCTTACGTGGGGAGAAGATGTATGATTTCCTGGATCGTCTTGTAAATCTTGCATTGCCCCGTGTGCGTGACTTCAGGGGTGTGAACCCTAACTCATTTGATGGAAGAGGTAATTACTCACTTGGTATCAAAGAGCAGCTTATCTTCCCTGAAATTGAATACGATAAGGTAGATAAAGTAAGAGGAATGGATGTCATCTTTGTCACAACAGCAAAGACAGATGAAGAAGCACGTGAATTATTAAGATTGTTTAATATGCCATTTGCTAAATAGAAGGAGGTAAATTCATGGCTAAAACATCAATGAAGATTAAACAGCAGCGCAAACCGAAATTCTCCACCAGAGCGTATACCCGCTGCAGAGTTTGTGGACGTCCGCACGCTGTTCTTAGAAAATACGGAATCTGCAGAATTTGCTTCCGTGAATTAGCTTACAAGGGTCAGATCCCCGGTGTAAAGAAAGCTAGTTGGTAGGTTTATTGAAATTCATATAGGAGGAAATAAAATGACAATGAGTGATCCTATTGCAGATATGCTTACAAGAATCCGTAATGCAAATACTGCAAAACATGATACAGTAGATGTTCCCTCTTCCAAAATGAAATTGGCTATTGCAGATATTCTTCTGGAAGAAGGCTATATTAAGAAATATGATCTGATTGATGAAGGAAGCTTCAAGACAATCCGCATCACTTTGAAGTATGGTGCAGACAGAAACGATAAGATTATCAATGGATTAAAGAGAATTTCCAAACCGGGTCTTCGTATCTACGCCGGTAAGGAAGAACTCCCCAGAGTACTTGGCGGACTTGGAATTGCAATCATTTCCACGAACCAGGGAGTTGTAACCGATAAGAAGGCAAGAGAGCTGCAGGTAGGCGGCGAAGTTCTTGCATATGTATGGTAAGCACAAAAACAAGCAAGTTGTATCAAATATTAATAGGAGGTACGGGCATGTCACGTATAGGAAGAATGCCAATCGCGATTCCTGCAGGTGTTACTGTAGAGATTGCAGAAAATAACAAAGTGACTGTAAAAGGTCCTAAAGGAACACTGGAAAGAGTGCTTCCGGCTGAAATGGAAATCAAGGTGGAAGGAACAGAGGTGATTGTTTCCAGACCTAATGATTTAAAGAAAATGAAGTCTTTGCATGGTCTTACTAGAACACTGATCAACAACATGGTCGTAGGTGTTACGAACGGATATGAGAAGAAACTGGAAGTAAATGGTGTTGGTTACAGAGCAGCCAAATCCGGCAACAAGTTAACCTTATCTTTAGGATATTCTCACCCTGTTGAGATGATTGACCCTGAAGGTATTGAGACAGTACTTGAAGGTCAGAACATCATTATCGTTAAGGGTATTGACAAAGAAAAAGTTGGCCAATTCGCAGCTGAAATCAGAGACAAGAGAAGACCGGAACCTTACAAGGGTAAAGGTATCAAGTATGCTGATGAAACAATCAGACGTAAAGTTGGTAAGACTGGTAAGAAATAGATAAGGAGAGTGTAAAGATGGTTAGTAAAGAGTCAAGACAAAAAGTTCGTGTTAAAAAGCACATGAAAATACGTAACCGTTTTAGCGGTACAGCTGAAAGACCTCGTCTTGCAGTATTCAGAAGCAATAATCATATGTATGCTCAAATTATTGACGATACAGTTGGAAATACTTTAGTTGCAGCTTCTACTGTTGAAAAAGATGTAAAAGCACAGCTGGAAAAAACCAATAACGTTGATGCAGCAGCATATTTGGGAACAGTTATTGCCAAGAGAGCAATTGAAAAAGGTATTGATACCGTAGTCTTTGATAGAGGCGGCTTTATATACCAGGGTAAGATTGCAGCATTAGCTGATGCAGCCAGAGAAGCTGGTCTTAAATTCTAGGAAGGGAGAAACTTAACATGAGACATACAATTATCGATGTCAGCGGCATGGAGTTAACAGAAAAAGTAGTTTCCATCAAGCGAGTAACCAAGGTTGTTAAGGGCGGTCGTAACATGCGTTTTACAGCCCTGGTAGTAGTTGGAGACATGAATGGTCATGTGGGCGCTGGTCTTGGTAAGGCAACAGAAATTCCCGAGGCAATCCGCAAAGGTAAAGAGGATGCTATCAAGAACATGGTTTCTGTGGCAATTGATGATAATAAGAGTATTACACATGATTTTACAGGAAAATTCGGTTCCGCTTCCGTTCTTTTAAAGAAGGCTCCCGAAGGTACAGGTATCATCGCTGGTGGTCCTGCCCGTGTTGTCTGTGAACTTGCAGGTATCAAAAATATCCGTACAAAATCATTAGGATCCAACAATAAGCAGAACGTTGTACTTGCAACGATAGCAGGTTTAAATGCGCTTAAGACACCTGAGGAAATAGCTAAGAAGCGTGGAAAATCTGTAGAAGAAGTTATGGCATAGGAGGGAACGATAAGATGGCAGAGCAGAAAATGTTGAAGATCACTTTAGTAAAGTCTCCTATCGGAGCAGTTCCCAAGCATAAAGCTACCGTTAATTCTATGGGACTTAGAAAGCTGAATAAGTCAATTGTACTGCCCGATAATGCAGCTACAAGAGGTCAGATTCAGCAGATCAGGCATTTAGTTAAAGTAGAAGAAGTTTAATGAAGATAAGGAGGTGTCAGCATTGAGTATTGAATTATCAAATTTAAGACCTGCTGAAGGTTCTAAGCATAGTGATAATTTTAGAAGAGGTCGTGGACACGGTTCAGGAAATGGCAAGACAGCCGGTAAAGGACACAAGGGTCAGAAGGCTCGTTCAGGAGCACCCAGACCGGGCTTTGAAGGTGGTCAGATGCCTTTATACAGAAGAATTCCTAAGAGAGGCTTTACCTGCCCAAGCTCAAAGGAAATCGTTGGTATCAATTTAGCTGTTTTGAATGACAGATTTGATGACGGCGCTGTAGTAGACGTAGAAGCATTGATGGAGAGCGGCATCGTTAAAAATCCTAAGGATGGCGTTAAGATCCTCGGAAATGGAGAAATTACCAAGAAGCTTACAGTAAAGGCAAATGCTTTCAGTGCATCCGCAAAAGAAAAAATTGAAGCTGCTGGTGGAACTGCAGAGGTGATGTAATATGTTTACAACCTTAAAAAACGCTTTAAAAATCAAAGAGATTAGAAATAAGCTATTATTTACATTAGGCATGCTGGTTGTGATTCGTCTTGGATCACAGCTGCCCGTGCCGGGTGTAAGGGTAGACGAGTTCTCAGACTGGTTCAATAGGAACATGGGAGAGAATTTCAGCTTTTTTAATGCATTCACAGGTGGATCATTTGAAAAAATGTCCATTTTGGCTTTGAACATTACGCCGTATATCACATCATCCATTATTATGCAGCTGCTCACGATTGCAATTCCGAAATTGGAAGAAATGCAGAAGGAAGGCGAAGACGGGAGAAAGAAGATTGCTTCCATTACCCGTTATGTGACAGTGGCACTTGCACTGATCGAAGCTTCTGCAATGGCAATTGCATTTTGGAATGGAAACATGCTCAAAGATAAGAATGTGCTCAGCGTAATCACTGTCATTACGGCGCTTACCGCCGGCAGTGCATTCCTTATGTGGGTAGGCGAGAGGATTACGGAAAAGGGCGTAGGAAATGGTATCTCTATCGTGCTTATTATTAATATCATTTCCAGAATTCCCCAGGACATCGATCAACTGTTTGAACAGTTTGTATTCGGCAAGGCAATTGCAGTGGGAGCGGTAGCGGCAATTATTATTTTAGCTATTATTCTTGCTATGATCGTCATGGTCATTATCTTAAATGACGGCGTCCGCAAAATCCCTGTTCAGTATGCTAAAAAAGTCCAGGGAAGAAAGATGGTGGGAGGTCAGACCTCTTCCATTCCTTTAAAAATTAACACTGCCGGTGTTATTCCTATTATTTTTGCATCATCTCTGATGCAGCTGCCAATTATTGTAAGCAGCTTTTTCAATTACAATGGAGGCGGCGTATGGGGGCAGATCCTGCGGGGATTGAACTCCGGAAACTGGTGTAATCCTTCAGAACCTGTTTACTCTATCGGGCTGGTTGTATATGTTGCCCTGGTTATCTTCTTTGCTTATTTTTATACCTCTATTACGTTCAATCCAATAGAGATAGCAGAGAACATGAAAAAGCAGGGTGGATTTATTCCGGGAATCAGACCGGGCAAGCCTACCAGTGAATATTTGACGAAAATTTTGAATTACATTATCTTCATAGGTGCAGTAGGTCTTACGATTGTGTGCGTTGTTCCGTTTTTGTTTAACGGTATATTCGGCGCATCGGTTTCTTTCGGCGGAACCAGTCTGATCATTATCGTCAGCGTGGTTCTTGAGACAATCAAGCAGATTGAATCACAGATGCTGGTACGTAATTACAAAGGTTTCTTAAATGACTAGAGAGTCATTTGGTATTAAATAAATTAGAGGTTAAAGAAAAGTCTGGGCGCGTAAAGCGCAGCTTTTCTTTTGCCTCTATATTAGCATGAGAGAAAATTATGAAAGGTATCGTATAATAATGAAAATAATTATGTTAGGTGCGCCTGGTGCGGGCAAAGGCACACAGGCAAAAATGATTGCAGATAAATATAATGTTCCTCATATTTCCACAGGCGATATTTTCAGAGCCAATATCAAAAACGGTACTGAACTTGGAATGGAGGCAAAAAAGTACATGGATCAGGGACTTTTAGTACCTGATGAGTTGACTGTGAAGATTCTTCTTGACAGAGTCGCACAGGATGACTGCAAGAATGGATATGTGCTGGACGGATTTCCAAGAACGATTCCTCAGGCGCAGGTTCTTGACAAGGCGTTATCTGAGATAAATGATAAGATTGATTATGCAATCAATGTAGATGTGCCGGATGAAAACATTATCAAAAGAATGGGCGGCAGACGTGCCTGCTTAAGCTGCGGCGCTACTTATCATATAGAACATATTCCGCCGAAAAAAGAGGGTATCTGTGATACTTGCGGAAAGGAACTGGTTCTTCGTGATGATGATAAGCCGGAAACAGTTGGAAACCGCCTGGATGTATATCACAAGCAGACCCAGCCATTGATTGAATTTTACAGTGCCAAGGGCATTTTAAAGACGGTAGACGGAACGGTAGACATGAAAGATGTATTTTCAGCAATCGAGTCTATTTTAGGTTGAAAGGCAAGGATCTCAAATGGCTGTAACGATTAAATCGGAAAGAGAAATTGAGCTTATGCGTGAATCCTGCAGAATTCTTGCTAAGGTCCACGCAGAACTTGGAGAAGCAATAAAACCGGGAATATCCACTTGGGAAATTGACGCTTTAGGGGAAAAACTGATCCGCAGCTATGGATGCGTACCTAATTTCCTGAACTATAATGGCTATCCGGCATCCATATGTGTTTCTGTGAATGACGAAGTGGTTCATGGCATTCCATCCAAAGAGAGAATCCTTATGGAAGGCGACATCGTCAGCCTGGATGCGGGGCTTATTTATAAAGGGTATCATTCTGATGCCGCACGTACCTATCCGGTGGGAAAGGTGAGTGCACAGGCGGCAAAACTGATTGAGGTTACCAGACAGAGCTTTTTTGAAGGAATCAAATATGCCAGAGCAGGCTGTCACCTGCACGATATATCAAATGCCATTGACGCGTATTGCAGTAGGTTCGGTTATGGAATCGTAAGGGATCTGGTGGGACATGGAATCGGCACAAGTCTTCATGAAGAACCCCAGATACCTAACTTCAGACAGTGGCGCAGAGGGATTAAGCTTCGTGCCGGTATGACGCTGGCGATAGAGCCGATGATCAATATGGGCAGTTGTTACGTGGAATGGCTGGATGATGACTGGACAGTTGTAACGGAGGATGGATCCCTTTCGGCACATTATGAAAATACGGTGCTCATCACGGATGGAGAGCCGGAGATCCTTACGCTTTTGCCGGAAGGAGCCTAAAGTCTGCTGCAAAATGGAGGAAAGTATGACAGGAATGTTTGCCATATCCAAGGCAGGACACGATAAAGGGCAGATGTATATCATTATTCGTGAGGATAGGGATTTTGCCTATCTGGTGGACGGGGATATCAGAAAACTGGATCATCCCAAGAAGAAGCGGAAAAAACATCTGCAGCTGGTAAAGACAGGCCTTGATGAGGTTTTGCTGGAAAAAATAAAAAATCAGAATATCATATATAATGAAGAAATCAAGTATGCTATTAAAGTAAGAATGAAGGAAGGGTATCAAAAATAGTAAGATGCCTGCATGTTAAGGAGGTAACGCATGTCAAAAGCTGATGTAATTGAGATTGAAGGAACTGTAGTGGAGAAGCTCCCCAACACCATGTTTCAGGTAGAACTTGAAAATGGACACCGGGTATTGGCCCATATTAGCGGAAAGTTAAGACAGAATTTTATCCGTATTCTTCCCGGAGATAAAGTTACTTTGGAATTATCCCCCTATGATCTTAGCAAAGGACGTATTATTTGGAGAGATAAGTAGAAAGTGCTTGCATTTGGAAATATATCATGCTATAATGTAAAACGGTCTTTTTTGAAAGGAGGGTTTAACATGAAGGTTAGATCATCAGTAAAACCGATTTGCGAAAAGTGCAAAATCATCAAGAGAAAAGGACGTATCAGAGTAATCTGTGAGAATCCGAAGCACAAACAGAGACAAGGATAATCCGCTGTTTTAAAAACAGGAGGGTTCTTGTCCAATTATTATGAAGCGGCTGCAGTGCAGCATGAAACGAAGCTGTACTGATTTATATAATTGTACAAAGGAGCCTTAGTGATTACTTCTTGGTTCGTGATGAGTTTTGCGTGCAGAAAGTCTGCAGGCAATGTATTCGCGTAAGATCGGTGAAATCCGATTGGGTTAAAATTGCCCCAATCAATTAGTATCAGCGCATGGTAAATGCGCAAAAGAAAATGGAGGAAATGTAAATGGCTCGTATTGCAGGTGTTGACTTACCCAGAGAAAAACGTGTAGAAATTGGTTTGACTTATGTTTATGGAATCGGAAGAGCAAGTTCTAACAAGATTCTGGAACAGGCAAAGGTTAATCCTGATACTCGTGTCAGAGAGCTGACGGATGATGAAGTTAAGAGAATCAGTGAAGTGATTGACGCTGGTTACATGGTTGAAGGTGACTTGAGAAGAGAAGTTGCCATGAACATCAAGAGACTTCAGGAAATTGGATGCTACAGAGGTATCCGTCACAGGAAAGGTCTTCCTGTACGTGGACAGAAGACAAAGACAAACGCAAGAACAAGAAAAGGACCTAAGAGAACAGTTGCTAATAAGAAGAAATAATTTAAGCAGCGAGAGGTTCAGTTTGTGCGGATGTCACAAACAGGTAGTTTTGAAACAATTCACAATGATTTTAAAGAAAGTAGGTTAGTTTAAATGGCAGCAAAAAAAGTTACGAAAAAAGTGACAAAAAAACGTGTCAAGAAAAACGTTGAACATGGACAGGCACATATCCAGTCTTCTTTTAACAATACAATTGTTACATTGACAGACAACGAAGGTAATGCTCTTAGCTGGGCAAGTGCCGGTGGTCTTGGCTTTAGAGGTTCAAGGAAATCTACTCCATATGCAGCGCAGATGGCAGCTGAAACAGCTACTAAAGCTGCTCTGATTCATGGTTTAAAGACAGTCGACGTTATGGTAAAGGGTCCTGGTTCAGGACGTGAAGCAGCAATCCGTGCACTTTCTGCATGCGGACTGGAAGTAACAAGTATCAGAGACGTGACACCTGTTCCTCATAATGGATGTCGTCCGCCTAAGCGTCGCCGCGTATAGTATCATAGTCAATAAAAATAGTTGGAAGAAGGCGCTCATAGCGCTGTAAACAATAACAGGAGGAAAATAAAAATGGCAGTAAACAGAGTTCCGGTATTAAAGAGATGTAGATCACTTGGTCTTGATCCTGTATTTTTAGGATATGACAAGAAATCTAACAGAACAAATGCAAGAGCAGGCAAGAAAGTAAGTGAATATGGTCTTCAGCTCCGCGAGAAGCAGAAAGCAAAATTCATCTACGGCGTGCTTGAGAAACCTTTCAGAAACTACTACGAAAAGGCTGACAGAATGAAAGGCATGACTGGTGAAAATCTTATGATCATGCTTGAACGCAGACTTGACAGTGTAGTGTTCAGAATGGGATTTGCAAGAACCAGAAGAGAAGCCAGACAGGTAGTTGGTCATAAGCATGTACTGGTAAATGGAAAGCAGGTTAATATTCCTTCTTACTTAATCAAAGCAGGGGATGTTATTGAGATCAGAGAAAAATCCAAATCCTTACAGAGATACAAAGATATCCTTGAAGTAACAGCAGGAAGACTGGTTCCTGAATGGATTGATGTGGACCAGGAAGCATTGAAGGGAACTGTTAAGAACCTTCCTACAAGAGAAATGATTGACGTTCCTGTAAATGAGATGCTTATCGTCGAATTATATTCTAAATAAAACCTTATAAAAGATGCTTTAGGCAGCGTTATGCGCTGTCTAAGCGTATCTATATTGTTCGTAAAGGAGGGTATTTGCAATGTTTGATTTTGAAAGACCAAATATTGAGGTAGCAGAAATCTCTGAGGATGAAAAGTATGGCAGATTTGTCGTAGAACCTTTGGAAAGAGGTTACGGTATCACACTTGGTAATTCACTTAGAAGAATTATGCTCTCTTCACTTCCTGGTGCTGCTGTAAGCCAGGTCAAGATTGAAGGCGTGCTTCATGAGTTCAGTTCCATTGAAGGAGTCAAGGAGGATGTAACTGAAATTATCATGAACATCAAGAGCCTTGCAATTAGAAACAACAGCGATACAAACGAACCCAAAACTGCATACATTGAGTATGAAGGAGAGGGAGTAGTCAAGGCTTCAGATATTCAGTGTGATCAGGATATTGAAATACTCAATCCTGAACTTACGATTGCGACTTTGAACGGCAAGAATACCAAGCTGTACATGGAACTTACAATCACAAAGGGAAGAGGTTATGTAAGCGCAGACAGGAACAAGAGCGATGAACTTCCAATTGGCGTGATTGCAATTGATTCTATCTATACACCTGTTGAGAGAGTTAATGTAACCGTTGAAAATACACGTGTCGGACAGATTACAGATTTTGATAAACTGACGCTTGATGTTTACACAAACGGAACACTGGTACCTGATGAGGCGGTCAGCTTAGCTGCAAAAGTACTCAGCGAACATTTAGGTCTTTTCATCGACCTATCTGAAAATGCCAAGACTGCAGAGGTCATGGTAGAAAAAGAAGAAGATGAAAAGGAAAAAGTGCTGGAAATGAGCATTGACGAGTTAGAGTTGTCAGTCCGTTCCTACAACTGCTTAAAGAGAGCCGGCATCAATACGGTTGAAGAATTGACAAACAAGACCTCAGAAGACATGATGAAGGTCCGCAACTTGGGCCGCAAGTCATTGGAAGAGGTTTTAGCAAAACTGAAAGAATTAGGATTACAGCTTAATCCAAGCGATGAAGTTTAATTCTGTTTTTGATTATTATTTATATGTGTTGTGATGCGCATAGCGGTAAATCCAAAGAGTTCGCGGTGCGTTCTCATAAATGGAATGTAACTGCATTCGGTAAGTAAGTCCAAAGAGCGTGGCCGGATGTACCATGAAGGGCTTTAGACCCATTGAGAAAGGAGCCAAAAGATGGCAAAATACAGAAAACTGGGAAAAAGATCAGACCAGAGAAAAGCATTACTTAGAAATCAGGTAACAGCTCTTATTTATAAGGGTAAAATCGTTACCACACAGGCGAGAGCAAAGGAAGTTCAGAAGATCGTTGACGGACTTATTGCACTTGCTGTTAAAGAAAAAGACAATTACGAGACAGTTACCGTTTCCGCAAAGGTTCCTGTAAAGGACAAAGACGGAAAGAGAGTAAAAGAAGTAGTTGACGGAAAGAAAGTCACCAAATTTGAGACAGTGGACAAGGAAATCAAGAAGGATCTTCCTTCCAGACTGCATGCAAGACATCAGATGCTCAAGGTTTTATATCCTGTGACAGAAGTTCCTGCAACAAGAGCAGGAAGAAAGAAAGGCACAAAGGAAGTAGACCTTGTTGCTAAATTATTTGATGAATATGGTCCTAAATATGCAAGCCGTAATGGTGGTTACACAAGAATCATCAAAATCGGTCAGCGTAAGGGCGATGGCGCTATGGAAGTAGTGCTTGAGTTAGTTTAATCAATAAAGATAGGAACCCCGCATGAGAATGCGGGGTTTTTGTTACAATAAGCCACTTCGCGAAGCGTGGTGGCGTTTGTTATTCTTTGCAAATTGGCTGATAAATAGTATAATAAGTATAGTCAAAATAAAGGAAAGATTCGGGCAGATACAAAATTCTAAAGAATTACGTTAAGAGAGGAACATACATATATGGATGCGGTATATCAGGCAGTCAAAAACTTTTTGAAATCTTTTGTCAATTTATTTGTAGCAATCATTGAACTTTTTACGACTCTTATCAATGGAGTTGCCTTTGTAATTGGAAAATTGCGTCCTCACATATCTGAAAAATATGCAGAGTTAAAAAACAACGGAAGTAAACTTTCTGACACAGCAAGATGGGGAACAAAGGGGAAAAGAGGCAACGTTTTGGAATGGAAAGACGGAGAGGAAGAACTTGCAGAGAAAATCCGCGTACAGCTAAATGAAAAAATTACCGGAAGAAATCAATATCTTTTTCTTTATGCAAAGGTGAGCGAGACAAATTTTAGCTTTTATGCAATCATACTGTCGGTATTGGCACTGGTACTGGCGGGCGGTATTACTCTTGGCAGTGGATATGGAAGCGATGATATATTCCTATTTGCATTGATTGTAATGACGCTTGCCTGTGCGGCAGCCTGTATTATGATTATCCACAATCAGAAGAAAGAAATGTATAATAGGATAATCAGGCAGATTCTTGAGGAAGAATTCAGGGACAGGGACTGGGAAAAAAACAGTGAGACAGCAGCAGCGAACCAGGAGAACGAAAAATCCTGCGAGACAGTGACCAAACAAAATGAAGAGGATGCGCCGGACGCTGGTATGTTAAAAGAAACAAGTGCTGAGGCATCAGCACTTGAATAAAAAATCTGTTAATTTACGACTTTCTGGAAATGCTGGTAATCCTTGCAGGAATTCCAGTTCCCTCCCCAGGTAAAGCCGTGTTCTTTAAATAATTGGTAACAAAGGTCGGATTCATCAATTTTATAAGGAAAATCCTTGGAGCGGTCAGCATAGATCTCACTGCCTTCTGGTGAGATATAAGTTTCACCGCTTCCGTCTTTGTTAAAGACAATATAAGGGTTATAAAAAGGATTTATATCAATGGCACAGCCCAGTGCATGCTTTGACAGACTGTCGGTGCCGTCAACCACCCGGTAATTAAAGCAGGAAGTATTATTATCCAGCATGGAAGCCGTGTCATCGCCTCCGTACTCATCAACCAGCCGTATCTTTTCAATCTGATACTCATTCAAATAGAGTTCATAAAAGATTTCCACCAAATCTTGAGCAATTCCCTTATTACAGATCATTTCACCAATCTGTACAGTTCCCTCGAAATCATAGTACAGTACATTTAAGTAACGCAAATCATCATAAGACACTGCCAGAGCAGTACCGTCAGGAACCACATTGGTCGCCTGCAGTGACAATGCAGGCGCAATCGCATCAGAAACCGGATAAGAGAGTCCGGTAATCCGTGCTGTGACGACATCCGTCAAAGGCTGATAAAAAAAACCCTCCTCGTAATGGACACTTTCATCCGACTCTTCCGCTAATGGTGAAAATTTAGGAACAGGTATAGCGGAAGGCGTTGGCGAAGGCGCCGGCTGGGGAGATGCTGTCGGCATATCTGCCAAAGAAGCAGAAGACCCATCAGTCTGTTCCGGCGCCGCATAAGCAAGTTCCGGATTCTGCTCAGCATACTCCGAAAGCGTTTCACCACTCGTAAGAACCCTGCCAAGCACAGAACACACCAAAATCATAAAAACCAAGAACAGTAGCGGCTTTATCCATCTATCCATAATAAACTCCTTTAATATTTAACTGGTTGTTTTTCACGGGGAGCCATTAGTCCGCACAGGGCAGGTAAACATACCAACGTCGTCGCGCTCCCGCTCCATAAAAACGTAACAGACGCTAGACTCGAAAGAACCTCGTCAAGCGCTGACGTTTTTATAGGGACTCCTTATGGTATATTTACCTGTCCTGTGCTACGTTATCGGCTAGCCTGCAAAATAACGTAATGCTCGCTATTTTTCACTAGGTAGCCAATGCACAGCTCTGAGAGGATAAATAATCCATAAGGAGCCCCTTAAAAAGCGTCAGCACTTAGCGAGGTTTTTTCGAGCTTAGTGCCTGCTACGCTTTTTACGGAGCGGGAGCGCGGCGACGTTGGATTATTTATCCTCTCAGAGCGTCCCTCAGGTCAACATGTGAAAAAAGCTAAACTATTATTATTTATCATACGATAAAACACAATCTATTGCAAATGAAAACAATATCTTGTAAAATATAGGGCAGGTCTTAGAATCTGTAAAAGGGATAAAAAAGGAAATAGTATGGGAATCATAGAAACCAAGGATCTGGTATTTGAATATATAAGGCGAGATGAAGAGGGCAACGTGGAAGGAATCACTCGTGCGGTGGACGAGGTGACCCTTGATGTAAAGCAGGGGGACTTCGTTGCAATCTTGGGGCATAACGGTTCCGGGAAATCGACCCTTGCCAAGCATATCAATGCGATTCTCTATCCGACGGAAGGTACTGTGTGGGTAGATGGAAAGGACACTTCCGATGAGGCAAACTTATGGGATGTCAGGCAGAGGGCAGGTATGGTATTCCAAAATCCTGACAATCAGATTATCGGGCAGGTGGTGGAGGAAGATGTTGGGTTTGGACCGGAGAATCTTGGCGTCCCCACGGAGGAAATCTGGGAGAGGGTGAAGGAAAGCCTCAAGGCAGTGGGGATGTACGAGTTCCGTAAGCATTCGCCCAATAAGCTCTCCGGCGGGCAAAAGCAGAGAGTCTCCATTGCAGGCGTCATTGCCATGCACCCTAAATGCATTGTGCTGGACGAACCTACGGCAATGCTGGATCCTAATGGGCGAAAAGAGGTCATCCGTGCGGCAAGAGCTTTGAATGATGTGGAAGAAATCACGGTGATTCTCATTACACATTATATGGAAGAAATCGTTCATGCAAACAAGGTTTTTGTCATGGACAAGGGGAAGGTTGCCATGGAGGGAACACCCAGAGAAATATTCAGTCAGGTGGAGAAATTGAAATCTCTGCGGCTGGACGTTCCTCAGGTCACACTGCTTGCCCATGAATTGCGCAAAAGCGGTGTTGCCATTCCGGAGGGGATTCTGACATGTGAGGAACTTGTGGCTGCATTAGGGCTTGACAGGCAGCGGACGAAATAACAGAATGCTGTGAATACATGATATAGGGAATGAGGAAAAATGTCTATTATTTTGGATCATGTGAATTATATATATGAAGCGGGAACCGCCATGGAGTATGCGGCGCTTAAGGATGTCAATCTCAGCATACCTGACGGACAGTTTATCGGACTGATTGGTCACACAGGTTCCGGCAAATCTACATTGGTGCAGCACCTGAATGGATTGCTGGCGCCTTCAAGCGGCAATGTGTATTATAATGGCGCTGATATTCACGACAGCGATTATAATAGGAAAGAACTGCGCAGCAAGGTGGGACTTGTTTTTCAATATCCAGAGCATCAGCTGTTTGAGATCGACGTGTTTTCGGATGTGTGTTTTGGTCCGAAGAATCTGGGACTGGACAAGAAGGAAACAGAACTGCGGGCTTATGCAGCATTAAAACAGGTCGGTCTTGCGGATGAATATTTTTATCAATCCCCCTTTGACCTTTCCGGCGGGCAAAAGCGGAGAGTAGCGATTGCAGGCGTGCTTGCCATGAGGCCGGAAGTGCTGATTTTAGATGAGCCCACAGCAGGTCTTGATCCCAAAGGGCGGGATGAGATTTTAGACCAGATTGCAAAGCTTCGGGAAGAGACAGGGATGACCGTTATTCTGGTTTCACACAGCATGGAAGATGTGGCAAAGTATGTGGACAGAATCATTGTAATGAATAAGGGACAGGTCATGTTTGACAATGAACCGAAAGAGGTGTTCCGTCACTATAAAGAACTGGAAGAGGTTGGTCTGGCAGCGCCGCAGGTAACCTATATCATGCAGGCGCTTAGAAAAAGCGGGCTGAATGTGGACACGGATATCACCACGATTGAGGAAGCGAAGAGGGCGATCCTGCGCGCACTGAATCGGTAGAACCGGAATAGAAAATCTTAAATGCTGGTGTGTAAAGATCAGATAGAAGCTATTAAACAGCAAAGAAGTGAGGAAACATGTTAAGGGATATTACACTGGGACAATATTATCAGACAGATTCGGTCATACACAGACTGGACCCAAGAGTCAAGCTGGTGACCACCATCTTCTATATTATTTCCCTCTTTATCGTAGATAATTTTATTGGATATATCATAGCGGGGCTTTTTCTGGCGCTGATCATCAAATTGTCAAAGGTGCCGGTTAAGTTCATGGTCAGAGGAATGAAATCGATCATATTCCTGCTGATCATAGCGGTAGGATTTAATTTATTCTTAACGCCGGGAGAAACGGCAGTGGCATTTTGGAAGCTGCGGATTACCTGGGAGGGAATCAGGCTGGCGGCATTTATGGCAATCCGCCTTGTCTTTCTGATTATGGGGTCGTCTGTGATGACTCTGACAACCACCCCTAATAATCTGACGGACGGCATGGAAAGTCTGCTTGGTCCTTTGAAAAAGCTTAAGGTTCCGGTACATGAGATTTCCATGATGATGTCCATTGCACTGCGCTTTATTCCTATTTTGCTGGAAGAAACAGATAAAATCATGAAAGCGCAGATTGCCAGAGGCGCTGATTTTGAGAGCGGGAATCTGATTAAGAAGGCAAAAAGTCTGGTTCCCTTGTTGGTGCCGTTATTTATATCTGCTTTCAGACGCGCCAACGATCTGGCGATGGCAATGGAGGCAAGGTGCTATAGAGGCGGAGAACACCGCACGAAGATGAAACCTCTGATTTATAAAAGAAGAGACTGGCTCGCGTATGGTGCGGTGGTATGTTATCTGGCACTTTGCGTGGTATTTGGAAAGATATTGCTATGAAAAGAGTGAAACTGGTAGTGGCTTATGACGGCACAGCCTATCATGGATGGCAGATTCAGCCGGGAGCGCCTACGATAGAGGGAGAACTGAATCGCGCACTGGGGGCGCTGCTAAAAGAAGAAATCCAGGTCATCGGAGCAAGCAGGACCGATTCCGGCGTCCATGCGCTTTGTAATGTGGCAGTGTTTGATACGGACACATGCATTCCGGCAGAGAAGATTGCTTATGCGCTGAACCAGAGGCTGCCGGAAGATATCAGGATTCAGGAATCAGAGGAAGCGGCACCGGATTTTCATCCGAGGCATTGTGACAGCCGCAAGACTTATGAATATAGGATTTTGAACGCCCATTTTCCCCTGCCGACCAAAAGGCTGTATGCCCATTTTACTTATGTACCCCTTGATGTGGAAAGAATGAAGCAGGCGGCGCTTTATCTCATAGGCGAGCATGATTTTAAAAGCTTTTGTTCTGCAGCGGCAGTAGTTGATTCTACCGTCAGAACCATCTATCAGTTGACGGTGGAAAGATGGCAGGATGAAATTGTCATACGGGTGTGCGGCAATGGCTTCCTTTATAATATGGTAAGGATCATAGCGGGAACGCTGATGGAGGCTGGCCGCGGAAGCATGGAACCGGAGCAGATGAAGGAGATTCTGGAGGCAAGAGACCGAAAGGCGGCAGGTCCCACGGCGCCTGCATGTGGGCTGACACTGATTAAATACGAATTTTTATAAATTTTCTGTTGACACGCACGGAGGCGTATAATATAATTATTCAATGTGGCAACGTTTGTTAATGCTTGACCTGATAAGCGTTTGACTGATGTAATCTCTGTCGGAAGGCTTGTCATATCCCTAGGTCAGCATTATAAATAGAATGCCTGAAATGATTTGAAATAATCTTGGCGGCCCGGACATCCGCCTGGTGCATGGAGAGTCATCAGGGAAACTTATGGTTGAATAAGAATGGAGGATTATCATGAAAACATTTATGGCTAGTCCTGCTACAATCGAAAGAAAATGGTATGTAGTAGACGCTGCAAATATGACACTTGGACGTTTAGCTTCAGAAGTGGCTAAAGTTTTAAGAGGTAAGAACAAACCAATCTTTACACCTCACATGGATACAGGCGATTTTGTAATTATCGTAAATGCTGATAAAGTAAAAGTAACAGGCAGAAAGTTAGATCAGAAGATTTACTATCATCATTCAGATTACGTTGGCGGTATGAAAGAGACCACCTTGCGTGAAATGATGGCTAAGAAGCCTGAGAAGGTAGTTGAGCTTGCTGTTAAGGGTATGCTTCCCAAGGGACCTTTAGGAAGACAGATGTACACAAAGCTTCATGTATATGCAGGACCTGAGCACCAGCATGCGGCTCAGAAGCCCGAAGTATTAACATTTTAAGAGGGACTGAAAGGAGAAGATTAAAATGGCTAAATCAGCAAGATTCTACGGAACAGGTAGAAGGAAAAAATCAATTGCCAGAGTATATTTAACACCGGGCAAGGGTGATATCGTAATCAATAAAAGACCTATAGATGAATATTTTGGATTAGAGACTCTGAAGGTTATCGTTCGTCAGCCTATGGTTGCAACAGAAACCGTTGACAAGTACGATGTACTGGTAAACGTTCACGGCGGCGGTTACACAGGTCAGGCTGGTGCCATCAGACACGGCATTGCAAGAGCACTGCTTCAGGTAGATGCAGATTTCAGACCGGTTCTCAAGAAAGCAGGTTTCTTAACAAGAGACCCTCGTATGAAAGAAAGAAAGAAATACGGTCTCAAAGCCGCACGTCGTGCACCACAGTTTTCAAAGAGATAATCAGTTATACAAAAAGAGATATACAGATACAAAGCCCCGAATGCTTGCATTCAAGGGGCTTTTCTTATGCTTGTATATAAGGTTCGTGAACTGCCAAAGAGAAAGGTTTTATGAAGAAGTCTCTTGTATTCACTGAATATTTGGAGTATATTAAAAAAAAGAAATATTTGGATATTAAAGTAACCTGCCCACATATTTGAATGTAAAGGCGAGGAAAATGATAAAAAAAGGACAAAAAAATCAAAGATACTGGCTTAGTTTGTTGATTATCATCTGTATGGGAATCATACTATGTGGAGGGCTTTACTATGTTTCATCTTTGCGCACGAGCCTGATGGAGCAGGCTGTTCATAACGTCTTAACTGTGACGATGCAACAGCAGCAGGCATTTGATAATTTTATTTCGGGAGACAGGGAGCGGATCCATAGTTTTGCAAAGTACTTTGCGCAAAGCGATTCTGACGACGTTGAGCTTATTCAGCAGTGGCTGAATGCATTCGATGAGGTGGATGCCTTTTACTCTGTCATCAATCTGGAGACAGGGCAGTTTTATAATAATAAAACATATGAAATCTATCAGATGGAAAGAGAGAAACTGATGTTCTATCAGGAATTTTCCGGAAGCGGTGCACGGAATCCATATACGGGGTTGTACACTGACGATACGATGTTTGGTTATTATGAATGTTTTACTTTTGCCGATGGCGTTCGCGGGATGATTCAGAAAAGCTATGACTGCAGTAAGGTTTCAGAGGCTTTTTCGCTTTCCTTTTATAATGATCAGGGGCTTGCTTATGTGGTGAACCGTGAAGGGGATATTCTTTTAAGGTCTGTCGGCATGTTGGGGAATCGCTTCTACGACAATATTTTTGACATATTGGCAGGGCATAATGACGAGCAGACAAAGATTGACGATTTTGTAAAGGCGCTGGATAATGAGGAGGCAGGCAGTATCATGTTTTCCGGGAGCGAGGGAGAGTTTTTCTATACCTATGCTCCGGTGGAAAATGCGGAGGACTGGTATCTGGTTTCTATCGTGCGCAAAAGCGCGATTACAGCGGAGACAGATGCTATTCTGCTGGATTCCCAGATGGCGGTTGGATTTCTTTTTGGTGTATTGATCATTTGTGCCGGATTTATCTTTTTAATCTGGCGTACTGACAGGGATATCAAGGAAAAAGATATGGAGATTGCGTATCAGGAGCAGCTTTTCGATATCTTTGCGACATACCTTGCGAACAATACGGACGATATATACATGATGATTGATACAGCGGAGAAACAGGTAGAGTACATAAGTCCCAATGCAGAGAGAATTCTGGGCATTTCCACACAAAATATGATCATTGACCCGAAGTTCTTTTCAGGAGCCGTATATTCATCTGGTGAAGCCTTTGACTTTGACGAGTTGTATAGGCTGGAACCGGGTACGTCGCTTAGGTCGATGTCGGAAGAATGGTGCAATCCCAAGACCGGCGAACATAAATGTTTTAGAATTAGCGTGTATTGCACACTGGTACAGAACAAACGCAAGATTATTATTTATATTTCTGACCGGACTAAGGAACGCAACGTGCAGAATGCGCTGGCGGAGGCACTGCAGATTGCACAAGTGGCAAATGATGCCAAAAGTACGTTCCTAAGCAGTGTCAGTCACGATATCCGTACCCCCATGAATGCAATCATTGGGTTTGGTACTTTGTTACAGGATGAGGCGGAGAATCCTGCCCGTGTGCGGGAGTATGCACATCGGATTGATGCCGCCAGCCAGCATTTGCTGGGATTGATTAATGACGTGCTGGATATGAATAAGATTGAGACTGGGAGCGCGACACTGAATCTGTCAGAGATAGATCTTGCTGACATCATCGACGAGATCAATGCGATTATCCGGCCGCAGGCGAGGGCGAAAAATCAGACCTTTGAAATATTCTCATCCTCTGTGGTTCATGAGCACCTGCAGGCGGATAAGCTGCGTATCAATCAGATTTTGATCAACCTATTGTCCAATGCCGTGAAGTATACGCCGGAAGGCGGGGATATCCAGATGCGGCTGGATGAACTGCCGCAGGTGGACGACAACTACAGCCGCATCCGGTTTACCGTCAGCGATAATGGCATGGGAATGAGCGAAGAATACCTAAAGGTAATCTTTGATCCCTTTACCCGTGAGAATACGGAGATCATCCGCCAGATTCAGGGTACAGGGCTGGGAATGGCGATTACCAAGAGCCTGGTAGATTTAATGGGAGGAACGATTCAGGTACAGAGCAAGCTTGATGAGGGCAGTGTGTTTACCGTGGAACTGGAACTATACATAAGCAAGAAGGAAGATGACCCTAAGTTCTGGATTAACCATGGAATTAATAAAATGCTCGTGGTGGACGATGACGAGGAGATTTGCCTCAACATTGTCAAAGCCATGGAGAAAACGGGTGTTGTTTTGGATTATGTCACTGACGGTGAAAGTGCAGTTCAAATGATGTGTGCCGCCAGTGAGGAAGGCTCCCCTTACAATCTGGTTCTTCTAGACTGGAAGATGCCGAATCCGGATGGTTTTGAAACTGCACGGCTGATTCGCAGAAACTATTCAGAAAAGATTCCAATCTTGCTGTTTTCTGCTTATGATTGGGGCGAAATCGAGAAGGAGGCTGCGGAAATCGGTGTGAATCATTTCATGCCCAAGCCTTTCTTTATGACGACTTTCCAGGAGGTAATCCAACGGGTTATGGGCAGTCGGAAGAGGGTCAAGACGGAAAGCGGCAGCATGGTAGTAAAGGGGAAACATATTCTCGTTGTGGACGATATTGAGGCAAACCGGCTTGTCCTGACTAAGATTCTTAGTTCAATGGGGGCGGTCTGCGATGTGGCATGCAATGGACAGGAAGCTTTGGAAAGATTTTTAGATTCCCCGCCGGATGATTTTGATTTGATTCTTATGGATGTGCAGATGCCTGTTTTAGATGGATATGCAGCCACAAGAGCGATTCGCAGCAGCGATCATCCTTCGGCAAAAACACTGCCAATCATTGCTATGACGGCTAACGCTTTCGTGGATGATGTTCGTACAGCCCTTGAGTCAGGGATGGATGCGCATATTGCCAAGCCAATCCGTCCGGATAAGATGAGTGACACCATACAGCAGGTATTTGACAAGCGGAAACAAGAAAAGATGAGTGAAGGAGAGGATAATTTTGAGTTTGTTTGAAGAATTAAAAACTCTAGGCGTAGATGTGGATGAGGGATTGGAGCGCGTGGTGGATGACGAACCTCTATATGAAATGATGCTGGGCATGTTTATCGATACGGTGAACAGTAATCCAATTGAAATAGCAGATTTTGATGCGGAGGGTCTTGACGTGCTCATCGAGCGAGTACATATATTAAAGGGGCTCACCGGCAATCTGGCTATGACTCCGCTTTTTGAGGGATACATGCAGATGTTGGATCTTTTGCGCACTAATCGCCCTAAGGAGGCTAAAGAGAAATATGAGCGGATATGCCCTGTCCAGGCGGCGATTATGGATTGTATCAAACGGCACATGAATATTTAATTATAACGATGAAAAGATTACCTTAAAGGAAGGATGTTGTTGAAATGGAAACAAAGCCTAAATGCCTAACAGATAATGCGGCGGCTGATAGGATCCTGATTGTGGATGACGACCCTGTTAACCGCAAGATATTAGGAAAGTTGTTCTCAACATTTTATACGGTCATAGAGGCAGAGGACGGACAGGCGGGTATGGAGCAGATTTTGCGTGCAGATAACCGTTTATGTGCGATTCTCCTGGATGTAATGATGCCGAAGATGAACGGTATCGAGGTTCTAAGGCGTCTCAAAGATTTGGAACTGCTGGAAAAGATTCCGGTGTTCCTCATCACGGCAGACAGGAGTGCGGACGTGGTGAAGGAGGCATATGAACTGGGAGTCATGGATGTCATCAGTAAGCCGGTGGTGTCCTATATAGTAGTTAAGCGTGTGAGGGCTATTATTGAACTGTTCGAGGCACGTAAACATCTGAGCATCGTGGTGGAAAATCAGAGCATTGCGCTGTTAGAACAGGCGGAAAAGATTATCCAGCTCAACCAGGGAATGATAGAAGCCTTAGCGACTGCCATCGAGTTCCGGAATGAGGAGTCAGGCGGTCATGTGCAGCGTATCAGCGAAATTACAAGGCTGATACTTGAGAACACCGTTTTTGGGGAAGGGATGGAAAAGAAAGACATTGATAATATCGCTCTTGCATCTGTCATGCATGATGTGGGAAAGATTACGATTCCGGATGCTGTGTTGACAAAACCCGGAGCGCTTACCGCCAAGGAGTATGCGATTATGCAGAGTCATACTACAAAGGGCGTGGCGATTCTGGAGAGTATACCTCAGCTGCGCGACAGTGAAATTTATGGCTATGCCTGCGATATTGCAAGACACCATCATGAGCGTTGGGATGGCAGGGGCTATCCGGATAGGCTGGCGGGAGATGCAATTTCACCATGGGCGCAGGTAGTTTCACTGGCTGATGTCTACGATGCTCTGAACTGCAGACGGGTTTATAAACCCCCTTTTCCCAGAGCAAAGGTGTTGGAGATGATTAGTACCGGACAATGCGGAGTCTTTAATCCGCTTTTGCTGGATAGCTTTTTCTCTGTGGAAGACATGCTTTTTGAGCTGTATCAGGATCTTCCGGAGGCACAGTGCTCTTAAATTTTTTTGTACATAATTACTCGGATTACGGCAGGCATCCTGTATGACTTACCTGGCTGAGTAGGGAGGGATATCATGTATCATTGCCATATTCGGTTTTATCTTATTGGCGGTCAAAACGGCATATATAAATCCATAAAAGAGATTATGCCGCTGGAACATTTTACGCACACATTCTGGGAAAGCGATGAGGCGGAAGCAGAGACGGCAGCACGGGCGGATGTGCTGTTTGTCAATCTGCAGGGAGCGGATGCAGGGAAGGTACTGCGAACCCTTACCGCACACAAGAAAAAAGAGGCTGAACTGATTTTGCTTGCTGACAGGGAGCAGGTTATGGCGTTACCGGATGACCTGCCTGAAATTGAGGATATATGGATCATGCCTGTATCAGACAAGGAAATCAGATTCCGCTTTCGAAAATGGCAGAAGGACTATAAGCTCAGAATGGATCTCTGGCAGTCTGAGCAATTCAGGGAGATCAGCATGAACAGTTCTCCGAATTTAATCTGGTTTAAGGACAAAGAGGGCGTTCATGAAATCGTAAACGAAAGTTTCTGTAAGGTGGTCAATAAAACAAGAGAGCAGGTGCAGGGACAAAGGCACGCTTATATCTGGGATGTGGAGCAGGACGATCCGGCATGCATTGAGTCGGAATTGGAAGTTATGCGAAAAAAGGAGACCTGCGTGGCCAGAGAGTTTATCCAGACGGGTGAAGGTGAAAGGACGCTGACTACCTATAAATCTCCGCTGTATGATTGGGACGGAAGTGTCATGGGAACTGTGGGGATTGCAGTGGATGTGACTAGAGAGCAGGTTTACGAGCAGGAAATTCTTGAAAAAAACCGGACTCTGGAAATGCTTTTTGCTACAATGGACTGCGGTGTGATGTGCCATAGTATTGATGGAAGTCGGATCATCAGCGTTAATCAGGCTGCGCTTAGGCTTCTGGGCTATGAATCACAGGAGAAATTGATGACGGACGGCTTTGATTTGATTGCTGAGACTGTTGTGGACGAGGATAAGGAAAGGCTTCGGGAGTGTATCAGGTCCCTGACAAAGATAGGGGACAGTGTTAATGTGGAGTACCGCATACGGCACAAGAATGGAAGGGAAATACATATTTTAGGAAATATTAAGCTCATTGAGAAAAGCGGTGAACTGTATTATCAACGGTTCTTGCTGGACTTTACTGCACAAAAATTAAAGGATGAGCAAAGGTGGGCAAAAAAGAATCAGGAAATTAAGTATCAGGAGCAGATATTCGAGACATTCTCCACCTTTTTGTCAGATAATATAGATGATGTCTATATGATGCTTGATGAGGGAGGGGAAAAGGCTGAATTTGTCAGTCCCAATATTGAACGTGTGCTGGGCATCCCTTGGAAGGCCATCATGGATGATGTGAATCAGATTGGTCATGCCAGATACATTACAGGAAGAGAAATCGGTACGGAAGGTCTGCTTGCACTGCAGCCAGGAATGTCACTGGAGCCGATGGAGACCGAGCGGATTCACCGAAAGACCGGGGAGCGCAAATGGTTTCTCGAAAGTGTATATTGTGTGTTGGTGCAGGGAATCAAAAAGATTGTTATTTATATTTCGGACCGGACTAAGGAGAAACAGGTTCAGAACACCCTTTCTGAGGCACTGAATATGGCCCAGATGGCAAATAAGGCGAAGAGTGTATTCTTAAGCAGTGTCAGCCATGACATTCGTACCCCAATGAATGCGATTATGGGATTTATCCCTCTTTTGCAGGAAGAGGCGGATAAGCCGGAACATGTGCGGGAGTATACGCAGAGGATATCTGCCGCCAGCCAACATCTGCTGGGGCTGATTAACGATGTGCTGGACATGAATAAAATTGAAAGCGGCAGTGCAGTACTGAATCTCTCCGAGCTGAACTTGGCGGAGATTATTGATGAAATCAACACAATTATCCGTCCTCAGGCCAATGCAAAGAAGCAGAGATTTGATATATTTACCATGTCCCTGACCAACGAGCACCTGTTGGGTGATAAGTTGCGCATTAACCAGATCCTGATTAATATTTTGTCAAATGCAGTGAAATATACACAAGATGGCGGTGAAATCAAGATGTTGGTGGATGAGCTGCCTCAGGTAGATGAAAGCTACAGCCGCATTCGATTTACCATCAGTGACAATGGTCAAGGAATGAGCGAGGAATATCAGAAGGTGATATTTGAGCCTTTCAGCCGTGAGCAGAATGCAACTTTGAACGCGGCTCAGGGTACCGGTCTTGGTATGACGATTACGAAGAGTCTGGTTGATCTGATGAATGGTTCAATTAAAGTGGAGAGCAGACCGGGAGAGGGAAGTACTTTTATAGTGGAGTTGGAGCTGCGTATCCAGACCAGAGAAGACGATCCAAAATTCTGGAGTAAGCATAGTGTAGCACGTATGATTGTTGCAGACGATGACGAGGATATTTGCTGTGATATTGTGAAAAAGATGGCAGGCACAGGTGTGGAAGTACAGTATGCAACCAGCGGCATCCGGGCTGTTGAAATGATTCGAAGTGCGCGGGAAGCAGGGAGTCCTTATGATTTGGTTCTGTTGGATTGGAAAATGCCCGATTTGGACGGGATGACTACGGCCAGACGGATTCGGGAAAATTATCTGGATAAAATACCGATTTTGCTGTTCACTGCCTATGACTGGGGAGAAATTGAACAGGAAGCGCTGGAGATCGGGATTGAGCATTTTCTGCAGAAACCCTTCTTTATGAGTAATTTTAAGGATGCGATTCAGCGGATGATGGGAACATCACAAAAGGGAATTCAGGAGAGCAATGATAAGAATCTGGTAGCTGGCAAACATGTCCTTGTGGTAGACGATATAGGTGTCAATCAGCTGGTATTGGTGAAACTTTTGGGTACACTGGGAGCAGAATGCGATGTCGCGGAGAATGGACAGAAAGCAGTGGAGATGGTAGTAAATGCTCCGGCTGATAAGTATGATCTTATTTTGATGGATATACAAATGCCGGTCATGAATGGTTATGAAGCAACCAGGGCTATTCGTGCCAGTGAACATCCCTTCGCGCAGACGATTCCAATCATCGCCATGTCTGCGAACGCTTTTGTGGACGATGTCCGGGATGCGCTGGATGCCGGAATGGATGCCCATGTCTCCAAGCCCATTGTATTTGAGCAGTTCAAGAAAACACTTCGGGAAGTGTTGGCGAAAAAGAGATAAAGAGGTCAAAACAGATTATATTTCCATTGGAAGGCACAAAAACAGGATGAAGCTTTGCTTCTCCTGTTTTATTTCTATACTCCCGTTATACTTGTTTACGGTTTTCTGAATGCTTTTTAAGCCGATACCATGGTTTTTGGCATCTTTTTTCGTTGTTTTGGGAAGCTGCCCTTTTGATACAGAGGCACCCGGGCAGGTGTTTTCAATTTTGACAGCAAGAATGCCTTTTCCCATCTTTGCTTCCAGATGTATTTTTCGCAGAGATTCATCAAGTTTTATGCAATTTTCCGCCGCATTGTCCAGCGCATTGGCAAAAATTGCACAGATATCAGCTTTTTCAAAGGGAAGTGCATGGGGAATATCTATCCTGACAGAAAAATGGATGCCCTTTTGCCGTATGAGATTTTCTTTCACAGTGAGTACAGCATTGATGGTCGGATCGCCGCACCAGGAAAGAGTCTGTACGAAAGCAGGATTATCCAGCATACCCATAATATAGTCATTTTTCTGTTGTTCCGGCAGTGCCAGCAGTGCCTGGAGATGGTTGATCATGTCGTGCCGCAGCCTTCGGACTTCAAACTGCTGTGCCTCCATGGCTTCATAGTAGCTTTGATTCTGGAGAGCAAGAGTGCTTTCCCATTCTAAGCGCTGTTGCCTTTCGAGAACGCTCAGAGCGCGCAAAAGTCCTGCAAAAGACAGCATGACTACCAGAAATAAAGCCGCATCCGCAATGACGGTTGCTCCAAGTGTCTGGTACGGACTTCGAAGCAGAATCAGGGAAAGCATGATTCCTAACGGGGGGAGGGAGAGTGAAAGCATCAGCCGCCATAAAGGAGCTGAAAGTTCGAAATTGGATTCTGTTTTTCGGAACCGGATGGATAAATACAAAAATACTGCAAAAAGAAGCCGCCCAACCAGATACATATTATCATAAAAGGAATCGTTCTGGCTGTAATGAGCGGCGAATCCAATGCAGTTATCATATAAGCCGTTAAAGGCAAAAATCGTGCAGGCAAACATCAGCCCCAGCGTAAATCTTTTGAGTCCGGAGCCTTTGCAGGTCACCCACACGACAAGCAGAAGAAGTGCCATGACGCAGGGCAGATTGAACCAGTCGCCAATATAAATGATGGTAAAGCTGGTTATCCAGCATCCAACAAACATAAGCCCTTTGGCCCACCATTTTTCTTTTATCTGTATCAGTCTGGATAAGGAGAGATAGATAAAGACGGCAGCAATCAGGCCGACTGCGCCTGAAGGCAGTCCTTTTATATACTCCCAAGTGATCATAATCCCTCTCCTTCCAGCATAGATTTGGCAAGTTTAACAGATGCCTCCTCTTTCAGCGCCCTGCTCATAGGAAGGCAGACTCCATCTGTGGTGATGTTTTCGCCTCCGATGCGCATTACGTGCACCGGGTTTACCAGATAGCGTTGATGAATCCGCACAAAAGCGCCGTAGAGTTGTGCCTCCACTTCATCCAGTTTTCCATAAAAGGAGTAGGTATGGGCTCCCACGCTGCTTGTACAGACCACATTTACTTTTCTCTTGTCACTGTAAAAATAGGAGATATCAGACAGGGGAAGGCGATAAGTTCCCTCCGGATTTTTAAAAGAAAAGGTTTTGTCGTGCCCATCCGAAATCTGTTCCCGTACCCGCTTTAAAACGTCCGTGAGTCTTTGGGCGGTGGCAGGCTTGATGACATAATCAAGGGCATTCACCTTATAACCATCGAACACATAATCCGTATATCCTGTTACGAACACAAGACATATTTCCTTGTTAAATTGCCGAATTTGTGCTGCGGCTTCCATTCCGTTTATCCCTTCCATCTCCACATCAAGAAAGAGAAGATCGATTTCCCCAGGATGTTTTTTCAGCCAGCGCACTGCACTTGCACCTGTGGAAAATTCATAAACAATCTGTTCTGATTCTTCCCGCAGAACTTTTTCCAGCCCGAAGCGCAGAGCATCACGTGCCTGTGTCTGATCATCACATATTCCGATACGAAGCATTTTTATCCCCCTAAATTCCGCAGACCACGTCTGACATACTGCGTTAATAAGAATATCTTACCATCATTTTCCCCTTCAAACAATCCTGCCCTTTCAGACAAAGAACTTTTCCCGTGCTAAAGATTACAAAATTCCTGCAAAACTTTCCATGTTTTGCAGCGCCTTTCCAAAGATTACATGTGGGCTGCTTAAAATGACATCCCGAATTTTATGTGTTTTATTTTCTGATATACTGACACTAAATTCATTGATAGAGAGGTGCGCTATGTTATATGTAAAAAATCTTCACAAATCTTATCAAAGCGGAAGTAAGTCTTATTCTGTACTTAAGGGAATTGACTTGTCCGTCGCAAATCAGGAATTTGTAGCAGTTATGGGACCTTCCGGGTCCGGCAAGAGTACGCTGCTCAATTGCATTTCCTGCTATATTCCCTTTGAACAGGGAACCATCACCTTAGGGGGTAAGGAGCTGAAAGGACTTGATGAAAATGCTCTGGCAAAGATACGTAATGAAAAACTGGGCTTTGTCTTCCAGGATTTCATGCTCCTTGACGGATTGACGGTAAGGGAGAATATTCTGGTTCCCAGAATCATTCAGGGCAAAGTGGACCGGGAAGCGGAAAAACTTGCGGATCATTTATTGACTCTTTTTGGAATTGACCATATTGCGGGAAAATATCCGGTAGATGTTTCTGGCGGAGAGAGACAGAGAACGGCGGTAGCCAGGAGCCTGATCAACCAGCCCCTTCTCATCCTCGCGGACGAACCTACCGGTAATCTGGACAGCAAGTCCAGCCGGGCGGTCATAGAGTCCTTTGAAAGTGCCAGAAATAAATTGGGTGCTTCCATATTCATGGTGACACATGACAGCTTTGCCGCTTCTTTTTGTGACAGGGTCATTCTCCTTAAGGACGGCGTAGTCTATGACACGTTGGAGGCATCGCCGGGGCATAGGGAAGAAAAAAGAGTTAAGTTCCAGGACCGTCTGCTTGACGCTATACGGAAAATGAGCAGTATGGATGTTGAATCAGATCAAGAGATTGCAGGAGGGATGTGAAATGATGACCTTGAAAAGTCTGGAGAAAAAACTACAAAAAGTGGACAGGAAGCAGGCAGGGCTTTATCTGTTCTGTAATTTTGTCTCTTTGTTATTAATCACTGCCTATTCTGCTATGATGCTTTCGCCTACCGTGCTTTTGGTGCTGCCGGAAGGGGGAGACAGTCGTAAACAGATGGTCGCCATTTTTGTACTGGCGTTATTTGGATGTGTGGTATTTACGGTTTATGCCTCCGGGCTTTTCTTTAGGAAGAAGGCAAAACAGTTGGGAACACTCATGGCGCTTGGCGCTTCTGGCCGCCGTCTTCTTCCCGGGCTGCTTCGGGAGGTGCTTTTCTTAAGTTCCGTATCTTCCTTTGCAGGCATTTTGGCAGGTTTTCCTTTTGTCTGGATTTTATGGAATAGCTTTCGTCTTTTCATTACAGACAGTACACAAATGACGCTGAGGCTTGATTTTAAATGTCTGTATTTATCGGCGCTGCTTTTTTTAATTGTAGTGGCATTTTCTTGTGTGAACGCTTACCGGTATCTGAGACGGACGAATATTATGGAAGTAGTGCATGAGGAGCACAGAAATGAACCTGTGAGGGAGTTAGGAACCTGGTGCGGTCCGCTGGGGATTTTATTGGTATTTGCAGGCGCTGTTTTAGGTTACACAGCCCCCATGGTTTACCAAGCACTGTTCAGTGCTTACTCTCCCGTGTGGATCAATCTTTTATATGCCCCGTGTTTTCTTGGTCTTTATATGATCATGCTTCATACGGTGGTGCATGGCTGGAACTTTCGCAGGAAGCAGTCATACAAAAATCTGATTGCCAGAAGTATGATGAAGTTTCAGGGAAAGCAAACCGTAAATAATCTGCTTGTAAGTACGGTACTGATTGCAGGAGGTACCTTTGCTATTTTTTATCTTCCTATGATGGGGGTGGGAAGAATAATGGAAATAAAGGAGCGTCCTTATGATTATTATTACCTTTACCGTGCGGATCAGACGGTTCCGGGAGAGAAAGAGGTCTCCGATCTTGCTGCAAGCTACAATCTTAAAATTAAGGACTTTAAAAATGCACCCTATTTGTCGCTTGCAATGGACGGCACTACAGAGGTGGAAGATGAAGGCAGGAACTTTCACTATGAGTATGTTCCTCTTTTGGAAGAGGGTAGATTTCTTTCTGAGGATTCTTATGAAATGCTTACCGGAGAAGAAATTTCAGTGGAACAGGGGAGTTATCTCGCTGTCTCCAATGCGGATGAGACAGGATTGTACTATTTAAATTCGGGTGCTGCTAATCTCACTAATATGGTTACTTTTCAAAGCATTACTGTAACCTTTGCTGGGTATGTCCACTATGACTTTCTGGTGGATCAGATAGGGTATTATGTTCTCAACAATACAGATTATGAAAGCATTGCACAGGGACTTACTCCCGATTGGATGGGCTGCACTGCATTCTTCAACATAGACGGAGAGGATAGCTATGCATTTGCGGAAGACTTCTTCTATACATTGGTTTCTGCTTTTGGTCCGGAGTGTGAGCTGCCAGTATATTATGACAGGGTGACAAAGTATTACAAAGAACAGCAGGGGGAGGTCTATTGGGGAGATACAGATAGAATGACAAAAATTAGTTTTTCAAGACCGGATGAAAGTGATTTTCGGATGTACTGGACTTATATGCCTAAAAGCCGGATGCTGGATCAGATGGATTTTCTAAGAACCTTTTCAGTGTATTTTATGATGTTTTTGTTCATCGCCATCATCTGTTCTCTGGCAGCAATGATTATCACTTATACGCGCTGTATGACCATTGCCCTCAACAACCGCTATGTCTTTGATGATTTAAAAAAACTTGGCGCTTCGCCGGCTTTCTTGATCAGAGAAATCAAGGGGCAGGCAGAACCGGTGTTCAAGATTCCTTCTATGGTGGGGATGAGTATTATGTATCTGCTTTATGCGCTGCTCATGTTTGGAAATGACGGAAAATGGACGGGCAGCGAGATTGGGGGAATGGCGGTGTGCTTCTTTATACTGATTGCACTTGCGGGAGTGTACTACCTAGTTTACCGCCATACAATAAAAAGTATGTGCAGACAATTGGAGGTGATAGAGTAAGGTTGAGATTGGACCCAATGTCATTTATAGAAGGGACCACAGCCGCTGGGCAGATATCCCGCTTCATCTGGCTGGACAAAAGTCTATGGCGAATCCTATGTACAGCGATAAGAAGGACTAAACAGCCCTTGTTCGGAAATTGGCACCGGACGCAAACGGCGTATTGACCCATCCATGGGTCAAGTTACGCCTTCGACGGACGTCCTGTACGTCGATTGCTGGGCAATGGATGGGCTGTTAAGTCCTTCTAATCGCTTTCCATAAGGCTCCGCCATAGACTTTTGTCCAGCCAGATGAAGCGAGATATCTGCCCCGCAGCTGCGGTCCCTTCTATAAATGACATTGGGTCAGACCGTATTATGCAATTATGATACAAAAAGGATGCAATTATGATGCATGGAAGGAGTAGAATAGCAGTGTTATTTGATTTTGTGGCATTAAGATGGAGATTGTTATGAAAAGATTAAAGAGTTTCATCTTTTTAGGAGTGTTGTTGATCATGGGAGGTATAATCTGGGGAATGGCATGTTTTAACCAGAATGAATCGGCAGTGGTTAAACAGGGAGAGTATTTCAGGAGTGCGGGTAGAATATGTGAAAGGACAGGCATACATAGTGTGTTGGCGTTAATGGAAGACACTATTGAAATCTATGAAAAACTGTTCCCGTATGCGCAGGAAGTGATTTTGCATCCGGCGGGGGATTATCCGGGATATACCACGGGAGAAGAAGCGTTTTCTTATTTTCAGGACAGGTATCCTGATATGTGTGGGATGATAAGTTATCCGTTGAGCGAATATAAATTTGGGGATTATAAGGAAGGTATATGTAATCAGGTTTTTTATGTGGTGGAAACGCCGGATGAGGTTCGAGGATTTTTCCTTTGGAAGGGATATTATTGCGAGGTCGCAAGTCAGAAGGAAGCAGATGAGAGTCCTAATTTGGACAGTGCTGTGAGACATAAGTTGGATTATGATTATGAACCTCTTTTTTTATGGCATCAGGAAACGGATGGGAATATCATGCTGCTGGATAACCTTAAAAGCAATTATTTTTATATCAGAGACTTGGGCGAGGGAGAAAAAATTCAGCTTCAGGCAAAAATAATAGGAAGGGGTGAACCAGGCGAGTCAACGCCTTATATTTATCAGGTAGAGATTTATGATGAAAAGGGAGAAGAACTTATACAAGAATTGCAGGTGACATCCACATATGGATATGAATCTCCGTTTGTATTTGAGGATTTCAATGCAGATGGTTATTTAGACCTTACGGTAAGATATTTTTATGGGGCGAACGGAGGCACTGCCAGTCATTATGTTTTTAGTCCTTCAAAAAGAGTGTTTGTGAAGCTGGACGAAGAATTGGATTATTATTGTACGTATAGTGTGGACGATGAGACGAGAAGACTGTATATGACGTCTCATGGTTCAGCAATCAGTGGATCCGCATTTACTTATCAGTGGGAAGGTGAGATGGATTATGAACTGATAAAGCTATTTAACCATATAGGTTCACCTGAGATGGGTGTGCAGGTGGAAATCGTCCGGTATGATCAAGGAAAGAGAGAAATGATTTGCGATTATAAGTATATGTATGAAGAATACAAAGAGCGGATTGATGATATCTGGAGGATCTATGATGAGGACATTATCTGGGAGAAGGAAATAAGGGATAAGACCACCGGGAAAAAGTACATGCTTCGGTATATGGAAGTTTTTGATGAAGAAATGGCAGCGTACAATAAGGGAACTTATTATGAGGGATGGATCTATGTATTTGATGAAGATACTTATCTGGTTGGAGCGGGGCGGTCGGACTTTTGTGATCATTCCAGCGGTTTTATATGGAAGGATGCGGAGCAGGAGTTGATTATCCGTTATGGAGACAGCGGTTCATTGACGATACCGATGTCTGGGTTGATTCGCCGGGATTATCAGCCGGCAGAGGAGTAACGCGTAGTGCCATGTTTCCAGAAAATGAAGATTGTAGAAAATGAAAAATTATGATAGGATTCAAACAGGAACAATTACGGTAAAAGTTTGGTAGATTCTTCTGAAAATCTGCTTTTATTGCAGAATATACGATAGGAGAAATAAAAATGAGTGATTTCATGGAACTTGTTAAGCTATGCCAGGGGCACAGGGTTTATATACAGACGCATAACTTTCCAGACCCGGATGCCATTTCTTCCGCATATGGGTTGAAGAAACTGCTGGAAGCTTATGGTGTGGAGTCAAAACTTTGCTATGATGGCAGGATAGACAAGCTGAGCGCTTCAAAACTACTGGATGCATTTCAGATGCAGATATATCCATATGCAGATCTGCTTCAGGAGATGAAAGAGGATGACTATATCATATGTGTGGACACACAGAAGCACGGTGGGAATGTTACGGATTTTGTGGGAGATGAAGTGGCATGTATCGACCATCATCCTACCTTTGTTCCAATGGAGTATAAATATCAGGATATCCGGATTACCGGCGCCTGCGCTACATTGATTGCGGAATATTATGTTAAAATGGGGCATGAACCGGATCAAGATACAGCGACAGCGTTGCTTTATGGTATAAAGATGGACACTCTGCAATTTTCACGAGGCGTGACAGAGTTGGATATTGAGATGTTCCGGTTTTTGTTTCCTTTCTGTGACCATGAGAAGCTGGCACGGCTGGAACGCAATAATATGGAATTTGACGATTTGAGAGCATATGGTGCCGCTATCGAGAGCATTGAGTTGTACGACAAGACAGGTTTTTCCTGCATTCCGTTTTCCTGTCCGGATGCATTGATTGCAATTCTTGCGGACTTTATTCTGGCTTTGGTTGAAGTGGAAGTGGCAGTGGTGTTTTCTTATAGAGAGGATGGGATAAAGTTGTCGGTTCGCTCTGAGGATCCAAAGATTCATGCAGGCAACCTGCTTCATCAGGCATTGCTTGATTTGGGGAATGGAGGAGGACATGCCGCCATGGCAGGCGGGTTCATACGTCAGGATAAAGTAGCAGGGCTTGGGAATTATCCTGGGGATGCTATCAGGAACTTGTTTTTGAAGGCGATGGAGAGTCTTTAATCTTTACTCAAATGTTATTGAATCATTTTTTAGTATCGTGGGAGAGAATGAGAGTGATATTCTCGGCCACAAGAAAAAGCACATTATGATTAAAGTTCTAATATACTATCTATAGAAGATTGTATATTGGAGAAAATGAAAATGGAAGAAAGAGCAAATACTCTCATTAACACCTGTAGTTTTTCAGGGGTGAAGCCGATTATGGTGGATTTACCATACCCGCCGATCCAGGTCACTGGCAGGAATCAGGCATATGCAAATCTATTAAGCAATGATTACTGCGGTGCCGTGTCAGAGTTATCTGCAACAACTCAGTATATCAATAATGAAAATCGTCTGTCATGTGATAGATGTGCGATGGCAAAGACGCTCCTAGGAATTGCCATGGCAGAGATGATGCACTTGCAGAAATTGGGTGAACTGATTTATCTGCTGGGCGGAACGGTTGATTTCGCAGCAAGGCAGCAGAATGGGAGAGCGCGGATGTGGACACCGGAATATCTGACGATTCCTGAAAATACCAGAAAAATGCTGCTTGCAGATATAGAAGCGGAGAGGGCAGCAATCAATCAGTATCAGATGCATATGAATATGATCAATGATTCTTGTGTCAATGCAGTGCTTGGAAGAATCATAAAAGATGAAGAATATCATATTATGCTGCTTGAGATGATGATGGAAGAGTTATAAGTTTAAATAAGCGTTATTAAAGGTTGAAAACAGATATTGTAATTATAGGTTTGTACCTCTATAATAATGATAAGAGCAAAATCATTTCTTGTTTGTGCCATAACAGGAGGATGTATGGCACAAAAGAAACAATTTAAAGACTTGGATCTAAACAATGCATTTTTATTCGCTTCAGCGCTGGAGGATGAAGAAATATGCAGGCTGGTGTTAGAATGCATTCTGGGAACACAGGTGGGCAAAGTAAAGGTGAAGTCAGAGCGGAGTATTTTGTTCAGTTCTGATTTTAGGTGTGTGCGGTTGGATATCTTTGCCAGCGACGAACTGAATGTAGACTACAATCTGGAAATGCAGAACACTGACGAAAAGAACCTTCCACAGAGAAGCCGTTATCATCAGGCAGAAATGGATTTATCATCTTTAAAGCCCGGACAGAATTTTAAGGAACTGAAGCCAAGCATCATAATTTTTATCTGTACATTTGACCCATTTGGAAGAAAGTTATATCGATATACCTTTGAGACAAGGTGTCTGGAAGCAGATTTTCCTTTAGAAGATGGGACGAGACGGATTTTTTTAAGTACCGTGGGGGAGAATGAGAGTGACATACCAGAGGAGTTGGTCTGTTTTTTAAGGTATGTAAGCAATTCTACGGATGATTATGTGAAGCAGACAGGAGATTTAAAGCTTGGTAGGATGCATGAACGCATAAAAGCGCTCAAGCAGAACAGAGAACTGGAGGAGAGGTATATGCAGTTTGAAGAAATGTTGAAAAAAGAACGTATGGCAGGCTGTTGGCAAATGTGGGAATTGATTTCACGAATGATAGCCGATGGAAAAGCAGATATGATTCCCAAGCTTAAGTCAGAAGAGAACTTTTATAAAAAAATGTTGCAGGAATATCATCTATAAATCTAAAACAAATCTATGTCTGCTGCTGCGTTATGTGGCAGCAGATGTTGAAATCAATCAAGAATAATTCTATTAAAAATCAAAAGGAATATGGCACAAAGAATTTGATTTTGCTCTGAGGGAGAAATTATAAGGCGTTTTTAAGGTAGAAAAACTGCATAAATTATAAATGATTACACAAAATACAAATGACAAGAAAGGAAGGTATTTATGAGCAATCATTTAAAAGATCAGAGCAGCCCCTATCTGTTACAGCATGCTGAAAATCCTGTGGACTGGTATCCATGGGGAGAAGAAGCTTTTGAAAAGGCAAAGCGGGAAGATAAACCTGTTTTTTTGAGTATTGGATATAGTACCTGTCATTGGTGCCATGTGATGGAGCAGGAGAGTTTTGAAAATATGGAAATCGCAGATATCCTCAATCGCTACTTTGTGTCGGTCAAGGTGGACAGGGAGGAGCGTCCCGATATTGATAGTGTGTATATGTCCGTTTGTCAGGCTCTGACGGGAAATGGCGGATGGCCTATGAGTATTTTCATGACGCCGGAACAGAAGCCATTTTTTGCAGGAACTTATTTTCCGCCCATATCCAGCCGGGGCATGGCGGGGATGCATGATCTGCTGCTTGTGATTGCAGATAAATGGAAGAGGGATAAGGAGGAACTGCTGCAGTCCGCGGAACGCATCCTTGCACATATTAGTACGGAGGATGAAGGAGTTTGTGAACATATCGACAGTGGGATGCCGGAGAAGGCAGTAAGGATCTTTTCGGAAAACTTTGATAAAAAATATGGCGGATTCGGAAATGCACCGAAGTTTCCGACACCTCACAATCTACTGTTTTTAACCCTTTATGCACAGATAAATGATAAAAAGGATGTTTTTAAGCAGGTGGAGGTTACGCTTGAAAAGATGCGCAGAGGCGGGATTTTTGACCACATTGGTTTTGGATTTTCCAGATATTCCACAGATAAGTATTTTTTTCTCCCGCATTTTGAAAAAATGCTGTATGATAATGCACTGTTGATCATAGCATATTCGGCAGCTTATAAGGTTTCGGGGAATGAAATTTTTTTAGATACAGCGGAAAAGACTGCCGCCTATGTTTTCCGTGATCTGACTGACAGCGAGGGAGCGTTTTATTCTGCGCAGGACGCAGACAGTGAAGGGGAAGAAGGCAGATTTTATACGTGGAGATATGAGGAAGTGTGCAGGCTTTTGGGGGAAGAGAGGGGAAAGCGCTTTTGCCAACATTTCGGGATAACGCAGCGGGGAAATTTTGAAGGCAGGAATATTCCAAATCTCTTGAATGGAAATGAAATTCCGGATGACTTTGAAGGGGAAAAGGAGCTTATGTATGAGTATCGCAAATCTCATTTTAAGCTGCACTTGGACGATAAGATCCTGACCTCATGGAATGCGCTGATGATCTGGGCGTTATCGGTACTTTACCGCGTGACGGGGAAAGAAGAGTATCTTTTGGCGGCAAAGAGGGCACAGCAGTTTATTGAAAAGAGTCTTGCATATGGGAACACTCTTTATGTAAGTTTTAGAAATCATATACGTTTTGTTAAGGGATTTCTGGATGAATATGCTTATTATACAGCGGCGCTTATCAGTTTGTATGAGGCAACCGGAGAATCATCCTATATAGAACGTGCGCAGCAGATCTGTGAAGAGGCAAAGAAGCAGTTTGCCGATGAGAAGGGCAGCGGATATTTTCTGTATGGGGAGGGAAACGACAGTCTGATTATAAAACCCAAGGAAACTTATGACGGTGCGCTTCCTAGTGGAAATTCTGTCATGGCATATTGTTTTGTCAGGCTTTTCCAGATTTTAGGGAATGAGGATTATGAGCATCTGGCAAAGGAACAGCTGGCTTTTTTATCCGGTGAGGCAAAAGCCTATCCCACAGGGCATGGGATGTTTCTGACTGCCCAGCTGTTTTACTTAAATCCCCCTGCTAAAATCACTGTGATTTTGGCAGCAGGAGAGGAGGAAGAAGAGGTCAGGAAAAAACTGCCCCTTTATGCAGATGTAAATCTTCTTGCGCATGAGACGGAAGAGTATAAACTATTAAACGGGAAAACAACTTATTATATCTGTAAGGATCACACTTGCCTTCCGCCTGTAAATCAGGAACATTTTCCTGAAAAAGGAGTATTTTAAATAAAAAAGGTAGTTTTATGGCATACACAGATTTTGTCCCAGTAATAGGTACGGTATTTAATATTGCAAGAGGAAATGACTGTTGCAGTCAAATGGTGTCTTTGCGTACGGATGATGGAATTGCGAACTTTGTAGTAAATGCACAGACACAGGTGATTGATGATATACAAATCCGGATGGGAATGCGTATAGCGGCATTCTATGATGCTTCCCTACCTATTCCCCTCATTTTTCCGCCTCAGTACCGTGCGCAGATCGTTACAGTGATTGGCAGGAACGAGCAGGTGATGCTGAATTATTTTGACCGGAATCTTCTGGCGGAAGATCGCTCACTGCAGTTAAATATTGCGGGAAATACCAACATTAGGACTGCGAACGGGCAACGGTTTAACTGTAATCCGGCGGATCAGACCCTGCTGGTTTATTATACAGCCACCACCAGAAGTATTCCTCCTCAGACAACACCTTCAAGAATCATTGTATTTTGTTAAGGATTTAATTCTTGACCAGCAACATAATAGCTATCATTGACAGAGAGAACCTTTTTCAATAAGATTCTCTCTGTTTATTTACAATAAGCTGGTGCGCGAAACGTGGCGGCGTTTGTTTATAACTGCAGAACAGCATTGCAATATAAATTTTAGGTGTGGAATATCATAATTACTCACGGCAATAATTGTGATAAAATAAACAGCAAGAGAAATGCATAAAACATGAAATATTTCTTGACCTTATACCAACTATAACCCATATACTCTACTCAAAAGAAGCAAGGAGGATGTTGCAGTGAATATTAATGAACTGGAAAGCATGACGGGTATCAGCAAACAGAATATTCGCTTCTATGAAAAAAAGGGACTACTCCATCCGGCAAGAAATGAAATGAACAATTATCGGGAGTATACACAGGAAGATGTGAAAATGCTTCAGATTATTAAGGTGTTGCGGAAGCTGGATATGCCGATAGAAGATATTCGGAAGATTATGGATGAAGAAACTCCCTTTGATCAGGCGATTCAAATGCATTTGGACAGTCTGCTGGAAAGGAAGAGTGAACTGGAGTCGTGTATCAGCATCTGTAAGGATTTGCGTCATGAAGAACTTAAAACGCTGGATGCAGACGCGGTGCTTCTTAAGATGGATGAGATGGAGAAGAAGAAGGGAGGAATTTTCATGTCAATTTTAAATGATTATAAGCAGGTGAAGAAAGAGGAGGCAATACGGACCTTTACATTCAGACCGGATACCGTGGTCATGAATCCCCAAGAATTTACAGACGCACTTCTGGCATATGCAGATGAAAATGAGGTGAATCTGGTAATCAGGAAGAAAGGAATGTATCCGGTTTTTGAAATCGATGGTGTGGAGTACACGGCAGAGCGCGTCATAGGGCGTTTTGGTGCGGTGATACATTGCACTATGACGCATCCCGAGATGGTGGAAGATGGCAGCATTTCGCAGGGAAAGAGAAAAATTTACAGGTTTATTTCCAGTAGTATGCTTGCCATCATGCTGGTTCTATTTATTGTACTTACCAGAGTTCCGACTGGTGAGAGCCTATGGATGTGTCTTCTTATGGCGGTTATTCTGGTACCTGTTCTTGTATGGACTTTCCGTTATAAATAATGTGTGGCAGACTTTCATCGGAAATGGTACAGCCGTGAGTTCCAATCTCAATGGCTGGTTTGGTCTTTCCATGAAAATCGCTGCCGCAAGTGATGAAGAGCTGATATTGCTCTGCTACAGTGCAAAAGCCGGCAGCCTGATCAGGCAGATGATAGCTGGAGAACGCCTCGATTCCGTCAATTCCAAGGCGTATGATTTCCGGGAGAAGATGCTGTCGGTCTTTTAAATTGACGCCCGGATGGGCAAGTACAGCAAAACCATGATTATTGTGGATCAGGTCAATGACTTCCTGCATTTGGGGATAGTGCATTGTGGCGTGGCAGGGTTTGCCCGGCGCATAAAAGTCCCAGTAAAAATTCACATAAGGATTATCTCCTCTTGCTCCGCCGCTGCGGTATGGTGCAAGCAGGGGATGGTCTTTATATGCAGAATTGGTAAGCAGCACTTCTGCAAACATTTCTCCGGTCCAGGTTTCAGACCAATAGGAATTTTTAGATAGATTCCACATATCATTTTCGGTCACATGAAAACCGAGCGACTGTGTCTTTTCAAGCATCTTGAGAGATGCTTCAAAGCTTTGGGAACGGATATTTTTTTCAATCATTTCAAAATCCGCACTACGATAATCAATTCCATATCCTAATATATGAAAGCCATTGTTTTCATGAACGCAGTCAATCTCAATGCCTGGAAGGTATGCAATTCCCTTTTTATCTGCCAAACTTTCAGCTTCGAAATTAGCCCGCACACAATTGTGGTCAGTAATGGACATCCTTTTAATATTCAGTGCGGCGCATTTTTCTACCAGAACAGCAGGTGAAAACTCTCCATCTTCGCTATAGAAACTGTGCATATGTAAGTCGGTCATAAAATCCTCCTGTTTGTGCATTTTCTCAGTAACGCTTCGTGCATGATGAACATTAAGATCAAGATTAATAATAGGTATATCGGAAATAATGTAATGCTGATATGGTTTGCAATAAGACCGAACAGCGGAGGCATCAGGCAGGTGCCGATATAGGCAAAGGCCATTTGTACTCCGATGATGGCCTGGGATTTATCTGCGCCGAAATGTGCCGGTGTGGAGTGAATGATGCAGGGATAGATGGGTGCACATCCCAGACCGATCAAAACCAGACCGACAAAAGAAATCTCACTGCCTAAAGGCAGCAGCAAAACGAGGCAGCCTGCCAAAATAATACTTTGTCCTAAACGAACCATTTGTGTATCATTCAGCTTCATGGTGAGAAAGCCGCTTAGGGCTCTGCCAATCGTGATTCCAATAAAGAACCATCCGGCAAAGGAGGCAGCCGTCTCGGTAGGCAGATTTTTATGAAGGACAAGATAACTGCTGATCCATAAGCCGGCAGTCTGCTCCAGAGCACAGTAGCAGAAAAAAGTGATCATTACTTCCTTTGCGCCGGGAATTTTCAGGATGGCGCCTAGGGAAAGCGGTTTGTCGGTATCTGAGGCATGATCTGTATCAGAAGCCTTAAGCGTGCGCTTCTGCCACAGTGGAAGGCTGAGCAGCAGAACGCAGGTCAGGACAATCTGCAAAATGGAAATATAGCGATAGCCCATATTCCATCCCTGCCCATTTGTCAAAGCAAATCCCATAATATATGGTCCAAGAGAAGCGCCGACTCCCCACATGCAGTGCAGCCAGCTCATATGCCTGCTTGCATAGTGAAGCGCTACATAGTTATTCAGGGAAGCATCCACACTTCCTGCACCCAGACCGTAAGGAATTGCCCATATACATAATAGCCAGAAGGAGTGGCTTAAAGAAAAGCCGAAAAGAGCAGCGGCTGTCATGAGTACACTGACAGCAGTAACCAGTCCTGTCCCGAATTTTCTTGTCAGGCGGTCACTCAGCAAACTGGAAATGATTGTTCCCAGAGCGATAATCATTGAAATGCCTCCGGCATAAGAAACGGAAACGTTTAATTCCTGATACATGACGGGCCATGCCGAACCTAAAAGGGAGTCGGGCAGCCCCAGACTGATAAATGCAAGATAGATAATTGCTAGTAATAACTGAAACACTTTATTTTCCTCCTTTGCGTATCATTCGCAAAACATGTGATGTTGCTATAAGAATACCGCCATATTAGGATTGATGCAACTTGATTTTGGACATATAATATAATAAAAACGACAGAATGGAAGAACTCATTCGGGAAAGATGAGGAAATAAAAATGGGATTGCAAAAATGCGGTGTGAGTGTCAATCGTGACTACAAAGAGTTACGGGCACATGGTTCACTGGAATTCCCTTGCGCAGGGTATTCGGAAATTTATACAAGCCAGCCGAAGTATATTGTTCCATGGCATTGGCATGAAGAGTTGGAGATTGCGCATTCGAAAAAGGGAAAATTAAAATTGCAGATACCGGGAAAAACTTATGTATTGGAAGAGGGAGACTGTTTTATCATCAATTCTAATGTGCTTCATTATGCGGAAGCTGTTTTCACATGCGAACTGCAGTCTCTGGTCTTTGCTCCAACACTGATTACGGGGAGCAGGGAATCTGTGTTTGCGCAAAAGTATATACTGCCTCTGATTGACGCATCGCCTGACGGCTTCTTATTAAGAGCGGAGGAGCATAAAGAGCAGGTATCAGCTTTTATAAGTGCGTTTGATACATTGAGATCAGACGTGTCGGGATTTGAATTTGCTGTCAGGGAAAATTTGTCCCGCATATGTCTTTTCTTATATCAGCAGTTTGAGTCTGAGATAAGGGTGGAGGATAAGAGACCCCATCAGGATCATCTGCGCACGACCAAAATGCTGGATTATATTCACAATCATTTTGCAGAAAACATAAGTCTGACGGAAATTGCCAAAGTAGCGGGTATAGGCGAAAGAGAATGCCTGCGCTGTTTCCAGAGGACCATCCAGCTTTCGCCTATGCAATATTTGCTGAAATACAGAATCATGCGGGGAGCAGATTTGCTTTTGCAAAATCCTGCCAGCAGCATCTCAGAAATTGCGGGGTTGTGCGGATTTGACAGTCCCAGCAATTTTGCAAAAATGTTCAAACGCTTTTATAACACGACACCCCGGGAGTATCGCAAGCTTGGTACAGAATAGCGGTTGATAATGAATGGAGGAGAAAAGGGGATTTATGCAGATACGAATCTGACAAACTTCTTTTTCCCAATTTTCAGCACATCACCGTTGACGATAGCGGTATCCAGGGAGGTGATTTTTTCCCCGTTTAAGGAGATGCCGCCCTGGGAGAGCAGGCGGCGGAATTCATTGCTGCTTGCCGTAAAGCCGTTTTGCACAAGGAGAGGAACTGCTTGCAGCAGGCTGTCTTTTCCGGAGGGGATTGGAAGTGCGGGAGCTTCTTCTGGTATTCCCTTATTGGTAAATGCCTGGCGGAAAAATTCTTCGGCGGCAGCGGTTTCGTCAGGGGTGTGGTATAAGGCGGTTATGGTGCGTGCCAGAAGCAGTTTGCAGTCTTTGGGATTACAGCCGTTATCAAGGGAGGCTTTTATTTTATCCAGTTCATCCGGCAAAATATCGGTTGCCAGTTCAAAGTATCTGATGATGAGAGAGTCAGGGACTTCCATGATTTTTTTGAACATGATATTTGCCTCTTCCTGTACGCCAATGTAATTTCCAAGGCTTTTGCTCATTTTCTCCACACCGTCAAGTCCTTCTAATATGGGCATGAAGAGTGCTGCCTGGGGCTCTTGATTTAAGGATTTTTGAAGGGAGCGTCCCATTAGGATGTTGAAGGTCTGGTCGGTGCCGCCAAGTTCAATATCCGCTTTTATTGCAACGGAATCGTAAGCCTGCATGAGAGGGTAAAAGAATTCATGCAGACCGATAGGGATATTGTGGGAGTAGCGGTTCTGGAAATCATCCCGCTCCAGCATTCTGGCAACGGTAGTACTGGCGGCAAGTTTTAGTATTTCCTCCATGTTTAAAAGTTCCAGCCATTCTCCGTTATAGCGGACTTCTGTTTTATCCTTGTCGAGCACGCGGAAAACCTGTTCCTGGTAGGTCTGTGCATTGATCAGAATTTCGCTGTCGGAAAGAGCTTTGCGTCCCTTTGATTTTCCGGTTGGGTCACCGATGCGTCCGGTAAAGTCGCCGATGATGATTACGATATGGTGTCCTAAATCCTGTAGTTGCTTCAATTTGCGAAGAACTACTGCGTGACCTAAGTGAATGTCCGGAGCGCTGGGGTCGAGTCCCAGCTTGACGATGAGGGGCTTATCTGTTCGGATTGAACATTCTAGTTTTGCCCTTAGATCTTCTTCCCCGATAAGTTGTGCGGCGCCTTTTAGGATAATACGCATCTGACGGTTGACTTCCTGCCTTAAAATAGTTTCATTGGCTGTCATTTTGTTTTTCCTCCTTGATATAAAGTGCTGTCTTGTTCCAAGACAAACAAACGCTGCCACGCTTCGCGAGTCAGCTTATTGTAATAAAAAACTCCCGTCCTTCAATAGGACGAGAGTCAAATCTCGTGATACCACCTAATGTTCATAAACAGCTCACGCTGCTTACCTCTTCGAGTACGACCCGCCTGGGCTTATACTCTAGCATGTTAACGGATGCAGGAACCGTCGCAGCCTACTAAATCATAAGATTATTTGGTGCGAAGCTCAAAGATGTATTCACATATAGCTTCTCATGCGCCTCTCATCAACCGGCTGCTTTCTGTATGTTTCACTTTATGCTACTTCTTCTTATCATTGCTTTTAAATTCAATCACTTGTATGAAATTAGTTGTAATTATAATCGACTGATGGATAGTTGTCAAATAAAAAATAAAAGTTTTACAGATAGCCCTAAATTCTGAAAAGCCGCTTGCTTAAAATGATGAATCTTTTTTACCTTTTATTTATGAATCGATTCAAAATATTTCCAGAATTGAATGGCAAATTTAATGAGCAATACAAGATATAGACCAAACATTATACCAAATATAACCATAAGAACATGGTTTACAGGTGTATCTATTTGGCTCCGCATGAGAATTGCTGGAATAATAATCAAAAGGAAAATACATAAAAGAGGCAGCATTCGTTGCTTAAAAACTTGTTTCATCACATCCAGTCTGGAGGCGTCATCACAGAATATTTCTTCTTCTCCGTCCATATCAGAAGCTGATTTGCGGAAATAACTGTACCCTACATAATTTTGCAGATATTCCCAACCGCAATCGCGAAATATTTGAATGTATTCCTCTTTTTGCTTGACACTTTCAGGGTTATAGTCTAGTTGATAGATAACATCTTTTGGGTCACATTTTTTAAAATGATACAAACCAATAAAATCCACTTTTACAAATTCCCAACCATTTTTATGCTGTTCCCTAAGATAAATCTCTTCTTTCTTCCACTCTGGAATTGTGAATAATTTTAATTCCGTTTTGGTATCCCTCATATTATTTTGCCTCCTGCATACTTTTGTATAACCGTTCAATTCGCTTCATTTCCAGGTCGAGCACCTGTGTTCCGAGTTCTGTAATGCAATATATTTTACGTTTTTCTTCTTCCCTGATAAATTTAATAAGACCGTCCTTTTCCATTTTGGACAAGCTTCCATATAATGTTCCGGGACTGATTTTTATTTCTCCATGTGTTAAACTTTCTGTTTTTTTGACAATGTTGTATCCATGTGCTTCTTCTCTCAGACACAGCAAAATGTAGAAACCTGTTTCAGTCATTGGGACGTATACTTTTCTGATATGACTATCCATTGCGTCACCCCACTCAATACTGCGATATATCGAACTGCGATGTAGTGAGTATAGCACTGCTCTATATGATTGTCAAGAGACTTACCAGCAGATTAGGAAATTCGGAGTTACTGTTCAAAGCCGAAATGCGCAAATGCTGTTACTATGAGCAGCTGGGAGCATAATTTTAATACAATATCAATAATAGTTTTGTGCTAGCAAAATAAGCGTATTTTATAAGAATTGGAAGAGAAAAAATAGTATAATGCCAATATAGATAAAATTATGGAGGCATATGATCCATGGAGGGCGAAAGAAAAACGCTAAGGCAACTTTTCATTCCAATCTGTCTGGAAGTTTTGTTTCATATGTTGGCAGGAATGGTAGATACCATGATGCTGTCTTCGGTTGGAGATCAGGCGGTGGGTGCAGTGGGAACGGCAAATACATATATTGGAATCTTTATCATTATGTTTTCCATTATATCTTCCGGAATGATTGCCGTCATGACGCAATACATAGGCGCAGACCGAAAAGGGGTAGCATATCAGGCAAGACAGCTGGGACTGATGTTTAATGCGGTAATTGGTGCAGTTTTATCTATCGTTTTATTCTGTTTTGCAGGAAAGGTGCTGGCGCTGGTAGGAGTGGCCAAGCAGTTACATGGCTATGCTGCCGTCTATCTGAGGATTGTCGGCGGATGTTGCATTTTAAATGCCTTGATTCCGATTTTTTCCAGCTATCTCAGAGCTTTTGGACATACCAAAGAGCCGTTGGCGGCAACAATGGCAGGAAATGTTATAAATTTAATTTTAAACTCCATTTTCTTATTTGGGTTTCATATGGGGGTAATGGGAGTGGCAATTGCCACAGTGATTTCGAGGATGTTGAACCTTGCGCTTGTGGTAGTGGTGTCCCGCCGGCTGGTGGATGCGTGGAAGGATCCGGAGCGTATTTCAAATAAAGTAGTGCTGAAACAAATTGTAAGTATTGGTTTACCCTCTGCGATGGAAACGGGACTATATAATTTTGCAATGATGTTGATTATCCGTTTCTTAAATCAGATGGATGCAGATGGTATCAACGTGACAGCGCGCTCTTATGCTACACAGATATCCAATTTTGCCTATTGTGCCGGCGCAGCCCTTGCCCAGGCAAATGCGATTCTGACAGGGTGGAGGATTGGCGCCGGAGAATATGAAGAATGTGATAAAGGAACAAAGAAGGCGGCATTAATTGGAATCATAGTGGCAATCGTTCTGGAAAGTTCATTTGCTCTCACCTCAGGTTTGCTGATGCGTATTTTCACAGATGACCCTGTTATGATTACGCTGGTCCGCAAACTGCTGGCAGTGGATATTTTCCTTGAAATTGGCCGGACAACAAATTTAGTCTTTGGTCATGCTCTAAAAACCAGCGGAGACGCTATATTTACAACGGTAATTGGAGCAGTATTCATGTATCTGTGTGCAGTAGGAGGCACATGGTTTTTTGGAATACATTTGGGAATGATGGTGGTAGGCGCTTATATTGGTCTGGCAATGGACGAATGTGTCAGGGCAGTATGCATGTTCCTGCGCTGGCTAAGCGGCAGGTGGAAGGAAAAGAGCCTGATTCGCAGTTAGATGTCTGCATTTTTACGAAAATGGGTATAGAAAATGAGACAGTCAGGGCATTCTAAGTAATATGAAAAAGAAAAAAATGCCCCATGAATTTGATTATTATGTGTTGCTGTTTTTTATCCTTGCCTTTGCCGGATGGCTTTGGGAAGTTATTTTATACATGTTTACGGAACATGCTTTTATAAACAGAGGTGTATACAGAGGTCCCTATCTGCCCATTTATGGTGTAGGGGGACTTTTGCTTTGCTTTTTATTCCGCTCATTTAGGAAAAAGCCGGTGAGGGCGTTCTTCTTATCTGCATTACTCTGCTCGGTTCTGGAGTACCTGACCAGCTTTTTTCTGGAAAGACGTTTTGGAGTAAGATGGTGGGATTACAGCGGGCATTTTTTAAATATCAGCGGAAGAATCTGCCTGCTCGGGACGGTGACCTTTGGACTTGGAGGAACCGCGCTGGTGTGCCTGTTTTTGCCCTTCTATGAAAAAATGTACCGGAGGATACCGAAGAAGTGGAGGACGGCGCTGTGCCTGGTCTTTCTACTTGTTTTTGTGATAGATGCGGCATATTGTGCTACGCATCCTAATATGGGGGAGGGGATTTCTTCGCAGCCCGAATAAGGAAGAGTTGCATATTATTCGGTGGTAAAAATGAGCATTCTTTTGTATAATATGAATCAGAACATATGAAAGAAAAATGAGTGTCATTAATTCCGCTTTTGTCGTGGAAAGGCTTGTAAAAGCTTTATAAACGACAAAGCATTCAACAACCATTATATTATGGAGAGTAAAGGCATGGACAATTTTGCTGCTAATGTGATTTTCTATTTTTTATTGATTCTTGTGTTTGGGATGTCCATGAGGAAGCGGATAAGATATTTAAGGGAGAAGAACAAGTATGTGATATATGCACAGGATGGCATACATAAGGCGTATGTTTACTTCGTACCGCACACAAAAGAGCAGATTACAGAAATTTTAAGCCATAAAAATGCAGGAGACAGGTTATGCTATGTGTTCGACAGGGACTCCATGGTAATAAAGTTTGCAGGTCCAGAGCAAGAGTTTCATAATGTAGAGTTTTCGGGGGAGGACTATCATTTATCTTTTGAAGAGCAGGGGAATTCATGTCTGCTGTATGTGGAGAGAATGAAGTGTTTTGCGCCGGGGGCGTTGGAAACGAGAACGACAAGGGTACCGCTGCTCATGAATGCTTTTTGGAAAGTAAAGGTGAACGCATCTGTTTATCAGATATAAGTATAAAGGATGATATCCAGCGGAAAAGCAGTATGCTTTTATATAATAGAAAGTAGAAAATGAGCCATGGATTTGACTAGGGAGGGCATAAATTTGTTAGAAAAAGTGCACGCTACACCTTACGGAAACATTCATTATTGGGCAAACGGTGAACAGTCAGGCAGTGAAAAATTAAGCAGTGATTACACGCTTGTATTTTTGCCCGGATTGACCGCTGATCACAGGTTGTTTGACAAACAGATAGAGTATTTTGCAAGTAAATACAAGATTCTTGTCTGGGATGCACCGGGGCATGCTTCTTCCTGTCCGTTTGAGTTAAAGTTTTCCTTAATGGACAAGGCAGGTTGGCTTGGCGAGATTTTGGAAAAGGAAGAAATAGATAAACCGATTATCATAGGACAGTCCATGGGAGGATATGTGGGGCAGGCTTTTATGGAACGGTTCCCGGGGAAGCTTGGAGGATTTATTTCTATTGACTCCGCACCGCTTCAAAGGCGGTATGTAACCGGGATGGAAATATGGCTGCTTAAAAGAACGGAGCCTGTGTACCGTCACTATCCATGGAAATCTCTTTTGAAATCAGGGGCAAATGGATGCGCAGTTTCGGAATATGGCAGGAAGCTGATGCACGATATCATGATGACATATGACCAAGAACATTATGCTAAATTAGCAGGTCATGGATATCGAATATTGGCGCAGGCGATAGAAGCAGATTTGTCTTACATAGTTGAATGTCCGGCTCTTCTGATATGCGGCAAATGCGACCGGGCCGGTTCCACAAAGCGATACAACAAAGCATGGCATAAAACTACGGGTATTCCGATTGAATGGATAGAGAAAGCAGGTCATAATTCCAATACCGATCAGCCTGAATTCGTAAACTCACTTATCGAAAAATTCATTGAATCTATCTCCTAAAAATATTTTACTTTCAATCTAATGAGCAAATTTTTCTATATGGAGGAATGTCTATATGAAAAGTGAACTTGAAAAGTGTCTGGCAGGAGAGTGGTATGACTGTCATGACCCTGTATTTCTGGAATTTAAGACCAGAGCAAGGAATCTGATGAAGGAATATAATTCGTTGCCCTATGAGGAAAAAGAAAAAAGAAGAGAAGTTCTTGCACAGTTGTTTGAGTCCATAGGAACAAACGTGTCGGTAGGAAATCCCTTTATCTGCGACTATGGCAGGAATATTTCCCTTGGCGATAATGTGTCCATCAATATGAACTGCACTTTTGTAGATTGCAACAAGATTACGGTGGGAAGCAATGTACTTATTTCTTCCAATGTACAGATTTATACTGCCACGCATCCGGTAGAATTAAGAGACCGCCTGACGCCGGAATGGACATCGGAAAGCGGAGAATATTTCTGCCGTACCTATGCGCTTCCGGTCACCATAGGAGATGGATGCTGGATTGGCGGCGGAGTCATTATCCTGCCGGGAGTTACGATTGGAAGGGGAAGCGTGATAGGAGCGGGAAGCGTGGTGACAAAAGATATACCAGAGAATTGCGTGGCAGCAGGCAATCCTTGCAGAATATTAAGGAGAATAAATGAAAATGATTTTTGAGGACAGAAAAATAAGGATGCAGGAGCAGGAATTAGAGTATAAAAGAGGTTTTAAGTGGTATGCCCTGCCATACGAAGAAATAACCCATGCGTATATGAGAATAGAGGAGGTAAGGGGAAGACTTTGTTGCAGCGTCGGCAACTTCGACATGCATTTTCTTGTAGTAAAAACAAAAGCAGGCGAACTGCTTAAGATAGATGCTTCATCCCAGAAAGTAGTAAAGCGCGCTTTGGAAGAACTTGCAAAGAGAAATCCCAAAATTGAAATCGGCTATAAAAAGCCAGAGTCCTGAATATTCTGTGAAAGAAACTGAACATTTGCTATTTTGCAGGCTAACCGATAACGTAGCACAGGACAGGTAAATATACCATAAGGAGTCCCTATAAAAACGTCAGTGCTTAGCGAAGTTCTTTTGAGCTTAGCACTGCTACGTTTTTATGGAGCGGGAGCGCGACGACGTTGGTATATTTACCTGCCCTGTGCGGACTATTATCTGCTCTTTGGAAAGCAACCATCAGAAAGATTTCCATCAAAATGCTTTCCCCCCACAATTGAACTTGTCAGAAATCTGTAGTAAACTATTTTCATACGAAGCTGGTAATCAATCTTCCAAGTGCCCTTCATCAATACAGCTGGAGATATAGGATTTGACTTCATCCCGCGGTTTGCCAAGTGCAATGGACAGTTCCCCGTAGAGAGAGGTTTCTGCAAGATTAAAGTAACGGTTGTCCAGTGCAGTCACCTTATAACCTTTCATAATCCGGCGTTCTTTCCGCAGGTAAATTGTTTTGATCAGCTGGACCCATGCTTTGCAGCTATTGGAACGCATGTATTCTTTATAGGTCTTTTCCAATGTTTTTTCATCGGTCAGCGGAATCAGAGGAATATCGGGAATTGACCGGATCAGACTATCCGCTTCATCTTTTGACAGGGCATGCCGAAGAGAAGTTTCTGCTGTATCTACAGGGGTATATACGGTACTGCCGGATGCATATACCGGTTTTAGCAGATAATATTGCCTGTCTTTATCAACACCCGGAATATTCAGAGTAGTAATATCTTGTATGAGGCATATTCCATTGTTACCATAGATTACATATTCTCCTTTTTGAAACATTTCGTACCTCCTTCAAAATAAACTATATTATCTATTATACCAATTTTTTGAGAAAAATGTCAGCGGAAGACGAGAATATGAGAAAGTTTGGTTGATATGCGCAAGAATAAGAGGCAGCGTATTGTGCAAATGTTACGAAAGGCATAGGTGTAAAATGAAGCTTTATCTAGTAAGGCATGGCGAGACCGATTGGAACATTGAAAGCAAAATCCAGGGACAGACGGATATCGCATTAAATGAAAGAGGCAGACAACAGGCGGAAGAGTTTGCTGCCAGAATTGCGGGCGGAGATTATCAGGTGGATAGTATTTACACCAGTTCCAAGCGCAGAGCACTGGAAACCGCCAGAATCATTGGCGCTGCACTAAAGATAGAACCCAAGGTACAACCGGGGCTTGAGGAAATCTGCCTCGGAAAATGGGAAGGTTATACATGGAAGCAGGTAAAGGAATTGTTTTGGGATGAATATCAGTTATGGCGTGACAACCGCCGTTATCAGGAGCCTCCTTTGGGAGAATCCTATCAGCAGCTCCTTGACAGGCTTCTTCCGGCAATTCGTGAGATTACGCAGAAGGAAAAAGGAAATGTACTGATGGTGACGCACAGTGCCGTGATCATGACTTTGCTGTCATATATTTATGATACACCTTTTGAAGATATGGCAAAGAACTATAAAACCGGCAATGCCGGAATTGTAGAACTTGATGTGGATTTACTTCGGAACCGCTAAATAAATTTAGGAGGAGAAAAGGTATGAGGCTGGGCGCATTAGAGGCAGGCGGCACAAAGATGGTATGTGCTGTTGGGGATGAAACAGGAAAGATTTTTGAGCAGATATCAATACCTACCGTAACTCCACAGGAAACAATACCTCAAATGATCGAGTATTTCAAGAAAACCCAAATAGATGCATTGGGAATTGGGTGTTTTGGTCCTATTGACCCCGAAAGGAATTCTGATACTTATGGGTACATTACCAGTACCCCCAAGCTGGCATGGAGGAATTATAATATTGTGGGGGTATTTGAGGAGGCGCTTGCCTGTCCTGTGGGATTTGATACAGATGTAAATGGATCTGTCCTCGGAGAAGTTACATTTGGACAGGCTAAAGGTAAAAACTGTGTCGTTTATGTTACCATAGGAACCGGTGTAGGGGCAGGTGTATTCATTGAAGGGAAATTGCTTCACGGGATGCTCCATCCTGAAGCGGGACATGTGTTGATTCAAAAGCGTTCCGATGATCAATACCGGGGAAAATGTCCTTATCATAAGAATTGCCTGGAGGGACTTGCGGCGGGACCCGCCATAGAGGAAAGGTGGGGACAAAGGGCGGCAGCATTAAAGGAAAGAGAAGAGGTCTGGGATCTGGAAGGTTACTATATTGCCCAGGCGCTCAGCGGATATATTCTAACACTCTCCCCTGAGATGATTATCTTAGGGGGCGGAGTCATGCATCAGGAACAGCTATTTCCTATCATCAGAAATTATGTAAAAGAGATATTGAACGGATATATTAAAACAAAAGAACTGGAGCATATGGAAAATTATATTGTTCCGGCAAGCCTTAAGGATAATCAGGGGATAATGGGATGTCTTGAGCTTGCAAGAAGAGCCGCGGAATTATAGACGACAGAAGGGGATATTTTCTATGGAAGATACGTCTGAAAATAAATTATCCGGAAAGCCATCAAAACGTGTCAGCATCGCGCTGCTGGCCCATGTGGATGCCGGAAAGACAACTTTATCAGAGGCAATGCTTTATGTGGGCGGCAGCATCCGCAAGTTGGGTAGGGTGGATAAGAAGGATGCTTTTCTGGATTCCTACGGACTGGAAAGGGAGAGAGGAATTACAATTTTTTCCAAGCAGGCGATTCTGAAAAGAGGGCAGTTAGAGATTATTCTGTTGGATACACCGGGGCACGTAGATTTTTCGGCAGAGATGGAGCGCACGCTGCAGGTTCTGGATGCTGCAATCCTTGTGATTAGCGGAAGCGACGGTGTGCAGGGGCATACGCTTACCTTATGGAGGCTGCTGAAACGCTATGGAGTGCCGGTTTTTCTTTTTATCAATAAGATGGATCAGCAGGGCACGGATAAAGCGTTGATTCTGCATCAAATCAAGGAGCAGTTGTGCGAGTCCTGTGTTGATTTTTCGGAGCCGGAAACAGAAGGTTTTTACGAGAATATCGCGGTTTGCGAGGAAGATGCCTTGAACGAGTTTCTGGAAAAAGGCAGGATAGAGAAAGGGCATATACAAAAGCTGATAGGGGAAAGGAAACTCTTCCCCTGCTTTTTTGGCTCCGCCCTTAAGCTTTTAGGGGTGGAAGAGATGCTGGACGGGCTGGAGGAATATCTCCCGGAAAAGGAATATCCGGCAAAGTTTGGCGCCAGAGTCTTTAAGATCACCCGGGATGCCCAGGGGAACCGTCTCACTCATATGAAGATTACCGGAGGATGCCTTAAGGTGAGAGAGACGCTCACCGGAAGCAGGCTGTTTACGGGAAGATCCGGAAAAGAAGGAGAGTGGGAAGAAAAGGTAAACCAAATCAGGGTTTATTCAGGAGAAAAATTTGAAGCTGTGAGCGAAGCTGCTGCCGGCATGATCTGTGCTGTCACGGGGCTGACAGAAACCTTTGCAGGGCAGGGGCTGGGAATGACGAAGGAAATCATTTATCCGGAACTTTCGCCGGTTCTTTGCTACAGCATTCTTTTGCCGGAAGGTTATGATGCTCCGCAGGTGCTTCCCAAATTGAGACAGCTTGAGGAGGAGGAACCGCAGCTTCATATTGTCTGGGATGAAAAGAGCCAGGAAATCAAGGTTCAGATTATGGGACAGGTTCAGATAGAAATCTATCAAAATCTGATTAAAGAGAGGTTTGGCATCAATGTGGAGTTCGGGGCAGGGAGCATTGTTTATAAAGAAACCATTGCAGATACGGTAGAAGGGGTGGGGCATTTTGAGCCTCTCCGCCACTATGCGGAAGTGCATCTTCTCTTAGAACCGGGGGAAGCGGGCAGCGGTCTTGTAATTGAGGCGGACTGCAGAGAGGATATTCTGGATCTGAACTGGCAGAGATTGGTGCTGACCCATCTGGAAGAAAAAGAACATCTGGGTGTGCTGGTAGGAGCGCCCATCACAGATATGAAAATTACACTGAAATCAGGGCGCGCTCATCAAAAGCATACCGAGGGCGGAGATTTCAGACAGGCCACTTACAGGGCGCTGCGGCAGGGGCTGATGCAGGCGGAAAGCGTACTGCTTGAGCCATATTACGACTTCTCTTTGGAAGTGCCGGATCACATGGTGGGACGGGCTATGACGGATTTAGATAAGATGCATGGCACATTCACCCTACATCACAGCGCAGAGGGAACGACTGTTCTTAAAGGAATGGCGCCTATGGCGCTTTTACGGGAATATCAGCAGGAGGTGCTTGCCTACACGAAGGGAGAAGGGCAGTTATATTGCACTATGAAAGGTTACTACCCCTGCCACAATACGGAGGAGGTACTGGAAAAAGCAGGGTATGATCCGTTGCATGATATGGACAATCCATCCGCCTCGGTCTTTTGCGCCCATGGAGCCGGGTTTATTGTGGAATGGGATCAGGTTCCTGCCTATATGCACTTAGAGAGCTGCCTACCTGAGAAAAAGGATTCCATGAAGGAAGAGCAATATTGGGAAAGATATCTGGGCGAAGAAAAATCCGGTGTGAGCGGCAGGGAACGATTCGGGAGGACGCATGAAGGCGGTGAGGAAGAAAAGTGGATCGGGCAGGATGAAATCAACGAGATATTGAGCCGCACTTCCCATGCCAATCGAAAGGAAAACAAGGCAGGAATAAGAACCGGATGGAAAAGAACCAGAGGAAAGAGTGATTTAACAGAGAGACAGCCCCAGATAAGGACTTATCAGCCTGTGCAGAAGAAGGAAGAATATCTGCTGGTAGATGGATACAATGTAATATTTGCATGGGAGGAACTGCGGGGGGTGGCTGAGCAGAATTTAGATGGAGCAAGGGGAAAGCTTCTTGATTTATTGTGTAATTATCAGGCAGTCAGGAAATGCAGTCTGATTGCGGTATTCGATGCTTATCGCTTAGCGGGACATCCCACGGAAGTTCTGGATTATCACAATATCCATGTGGTATATACGAAAGAAGCGGAGACTGCCGACCAGTATATCGAAAAATTTGCCCATGAAAACGGCAGAAAATATGATGTGACGGTTGCTACCTCAGACGGTCTTGAGCAGATCATCATCACAGGGCAGGGGTGCAGGCTTATTTCCTCAAGAGAATTGAAAGAAGAAATGGAACGCGCTTCCAGTCAGATACTTGAGGACTTTAAGAATGCACATCCGGGGAGGAAAAATTCGCTAAAGGACATGCTTTCCAGTGAAACTAGAAAAGAAATGAATGCATTTAAGGAAAGCTTTGAGGAAAATTCCTAGCGGATGTGTTCTTTCAAGTCATCATCTTCAAAATCAAACACACATCGTTCAAATGCGTTGATAATGTGGGTATCCAAATATTTGTCATATCGTTTGTGCGCCCGCCCATAGGACATATGCACATGCCCATGGAGAAAAAATTTGGGCTTGTATTTTTCAAGCAAAGTCCGAAACACCTGAAAACCTTGATGGGGAAGATCCCGCCCATCATTCAGCTGATAGGCGGGTGAATGGGTCACTAAAATGTCAAAACCGCGGTGGCGCAGTAACTGGAACCATAATCGGGCAACTCGTTTCTTCATGCCCATTTCGGTGTACTGGTGCGGTCCCTGCTTATATCGCATGGATCCGCCAAGCCCCAGGATGCGGATGCCGTTGTGGACATAAATCTGGTCTTCAATACAGATGCATCCTTCCGGCGGGGTCTTTTCGTATTTTCCGTCATGATTTCCGTGCACATATAGAACAGGCACATTGGAAAGTGTCACGAGGAAAGAGAGATATCTGGGATCTAAGTCACCGCAGGAGATAATAAGGTCGATTCCCTCCAGCTTGCTTTTTTCGTAATAATCCCAAAGGTATTTCGATTCTTCGTCTGCAATTGCAAGTATTCTCATATGTAAATCAGCCTTCCTCTTTCATTACTCCCTGCTGATTGATGACAGGCGCAGCCTGCTCATTCAAGTCTTCCTTTTTAGGAATGGAACCAATCACATTTTCTGCGAGCCAGTCCATGTTCATGATTTCTTCAGGCGTAAGCTTTCGCTCAGGGTCATCTATGACAATACCTGTCTGAGAATATAAGATACCCGAAAAAGGATTAAATAATTCTGAACTGATGGTAGCTTTAAGCAATTCCACCAGACGCTTGGTGCCAATTGGCAGATGGTTGGAGCAGACGACGTCTATGACGCCTGCCGACATACCCCACCAGTAGTTGATTGCCTTGGAGGAGGATGATTTTTCGTCATATTTCCAGGTGCCGTCAACAATGGTACGTAAGAGCTGTTCATAAAACTTGCCCCAATGATATAACGGCACGGCAAGATTTCTCGGATGATCGCCTTCCATATGATACAGACCGAAGAAACGGGAAGTCTCCTCGGGGATGGTCATATCTCTGCCGGAAATACAGGAGGACTGTGTCTCCCGGATTCTCTCATCAATGTCCACTTCCTTCATGCTGGACCACTCCAGATGAACCTTGGCTCTGGGATTGATCATCTTTGCACCGAGGGCAAATGCGTTGATGTTGGCAATGGTACCGAAAATAGGATAGTCTGCAATATAGGTCAGAGTGTCGTTTGCGGCCATTGCACCTGCGATAGCGCCCATCAGGAATTTTGCCTCATGCATCCTGGAATAGTAAGTGCGGATGTATCTGTGCGATGTATTTAAGGAACAGTTCAAAATACGGACATTCGGATTTGCAATGGCAGCCTTTACGCTTGCCTGCACAAAAGCAGGAGTGGTGGTAAAGATCAGATTGCAGCCCTCAGCAATTGCCTGCTCAATCAGGGCATCTGCGTTCTCAGGTGTTCCGTTCTCATAGCAGAGGGTCTGCAGTTCCTCTGGGAAGGTCTGTTCCAGATAAAGCCTGCCAAGTTCATGGGCATAGGTCCATGCCGAGGTGCCGGAGGTTTTTTCATAGATAAAAGCAGCCTTCAGCTTCGGAGAACTTACGGGCAGAATAATGCTGAGAAGAGGCTTCTTCTCCTGGCTGGGATTCATCTTAAGTTCAATATCTTCTTCCTCCTGAAGAAGTTCGAATTCTTTCCAACTCTTTGTAATCAGGGTCTTTAACTCATTTGTGGTTTTGTCTTCGACCTCGTTATATCCGTGCAGCGTAATGAAGGCGAGAAAGGCATCCCCGGGTGTGATATGCAGTTTGTTGCCGCCCTTTGCAAGGTATTCGGTTTTGAAACGTGTATACAGGGCACTGAAGGTCAAGAGATCTTCGTGACTCCACATTTCGCCAGGCTCTTTACCCACTGCCTTCTGCAACTTTGCAAAATTTCCCTCCTGGGAAAACCAGATATAGTTGATGGGCGCGGACTGGTAGAATTCCATGAACTCGTAATAGATTTTGTTTTCTTTTTCTTCGGTGCGCTTTGGCACGATTCGTGTGACAGTGCCTGGAATGGAGACTGCCCCGTGATATTTCATGACGCTGACACGCTTATTTCCTTCCAGTATATAAAATTTGTTCATAAACTCGTAAGCAATAATTGGGTCGCGGATACCTTCCTTTACATGACTGGTGCTTAAGGCAGCCCATTTACTTGCGAATTCAGAGTTCTCTTTTAAGATTGGCATAAAGTTTCCTGCAAAGGAATTGCTTCGTCCAATCGTTTTGGTTCCTGCAATCTGCTCGGTAGGAATCTGGACCAGACCAAGAGGCATCTCATAGTAAGCGCCTTTTTCCGGCATAATATCGTCCAAAACCTGTAAAGTAGGTTTTTCTCCCCGAAGCATCCGCGTCTGATAATCTCTTTTCCCAAGCTTGAATGCTCTGCTGTAATCTTCTCTTCCCATAATTGACCTCCAAAATTAAAATATTTACAGTTATGTATGAATTACCAGCGTTCCCAAAAAACGTAGATAATTGTAATGAAAGCAAGAATCGTAATGATTCCGCTATTAATCATATGCATGCATGCCGTTTTTATCTTTGCATGTTTATCATTTTCCTGACGGAAGGAGGGCGAGATGTAATATTTGTTACCAAGCCCCAAAGCAATGGCAATATAAACCAGACAGATTGCCACGTAACGAAAATCGCTGCTGCATGTGTATGGATAGATGATGACAAATGCTGCAAAGGAAATCAGCATAATCACATAGCCCGTCAAAAGAAAGATGGTATCTTCTCTGTTGGTTCTTTTATTTAAAAGGACAGCCGCCAGCAGAATGGCAGTGGCAATCCCAAGGATAACGGCAAGTACAAAGGTAATCTGACACAGCACAAGAAGAATGTCGGGTAAATCCACAGGATATTCCTCCGCAAACAGTGAAGTGTGGAACATGATGACCCAAGTGTTGTTGCACGCTTTGGCGCTGATGGGGTGGAAGGGAAAGGCAAAGTTCCAGTCAGAAAAGGCAGGAATACCCAGCCGGCTCCACAGACTAAAGGGGGCAGTGTACATGGGAGAAGTTTCTCCAGGGACAGGGACACCGGGCTTTTCGCTGAAACGTATCAGATTCCGTACAATCCAGGAAAGACCGATAGGGGCAACAATCACTCCAAAAACACAGTAATTTTTAATCCATTGCAGGATAGCGGATTTATCCTTAGAGCGGATTACGGAAATAAAATGCTTAAGAAAAAGGAGGGCTAAAGGTATGGCAAGAACCGCGGAATTAAGCTTGGTAATCATGCCAAAACCGATATAGAGCGCCAGCCGCACCAGCCCTGCAAGGTTTTTGTCCCGCAGCCACTTTAGGGATTCCAGAATAATCAGGCACATAAAAAGTATGGTCAGCATATCATTGTTGACGCTGCCTGCCATTACGATGGTGGCAGGATGGAATACAATAAAGGCAAGCCCTATGTAAAGCCCGTTTCCTCTTATTTCAAGTACCTTGAGTATCTTCCAGGTAATGACCATGCACAGACACGAATAAAAGAGCGTTAAAATCTGCAGGTTTTCAAAAGCAAGATCTTCCGCCACGCCGAGCCAGATGTTGAGCTGCAGCCAGATAAAGGAAAGGATATGGTGGAGCGGCGGATGATAATATGCAAACAACTCATAAGGGTTTAAATCCGGTAGTTTATGAAATTTATAAATATATTCAATATACCCAATGTGACCGGGATTGACAAAGTCTGTTCCCATGCCTGTATAGGCGCCGGCATCATGCTGCCGGTCATAAAGACCGGATAAGAGGACATAAGCACATCGTAAAAGGACGCCTAGTAGAATCATCATGAAAACAGCACTGTTTTCATCAATGCGGCGGGTAGCTTTCAGGTAAAAGAAAATACCCGCATAAGCAAGGAAAAAACAGGATAAAACCAGAACCTTCGTATAATGGGTGCTGTAAAAGAAGCTGCTGCCCTGTGCAACTGCGGTAATCAGGCAGGACAGAAGGATGGTGATGATTAGGCAGGCGCTTGTCCTTTGAGTTGCGGTGCTGCTTGTGAAAGCTTTTGTATTTTTAAAAAGTAAAGTTTTCATTTGTAAATCCTTTCGGAATATTTCAGCAGTATCATAATTGTGATTCAGTAAACGGAAGTAACGTTAACGATTTCATTGTCAAGTATCTGAAAGCGCCAGATTGAATGGCCGGGAAGACGGTGTTCCGTCAGGTACCAGCTATCCTCTATCATGGTTATATAGTAAGGAGTGCCGCCTCCGATAAAGTAATGGTAAACATCCTCATAATTGCCGGCGGATAAGTCGCCTAAATCTTTAACCCGGAGCATGGTTGCATAATCCTGATTACCGGTCACATCGGTAGATATGGTGATATAGTAGTAATCCTGAATCCGTGTGATCTGAACCATACCTGCCATTTCCGGTGGAACGGGATATTCCTTTTTGATCTTAAAACTGTATAGATCCGCTTCTATGATACTGGAATTACCGGATACAAAATAAATGCGGTCCCCGATAATCGTGAACGAGCGCACATACACATTGGACAGAGAGGGGATGGAGCGCACTTCGGTCAGATACATACGGGAATCCTCTTTGGCATGGCGGAATAGATACATTTCCCCATTCTGGGAACTCCACACATAAAAAGTATCGGTATATTCATCATAAATGATATAGTGCGGACGGTTGCCAATATCTAGAAATTCCTGTGTGGGTACAAAGATGGTCTGCCCGTTTTCGTTCTGATCCTTCTCCATGACGAGTACCCGGTTGTTTTCCGTGTCATCGATCAGATACACAAGCCCGTCGCTTGCAAGAGTGTGCCCCATAGCAATATCATTTGTCATGATCTGCCATTCATATAGAGGATCGGTCAGGTTGTCGTGATAGATAACCTGATTGTTATAACAATCCACAATAAAATAGGTATCGTCCACTTTGGTGATATAGGTGGGCACACTTAAGGAAGCATTGGGATTGTCCGGTATGGCGTTTAGGGAGGAGCGGTCGAAGGATATAAGCTGCGATTTAAGCAGGTAATTCTCCGGGACGTAATCCTCTGCCGGCTTAGGGCCGGATGCACCGCATGCCGTGAGCAGACCTGTTATAACACATACAAAAGACAAAAGGGCAAGCTTTTTTATGTAATTTGATGGAGTGGTTGATAATCTGTTCATATCGTTATTATAGTTTTTTTGCTTTTATTGTACAATGCTTTTTTGTATACTATAGATAGATTTATTTTTAGACAAGCGGCAAAACGTTAGAGAATTTACTGTATAGAAAGGGATAAAAACATGACAGTTTACAAAGAAAATAAAACCTTCCGCATCTTATCAGCGATAGGGATCATCCTCGTGGTAGCGGGGCATCTGGGATATAATCTTTTTGAGATAGGAGATCTATTCCCCTATTATTCGTTTCATGTCTTCATTTTTTTGTTTGTCTCAGGATATTTTTATAAAAAAGAGGCGGAAGAGAGAATTGGAAGCTATATCATCGGAAAATGTGTGACGCTCCTTGTACCTTATTTTTTGTGGAATCTATTTTATGGAATTCTTGCGAATCTCCTGCATGGTGCAGGATTTTCCATGGGAGAGCCGTTATCCCTAAAGACCTTGTTTTTATCCCCTTTTCTGGATGGACATCAGTTCATGTACAACTTTCCGGCATGGTTTGTTCCTGTGTTGTTTATGCTGGAGGTCATTAATGTGCTGATGCGCAAGGTATTGTCCCTGATTCACTTGAATTTTGAGTGGCTGATATTTGTCGGATGCCTTGCAGCAGGCATACTGACGGTGTGGCTGGCAATCGGAGGACATGTGTGGGGGTATTACAAACTGCCGGGAAGGCTGCTTTTTATGATGCCGGGCTTTCAGATGGGAAGGATTTACCGTGAAAAGCTGGAGATGCATGATACATTGGAGGCCGGACCGTATTTCCTGATCGTGATGGGAATGCAGATCCTGATTACGATTTTATGCGGCGGGCTGGCGTTCAGTGCGGTATGGGTCAGCAGCTTTGCCAATGGACCAATCGTTCCTTACCTTACTGTCGTGACCGGAATTGCTTTTTGGCTCAGAATTGCCAAAATCATAAGCGGTATTCCTTATCTGGCAGGAAAAATGACTTACATAGGAAGAAACACTTATTCCATCATGATGCATCATGCGGCGTGTTTTATGCTGGTGAAGGGGTTCTTTTATTTATGCAGTCTGTATACGCCGCTGTGCAGTGAATTTGATCAGGAGATGTTCTTCCATGAGATTGGATTTGTTTATCTTGCAGGAGGGGCGGAGGCGAGCAAATGGATCTATCTCTTCGTGGGAATTGCACTGCCGCTTGCCATTGCTGAGCTTCAGCAATGCGTGAGCAAGAGGATAAGCGGGGTAATGGATAAAAAAACACAAAATGTTTGACAACGCCCCTCGCTCCATGATAAACTAAGTTCACTTACCGCTTAGAAATCTAATCAAGTGAATCATGAGTTATGTACAGTTGACCTGTCTATGGAAATGTCATAGGCAGGTTTTTTGCGCTGCCAAAAGCAGCAGAAAAGGAGAATCATAAAATGAGAAAAAGGATTTTAAAGCGGAAAAAGAAAGTAAATGTATACAAGAAACGTAAGGGAGCCGGAAAGGCGCTTACTCTTGCAGCGGCAATCTGTTTGTTTTTAACGGCAGCAGTACCGGTCTGCGGTAAAGAAGCGGAAACAACATCTGGCAGTCAGCAGGCTCCCCGGACGGTTGTCACCGATATAAATCACAGGCATATAGGTAATGCCTCTGTTTTTGGGGGATGCTACAACAATGCGATTAAACATGAGCATATCGGAAACGAAATGACGGGAGGACCGTGCTTTCTGCTTCCGGTACCTCATACCCATAAAGGAAATCCGAATGAAGAAGGCGGATGCTATGTGACGGCGGTGGAGCATCATCATGTGGGAGATGAGACAAACGGAGGACCCTGCTATGGACCCGCGGAGGTACACAACTGCACAGACGCGTGCTTTGTGGAGGAGAGCTGTATGCTTTCTTTCACAGTAGAGGAGGTTATTGGGACGGAGCAGAGAAGATGTTTTGACCATGGGGAAACGACTTATGCAATAGCAAGAGTCAGGGAGGTACATGACAGCTGTCCCCAAGGAATCACAAGCAATGAGCGGAGTTACTGCCAGATTTGCGGGCCTATATCACCATCCATTCATTATTATCAGAAGAAAATCTGCGGAATGGAAGACGGGCAGGTGCTCCGTTATGTCATTGTCTGTCCCAAGACGGTAGACCGGTATGACATAGGCTGCGGAAAAGAGAAGGAAGATGCTGATTCATATCAGAAAACCTGCGAAAAGGAAGTGGATGGATATAAGCTTGGATGCGGATTTGAAGAAAATGAAGTGTGTGGCAGACTTATCGTAACCAATGAAACGCCGGGAAAAGAAGAGCAGGTCACCTTAAGCGTCAGGGTGGAAGATTTATCCGGCGGAAAATTGAAGCTGAGCGATCAGCCATTTACGTGGAAGGATGAAAGCGGAAATATTCTGGGAGAAGGTGAACGGATTCAGGTAAATGAAAACGGCACCTACGCTGTTGCAGTAAACCTGGAAAATGATGATGTAGATAAAAAAGGGCTCAGCAGCAAAATTTTAGTAGATAATATATACAAAGCCCAGATAACCGCGTCACCTAAACCGACAGCAACACCTTCCGGGAAACCGAACCCCACCGGCACACCGGTACCGACCGATAAGCCAGAACCGACAATTGCTCCCACACCCTCGAAGACACCATCTCCGACGGCATCCGCCGTACCGTCCGGCACGCCGAAACCGGATTCCAAAGATGACAGACCCGATGATTCGGGAGATTCCGGTTCCAATGGAAACGAAGAAAACAGTAATAACGCAGGTGAAACAGAAGAACATGAACAGCGGAAAAAAGAGGAAAAGACGGATATCATTCATGGCGAAGGAGAAAATGGTAATAAACCCACAGGCAATAGCGGCAGGAAGTTTACTGGTCCTGTGCCGGAAACCACGCCAAGTCCATCACCTGCGGCAGTAAAGCCGATTCAAAAGGAGACAAAAGAAGTAACCGTACCAGAAAAGAAAGCGGCAGGGGACAGCCAATATAAGACAGGACAGCAGACAAAAGGAAACAGTTTCTTTGCATCTCCTGCGGTCAGGGTGGTTTCCATAACAGCAGGTCTGGCGTTGCTGCTTCTGGGCATTGCTTTACTGCTGCTGTACTTAAGGAACAGTGTAAAAGTATACAATGACGATGGAAAAGGCAGGATGATCTATCTGGGAAGATGTATGGTCGAAGAGGAAGAGAATGCATATGCTGTCACGATTACGGATGCTATGGTGGAAAAGGCATATACCAATCGGTATTGCATCAAACCGGGACTGTTCCTCATTGGAAAGAAAGAGGGAGAAGAACTGATCGTGCATAAAGAAGCAAAGAGGATTGCAGTCTGTCTGGGAAGAGAAATGATTGTGATGCTGTGACAGCATGCAAAATTGAATTGAAAAAAGTGCATTCATTTTAAGGATAAAGCCTTGATTTTGCATGGCGAACGTGATAGACTCGTAGTGTTTATTAAGTTTGTGCATAATTATGCATAAGGAGGAGAGTATTATGAAAAAATTATTAGCATTGTTACTGGCAACAGTAATGACAATGAGTCTGCTCACAGCCTGCGGAAGCAGCGAGACTGCAGCAGAAGCCGGAAACGAAGAGACACAGGCAGAAGTTGGAAACGAAGAAGCAGATGCAGAAGCAGGAAATGAAGAGGCACAGGCAGATGCAGAAGCAAATGTAGAAGAGGCAGCCGAGGCAGCAGCGCTGTCTGATGGCGTGCTTACAGTGGGCACCAACGCAGAGTTCCCGCCTTTTGAGTATGTTGATGACAATGGCGAACCGGATGGATTTGACATCGCGCTGATTAAAGCAATCGGTGAAAAACTTGGTGTAGAAGTTGAAGTGGAGAATATGGAATTTGCTTCACTGGTATCTTCTATCGGAAGCAAGATCGATGTTGCTATTGCCGGTATGACAGTGACAGAAGAAAGACAGCAGTCCGTTGATTTTTCTGATGCATATTATGAAGCAGTTCAGTATGTAATCCTTCCTGCAGATTCTGAAATCGCAACAGCACAGGATCTTGAGGGTAAGACGATCGGTGTTCAGTTAGGAACAACAGGGGATTTCATTGCAACTGATGATATTGCAGATACCACTGTAAACCAGTACAATAAGGGCGTAGATGCTGTAAACGATCTGATCAATGGCAGAGTTGACTGTGTAATCATCGACAAGAACCCTGCACTTGTATTTGCAAGTAAATTTGAAGGCCAGTTGATTGCCCTTGACGGTGCACAGTTTGATTTCGGAACAGAAGAATATGCAATCGCACTGCCTAAGGGAGATACAGCTTTGACAGAGCAGATCAACGCAGCTTTGGAAGAAATCAAGGCAGACGGAACTTTTGATGAATTAGTAAAGACTTATATCGAAGCCGAGTAATAAATCAAAGAGGCTTGCATCCGTGATATAGGAGACAGGTAAAGGGGATAGCATAAAATACATGCTATCCTCTTTTAGAAAGAGAAAGGAACAGATGATATGCGGGCATGGTTGGAAAAAGTTGGCGGAATGTTCGAGACGGCATTCATTGAAGGCGATAGGTGGAAGCTATACATAAATGGTCTGGGAGTTACACTTCAAATTGCTCTTTTTGCAGCAATTTTAGGTCTCCTGATCGGTACAGTCCTTGCACTTATGAAGCTGTCCACAAAAAGAAATGGCAAGAAGACTATATGGGCGAGAATCGCCAATGCTTATATTGACATTATCAGAGGAACGCCTTCGGTACTGCAGCTTTTGATCATGTGGTTTATCATCATGGCAAACTGCAAAAACGGGATGCTGGTTGCAAGCTTATCCTTTGGTATTAACAGCGGCGCTTATGTGGCGGAGATTGTACGTGCCGGTATCATGGCGGTAGATAAAGGGCAGACAGAAGCGGGACGCTCCTTAGGACTATCCAAGGCACAGACCATGATTTATATTGTGATTCCCCAGGCAGTCAAAAACGTGCTTCCCCCCATCGGAAATGAGTTTATCGTTCTGCTTAAGGAAACGGCAATTGTAGGTTATGTGAGCCTGACAGACCTTACCAGAGTGGCGAACCAGATTTCCTCAAGAACTTACGAGGCATTCATGCCGTTGATCGGGGCAGCTGTTATATACTTTGTCATTATTAAAATATTGACCATCTTACTGGACAGACTGGAGAGGAGGCTGCGTAAAAGTGATAATCGTTAAAGACCTGCATAAAAAGTTTGAAGACAATCATGTACTGCGCGGAGTGAATTACCATATACATCAAGGCGAAAAAATCGTCATCGTGGGACCTTCCGGCTCAGGGAAAAGTACCTTTTTACGCTGCCTGAATCTTTTGGAGACGCCCACTGGCGGCGAAATCTGGTTTGATGGACAGCTGATCACGGATCCTAAAGTAAATATTGATAAAATCAGAGAACATATGGGAATGGTATTCCAGAACTTCAATCTGTTCAATAACCTGTCCATCATGGACAATATTACGCTGGCGCCTGTAAAACTGAAATTGATGAGCAAAGAGGAAGCGTGCGAGAATGCATTGAAGCTTCTTGCAAGAGTTGGTCTCAGCGAAAAGGCGGATGCTTATCCAAGCCAGCTTTCCGGCGGACAAAAACAGAGGATTGCCATTGTGAGATCCCTTGCCATGAATCCCAGGGTCATGCTTTTTGATGAACCCACATCTGCCCTTGACCCGGAAATGGTGGGCGAGGTTTTGGATGTTATGAAGGAACTGGCAGAAAGCGGCATGACCATGGTGGTCGTAACCCACGAAATGGGATTTGCAAGAGAAGTGGGAACCAAGGTTCTGTTTATGGACGAGGGAATCATCATGGAAGAAAACGAACCGGCGGAATTCTTCAATAATCCTAAATGCGAACGGCTGCAGGATTTCTTGTCTAAGGTTTTGTAGGCAATACAGACGACTTCCTCAAATATCAAAAATGGATGCAAAAAAACAGGAAATCTTTTCTTGATTTCCTGTTTTGGCGATGCTACCTGTTATGGGCAGCGGTGTATCTTTCCATTCCCCACCACTTAGGTATCAATTCTTCCAAAGTAACAATTTCTCGTTTCTCATAATCAACCATGATTTCCATATCCTTATTTTTAAGAGAAAGCTGCATAAAAAATTCCCTACAGGCACCACAAGGCATACCGCTTCCTTCTCCATAAGGAGGGGTATCTCTAAATGCGATCATTCTCTTTATTACAGACTGACCACTATTTACATACATATTAAGTGCAGCTACTCTTTCAGCACACAAATCCATAACACCACTACAGCTTTCAATGCAAAAACCTGTATATATTTCTCCATTCTCGCTTTCTAAAGCACACACAACATGATGTGCATAAAGAAAAGGAGAAACAGCTTCTGGATGATACTGTCCTTTCGCTTTTGCATATAACTGTTCCCAAATATCCATAACTTCTTCCTCCATAGATCCCGATTTGTCGTTGATTTTATTATATATTCATTTCCCCCAAAATAAAATATGCTTTTGTGCAAGTCATAGAAAATTCCCCCTTTCTTCCGCAAAGGGCGTTGTATGGTTTACAGTTGCGTTTTTATAATTCATAGGGACAGAAAATACCACTCATTGATTATCAGTAAACAGATTTCTAATAAAAGCAATTAGCTATATTTAGACATATATTCGGCAATTACATTTGCTCCAAAAACATTCGCATTTTTAGAACGCATTTCTTTTTTCATTTCTAAAGTCTGCTTATGAATTGACGAATTTTCCATGACTGATAATGTTGTCGTTCGTATAGCTTCACTTGTAATATTTTTGTATTTTAACTTCTTTCCTAAGTGCAATTCTTTAATACGTTTCGCATTAAGTGTCAAAATCATTCTTACTGATGTTCCCTCATAACCATTTTGAGCAAATTAAAAGAACAATGTTCTGTTTATTTGTGATACCACTTATTGTTGGAAAGTCAAGAATTAGGAGAATAATTTTTTGCTTCAAAAATGCAGATTTTGCATCTTGACAAAAGAATCTGCCCAGCATAGAATCATAACCAAAAAGAAGCGGGTTTTGTGTCGTGTACAGCTTTTACAGCTCAAGCGGGTTGCTTGTTTCTTTTTTTATGTCCATAACGTCGTACAGGTACATCCTTCCATTTTCGTCATGGCGCACAAGCATGGATGCATGGAACACGTTATACCGCTCAAGTTCTCCATTTTCACTGTAAACAGGTAGAGTAAATTTTGAATCATAACGATACCAGCCTAAAGCTGCATTTCTGTAGTGTTTTTCGTTGTTTTTTACGAAAACGCCTGCCAACAGCTATCTTAAGCATTTCTGGTAGTCCCTGTGCGGCATTTGCTTTCGCTTTTGCTGCTGCCCCTTTAAGTTTGTAAGTGTAGACTGAGCCGGTATATTCATTTGGTAAGTCATTCCCTATGTATATAATATCATTTGTATCTTCTATCCTATAATCCTTCACACTTGTCATCAGAGTTACAGATTTTGTCCTTAAATTCAATTTACTACTCGACATTGCGGCAGGGAGAGTACTTATATCTGAATATGACAAAATTTTCGCTTATTATATAAAAAAGAATAGTCATGATGCAAAAATGATGCAAGCTTATATTAAAATACTATTGTTTTTCGGCAGTGAATAAATCCGGAGATTTCTTTTACATAAACTTGACACCTTAGAGAGGGCACGGAGAATAAGCTATGAGAAAAAGAACAAAATTTGCTTTGTTTTTTACATTTTTAATATTAGCCATAACGATAGTATGCGTGTTTTTGGGCTGCCTTATCAGCTATGTTTAGAAATGATGAGGAAGGTTGAATTTTAAAAAATGCGCAATATATTTGATATTTCTAATACTATGTGATAAAGTTAAAATATTCATTTTGAAAATGTCACGAAGTATTGCTAAAGGAAGATACATTGTGCGAAATGAAAAACAGGGGATGATGCGGGATGAAACATTATGAAAATTTGTTAACAAAGGGATGCTTTTCAAGGGAACAATTGATAGAAATTGTAGGAACACCAAGCGCAGCGAATCAGGTAATCTATGAATATCAGAAAAAGGGACTAATAGAAAAGGTGAAAAGGGATTTTTATGTCGTAATCAGCATAGAAACAAAGCAGCCTGTTCTTTCACGTTATCAGATAGGTTCCAATCTGTTTTCAGATGCTTGTATCACGCATCACAGCGCATTTGAAGTGTTTGGATATGGAAGTCAAGTGTTTTATGAGTGCTTTGTTGCAACAGACAAACGATTTTCAGATTTTGTATATGATGGAGTGGTATATCGTCGTGTAGAGCGTAAGCCTGATACAGAAGTAATACAGCAGGGAAACATACGGGTAACATCTGTGGAACAGACGGTGGTAGACAGTATCCGGGATTTTGAAAAGATTGCAGGTTTGGAGGAAATAATACGCTGCATGATGCTGGTGCCGGGGTTGAATGAACGAAAAGTGCTTGAATGTCTTGCAAGAAATAATAACGGATTTCTATATCAGAAATGCGGATTTCTTTTTGAAGAACTGAAAGAGGAATTTCATTTTTCTGCAACTTTTTTTGAAGAGTGTCAGAAATATTCCTCTGATGCAAAGAGGTATTTAATGAAAGAGTCAAAGGATAATGTGTTTTATAAACGGTGGAAGCTTTATACACCACAGTCATTGAAGGGAATAATAGATAAAGGAGTTGGTGATTATGATGCAATTGGATAGATTAACCCTTGGTAGAATGGCAAAAGAATTAGGATTTGTAAGAGATACACTGGAAAAAGTTTGTCGTTTGGCAGATGTTTTGAAGTTTATGGAATCGGATGAACTTTTGTCAAAAGGGATTGCCTTAAAAGGCGGTACAGCCATTAATCTTACTATTTTTGATCTGCCAAGGCTTTCTGTCGATATTGATTTGGATTATTGTAGAAGTATTGATAGGGAAGAAATGCTTGCGGACCGAGATGTTATTACGGACAAAATTAGCAAGTATATGACGGCTAATGGATACGTTTTAAGTCCAAAATCCAAGAATTACCATGCACTGGATTCATTTGTGTATGAGTATGTGAATTGTGGAGGCGTGAAGGATAATCTTAAGATTGAGATTAACTATATGCTTCGTTGTCATGTGCGCCCAGTAGCAAGAAGAGAAGTGAAATTGCCATGGAATGATGAGGCACTTGCCGTGCTTTCAGTGGCACCGTTAGAGATATTTGCCTCTAAAACAGTAGCATTGCTTACCAGAATGGCACCGAGAGATTTATATGATATGCATAATATGGTCAAATATGGGTTGTTTGATGAAAGTGAGGAAGAAATGCTTCGTAAATGTGCTGTATTTTACAGTGCAATAGGAGCAGAACAGCCTCCGAAAAGATTTGAACTTGATAGTATCGGGAAAGTTTCATCTCAGCAGATTAAGCGTGATTTAAATCCGGTGCTTCGTAAGGGAGAACGATTTGATTTGGAACTGGTTCAGCAGGAAGTTCGGGAATATCTTTCGTCTATCCTAATGCCGACCAAGGAAGAAGAACTGTTCTGGAAAGCTTTTTCAGAAGGAGGTTATCATCCGGATTGGATATTTGGGGAAAGTAATGAACTTGTAAATATTGCAAAGCATCCTATGGCATTATGGAAGTGTAGAAATAAGGCAGAAGATAAGATACCTTTGGACAGGGGATAAAAAAGCAGCAGGAGAATTTGCAATGAAACGATTTTGGATGTTATGTTCAATTGTGGTATTCATAATAGTGTTATTTATTGTAGTAAGTTATATTTGGCAAACTGATTCTTATACAGAGAAACAGCAGGCGGTAGTAGACGAATTGAAGAATGCTACTGAAGAGGAAATTGAGGAGAAGGAAGTAGGGAAAGAGACTAATTCTATGGCTAAATTAATAGACATTATCATAGAAGACGACTGTTGCACTGCATTATGTGAGGATGGGAGTGTGTGGGCATGGGAGAACATTTACAGCAGGAACAATCTGCATAAAATATCAAATTTAAATAATATTATCAAAATTGTAGATGCAGGTCCCGCGATGTATGCGTTGTCGGAGGATGGGCATGTATATGCATGGGGAAGCAATGAATGGGGGCAGATGAATGTAGAAGATAGGGATGCCTATTTTGATGAAGCGATACAGTTGTCTGGGCTATCAGATATTGTAGATATGGACGTCAATCTGGATGTAGATTCGGAAAAAGCAAAGGGATTTTGTATAGATGAAAACGGCAATTTCTATGAATGGGGATTATATCTGTATTTTGAGGAAGCGAAAGATTGGGAGCCAGGTTTTCCGCAGGAAAATATAGAATTAGTCCAAGGAACCAAAAAGTTATTTACAGGAACAGGCAATTATAATTATTTTATCACGGAGGATGGCTCTGTTTTTTCAATTATGGAAACTACCCTCTGGGAAAGAACACGGGATTTTATTTTTCCAAGACTTCCTGTAGAGGAAAACAGGTTTGATGCTGATGCGGCACCGCTAACAGGGAATGAAATTCCATTTAGGAATTTAAATCAGGGAACAAAATATGGAATGACAATCCTATATGAACTCGGATCAGAAGAAGGCATTGAAAGGATTGCGTCAGACCCCTATACCATGTATCTATATAAAGAAGACGGTACCCTCTGGTATTGGAATAGCGGGACGGTAAAGTATCATGATAATAAAATTGCCATGGCTGATCCGGAAATTTATGGAGAGGATTATCAGGGCGGATTTGAAGAAGTTGATTTGAAAAAAATTCTGGGAATAGATGATAAGGAGGAACACATACCGAAGATTGTAGATATGTGTGCCGGCAGTGAGAATGTTCTTTTCTTAACAGATGACGGACAAGTGTTTGTGAGCGAATATGTGACCAGTGAAATAAGAGATGTGGAGTATTATACTTTAAGAAATACCAATCCAAACAGAGCAAGAACAGGATGGATATACGATCTGCCACTTAAGACAGTTAATTTCTATAAGCTGGGCTGGGAGAGCATCGCAAGCATTAATTCGAATGGCATATACTGCTTTTCAGCGGTAGATGAACAGGGGGCATATTTTTATCTGGATATCTCCGCATCTGCTTCCTCCGGCAGCATAAGCACGGAGGACATCAGATAAAAGGGAAGAGATAGTACCATAAAATATACATACCGGAATTCCGTAGCAACAGGGGTTGCAATGAGCACCGTTAAGAGCAGCGTAAAGCTTGGCAGATAAAGAATCAGTTTCTTTTTTTCATTGCGGACAAAAGCACTGCCGATGCAGAAAATCAGCACCCAGCACACGACGCCCATGCTCCAGAGGGTTCCGTAAAGGGGAAGCATGCCCCCAAGCTTGATTGCGATTTCTTTGGTTTTGATGACCAAGGGTCCTCCGATTAAAGGGGTGTGTGATACGCCCAGGGAAGTAGCGCTTACGCCCTCTGCTTCTGCCACCAGATAGAAGGAATCGGGGTACCAGTAGCCGTAAGTCTGATGAATATAGGCAGTCAGATAATCCCCTGGATAGCGCAGCAAAAGCGATGCCCACAGTTTTAAAAACGCTCCCTTGTGCTGCACTAAGTAGTCTTGATTGCCGGCTCTCACCAGCTCCTTGATGTTGTCGGCAAAATAAGGATCATATAATTCTTTGATATAAGTGAGGTCTACAACCTGTTCGATCAGTGCCCGCTCCTCGCTTGTCAGTTCCCGGTCATTGCATATGACAGCGGTAATCTGCTGGGCGGGGATGGAAAGAGATTCAATGAAATCCGGCTGCACCACATGCAGGTGATTCATAACCGGATACTTTATGATGACAGCGGCCAGAAAAATTCCGCACAAAACAGGAAACATCGTTTTTTTCTTTTTTCTGAAATAGAAAAATAAAAAGGGAAGACACAGGAGAAATGCATACCAGCCATTGGAACGGAACAGGCACAGCATCAGACCGCATATCCCCAAAACGCACAAATCAAAAGCATTTGTTCTTCTAAAAAGTCTTAGAAGCGCGCACCCAAAACCCAGCACAGCAGCCGCAAAGAGAATATCCTTCCAGATGGTGACAGAGTACACCGCATGATAGGGCACCAGCGCATAAAACAGCGTGATGACAAAGCAGATCGCAGGTCTTACCTGATACTTCTTTAAGGTCCCAATGAAATAGGATATGCTTAATGCGAGCATGCACATCTGGAAAAAAGTATAAAAGGACAAGGCAATGAGCATGCTGCCGGTTATTTTAAGACCGATGGTGTATAAGAGTTTGATCAAAAGTGTATGCATAAAGGGATGGTGGTTGCTGTAAGGAATCACCCCCAGCACCTGCTCAAACTGATTCAGACTGTCGGGAGTCATGATTCCCGGATACTGATAAAGAAAATAAGGGATCCAGCAGAGCATGGTGAGTAAAAATGCGCACAAAACGGTATGCTTCACGTAGAAAGCAAGCACCCTGCGCTGGTCTGTGCCGTCATGGCAGTCTGTAAAAATCATGGAACGCAAAGAGTTTTTATCTTCCACCAAGGAAAACAGCAGTCTCAACAAATAATAAAAAATCGTCACAAAACCCAAAAACACAGCGCAAATAATTCCAAGTTTAAACAAAGGACTGGTCAGGGTTTCTATGTAATGGGTATAATCCACAGCCATATAAAGAATTGTAAATAATGCGGCAGTGATTTTAGATACACGGGATAGCTGCTTCTTATTTTGACAGGCGGACTTTGAAAATTTTTCATCTGCATACAAATAAAAAATGAAACTCAGCAAAAAAAAGATGAGGGTCAGGATATTGCCCGGCTCCATGCGGCTGGCTTTCATGAGTGCCCATGTGGTGAAAAAACTCTGAGCGGCTTTTAAAATCAGTCTGATCCTTGGCATGGTATTCATGGCAATAACTCCTGTTCTAAAAATAAATCCTGTGATATGATATACAGTGTATTATAAAACACTATAGTTGAAAGCGACAAAGTTGTCAATCACATAGTTTTAAGGAGAAAACACATGCAGAAAGAAAAGCATTCCAGTATTACAATCAGTCTGTGCATGATCGTAAAGAATGAAGAAAAGGTTTTGAGGCGCTGTCTTGACAGCATCAGGGATTTGATGGATGAAATGATTATTGTAGATACCGGATCTACAGACAGGACGAAGGAGATTGCAGCGGAGTATACGGACAAAGTATATGATTTCACGTGGACGGGCGACTTCTCTGAGGCAAGAAACTTTTCCTTTTCTAAGGCGGGGTGTGATTATATTTATGCAGCAGATGCGGACGAGGTATTAGATGAAGAAAACCGTGAAAAATTCCGAATCTTAAAAGAAACGTTAGTAAGCGAAGTGGAAATTGTCCAGATGTATTACGGAAACCAGCTTTCCCACGGTACGGTATATAATTATGATAAAGAACTGCGCCCCAAGCTTTTTAAAAGACTCCGCAGTTTTTGCTGGATTGAGCCGGTACATGAAACGGTACGCCTACTTCCGGTGGTCTTTGACAGCGATATAGAAATTACCCACCTGCCAGAAAGAAGCCATGCAGGTAGAGACATGGAAATCTTTGCAGGAATGACGGACAAAGGACAGTTACTGTCTAAACGCCTTGCCAATATGTATGCAAAGGAACTGCTCATTTCCGGTACCGAGAAGGAACTTAAAAAAGCAGAGGATTATTTCACCCGCCTTGCCGACGGAGAAGAGACAGAGCCGGACCAGATGAAAGAAGCTGTGTGCGTGGTAGTACGCGCCGCAAGAATGCGGGGAGACTTCCTTAAAATGTACCGCTATGCAATGAAGGACGTTGCAAGTGAGGGCGTAAGCGAGGTCTGCTATGAACTGGGAGAATATTATTTTGCACAGGGAGAATACCAGGAGGCGGCAATCTGGTTCTATAATGCGGCTTATGAGACCCAGAGCATTTTAAACATCCACTGCAGCAGCGACCTTCCCCTCAAAGGACTTGCACGCTGCTACGAAAAAATGGGAATGCCGGAACAAGCAAAGGAGTATGAGCGAGCAGCGGAGGAACTATAACGGTTAGGGTCCCAATGTCCTTTCGCTTAGGGGCGGCACTGGCAGGACAGAGTTCCCACTGCACCCGAGTGGGCATAAGTCTATATCGAATCCTATGTACAGCGATAAGAAGGACTAAACAGCCCTAATTTAGGAACTGGCATCGTACGCAAGCGGCGTATTGACCCATCCATGGGTCAAATTACGCCTTCGCCGGACGTCCTGTCCGGCGATTGCTGAGAGTGACGGGCTGTTAAGTACTTCTAATCGCTTCCCATAAGGCTCCGATATAGATTTATGCCCACTTGGGTGCAGTGGGAACTCTGTCCTGCCAGTGCCGCCCCTAAGCGAAAGGACATTGGGACAGACTTTGCGTTAGGTAGAGAGCACAGCTGCGATTTAGATGGAATGAGTGGGAGATGCTCGGCTTCGGGTATGAGGTATAGCATCGAAATAGATAGAATAAGTGAGGGATAATCTGCTCCGGGGATAGGGGACAGCGGCGGCTGGGATGAAATGGCTGAGGGGCGGTGTGCTTCCGGTTGCAGGGCTATGGCGGAAAATCGGTAATTTCACTTACGGAATGGTGGACTGTCAGGGTAAAATCGCCATGGATGGCGATTTTAGGAGCCACAAGGCAGGATGCCGCCCGGCTCCGCCCCGTCCGACTTGCAATACCTACATCCATTCCGTTAGTGAAATCCGATTTGAAGACTAGCCCTGCAACCGGAAGCACACCGCCCCTCAGCCATTTCATCCCAGCCGCCGCTGTCCCCTATCCCCGGAGCCGCGCCTTGATAACCTATGACATTTTAGACGAATAATACTTGCAGGCAAGTCTGGATAATGTTACCATAGGGAGCAGAGATTTAAGAACGCTAATCTTATAACTTATAATAGGTAAAAGAGGATAAATGATGAACTGGGAAAAAAACGTGAGGAGGGTAGAACCCTATGTTGCAGGGGAGCAGCCCAAGGCAGAAGACGTAATCAAACTAAACACCAATGAATGCCCCTATCCGCCTGCACCGGCTGTTAGGCGGATTGCAGAAAATTTAGATTGTGACAAACTTCGCCTCTACCCGGATATGAATGCGGAGAAACTGGTGAATGCGCTGGCAGAATACTATCATGTATCACCCGCCCAGGTTTTTGTGGGAGTGGGGTCGGATGACGTGCTTGCAATGGCATTTATGACTTTTTTTAATGGGGAGCAGCCGATCTTGTTTCCCGATATTACGTACTCCTTTTATGATGTGTGGGCAGAACTGCTTCGAATACCCTATAAAAGATGCCCGCTGGATGAAAATTTTTGTATAAAAAAAGAAGACTATCTGGCGCCCAACGGAGGAATCATCATACCAAATCCCAATGCGCCTACAGGCGTGCTGGAGGATATCAGCATGTTTGAGGAAATTGCTTCCGCCAATCCTGATTCCGTGGTGATTGTTGACGAAGCATATGTGGATTTTGGCGGCAGGAGTATGATACCCCTTGTTGACAAATATGACAATCTGATGGTGGTGCAGACTTTTTCAAAATCCCGGGCAATGGCTGGAATGCGGATTGGCTTTGCCATTGCAAACGAAAAGATGATTGGGTATTTAAAGGACGTGAAATTTTCCTTTAATTCTTATACTATGAATATGCCTGCTATTGAAATGGGGACGGCGGCTGTTTTAGACGACGCTTATTTTAAAGAGATTGTGGGAAAAATCATAAAGACAAGGGAATGGACGAAGGAACAGCTGGGAAGGCTTGGATTTGCTTTTTCGGATTCCCAGAGTAATTTCCTGTTCGTTACCCATAAGAGCGCTCCGGCGAAGGAGATTTTTCTTGCACTGAAAGAAAACAATATTTATGTACGATATTGGAATAAACCCAGAATAGACAATTATCTGCGTATCACCATTGGAACAGATGAGCAGATGGAAAAACTGGTTGCATTTTTAGAAGATTACCTAAAGGAGAGAAAAAATGATTAAGACGATTTTAAAAGGTATGGTGATGGGGATTGCAAATATTATTCCCGGTGTCAGCGGAGGAACTATGGCGGTTTCCATGGGAATCTATGACAAACTGATTCATTGCGTAACACATTTGTTCAAGGAATTTAAGGAGAGCATGAAGTTCCTGATTCCGGTTGCTATTGGAATGGGAATTGCACTGGTGGGATTATCTTTTATCATAGAGCCCGCGTTTGTCCATTTTCCGCTGCAGACGAATTGTCTGTTCGTGGGTCTGATCGTGGGTGGACTTCCGGCGGTTATTAAGAAGGTAAAGGGAAAAGGAATCAAAGTAAGTTATGTGCTTCCCTTTTTGATTTTCTTTGCCATAGTAGTCGGTATGGCAGCCATGGGAGAAAAGGAAGGCGTTTCGGCGGATCTGTCCTTTAGCCTCTGGTCAGTCATCAAGTTATTTGTAGTTGGTATCATTGCCTCCGCAACTATGGTTATCCCCGGCGTCAGCGGATCCATGATGTTGCTGCTTATGGGATATTACAATCCTATTGTAGCTTCCATCAAGAACTTTGTAACCGCTTTGGTTTCTTTTGACATAAATGGCATCCTGCAGGGATGCGGTGTTCTGGTTCCCATGGGATTGGGGATTGTGGTGGGAGTTTTTGCCATTGCAAAGATCATTGAGATTATTTTTGAAAAATTTCCTATTCAGGCATATTGGGCAATCATCGGTCTGATTGTGGCATCTCCGTTTGCCATCTTTTTATTGGGAGAAGTGGGAACTGTGACGGTGGCAAGTGTGCTGGTAAGTGTGGTGACATTTGCAGTTGGATTTGTGGTAGCGATGAAGCTGGGAGAATGATTTGGAAGCGTATACAGATTTTGCAAGTGTGTATGATATTTTCATGGATGATACGCCCTATGAAGCGTGGGCGGATTTCCTTGCCGCGTTGATAGAGAAGCATGGAATTTCCAAGCCCTGTGTATTTCGAAGGGACAATGGTGATGGTGAGGAAGAAATCTTAAAGAGCGAAAGAAATTTGGTGCTGGACTTAGGGTGCGGGACCGGAACGTTGACAGAGCTTTTGTATCAGAAGGGCTATGATATGATTGGCGTGGACAACTCTGAGGATATGCTGGGCATTGCCCTTGCAAAAAGGGAAAAGACGGGCAGTGAAATTTTGTATCTCTGTCAGGATATGCGGGAACTGGATCTATACAGTACCGTTGGGACAGTGGTATGTGTCTGTGACTCCATTAACTACCTTTTGGAAGATGAGGAGGTGGAGGATACATTTGCACTGGTTCACAATTATCTGTATCCCGGGGGCATTTTTATTTTTGATTTTAATACCGTCTATAAATATGAAAAAGTCATTGGAGACACGACCATTGCAGAAAACAGGGAAGAATGCAGTTTCATATGGGAAAATTTTTACCATGAAGAAGAAAGGATCAATGAATATGATCTGACCATTTTTGCAAAGGAAGAGACAGGGCTGTTCCGGCGTTTTGCGGAAACACATTTGCAGAGAGGGTATACCCTTTCCGAGATGACTGCTTTTGTGGAAAAGGCAGGGATGGAAGTGGTGCTTGTGTTGGATGCAGATACCCACGAATGTCCGGAGGCGGACAGCGAGCGGATTTATGTGGTGGCAAGGGAAAGTAAGAAACAGCAGAAAGGGATGTAACTGTGAAGGTACTGAACAGTTACAAAGGAATTATGATGTCAGATTATATTGTCAGGGCTACGGCTGCAAATGCCCAGATCAGAGCATTCGCGGCAACCACCAGAGATCTGGTGGAGACAGCAAGAAAAGCGCATGATACAAGTCCCGTGGTGAGCGCCGCCCTTGGACGTCTTATGACCGGCGGTGTGATGATGGGCGCGATGCTGAAAGAGGATAAGGATTTATTGACTTTGCAGGTCAGCGGAGATGGACCTTTAAAAGGAATGACGGTGACGGCTGACAGCAAGGGAAATGTAAAAGGCTATGCCAATGAACCCCAGGTAATGCTTCCCCCCAACGGGCTTGGAAAGCTGGACGTGGGCGGAGCCGTAGGACAGGGACTTTTGCGCGTGATCAAGGATATGGGATTAAAAGAGCCTTATGTGGGGCAGACTGTACTACAGACAGGTGAAATTGCAGAAGATCTTACGTATTATTTTGCCACTTCGGAGCAGGTGCCTTCCAGTGTGGGATTAGGCGTTTTGATGGAAAAGGACAATACCGTGAAGCAGGCAGGCGGTTTTATCATACAGCTGATGCCCTTTACAGATGATCAGGTGATTGCCTCGCTGGAGAGGAATCTGGCGGAATTCACCTCTGTGACCCAGGTGCTTGACGAAGGAAAAACGCCGGAGGAGATGCTGGGACTGCTTTTAAAGGGACTGGATCTGGAAATCACGGACACCATGCCCGCACAGTTTTACTGTAACTGTGACAAAAAGAGAGTGGAAAAGGCGATTATCAGCATCGGCAAAAAAGATATTCAGGACATGATTTCAGACAACAAGAGCATTGAGGTCAATTGCCATTTCTGCAATACTTCCTACACTTTTTCAGTGGAAGAACTTAAGGAACTGTTAAAAAAGAGCAGATGACAGGATCGCGCGAAGTGTGGGCGTGTCCGATAGTGAGGAATTGTATATGAAGCATGGATTTGTGAAGACGGCGGCTGTTACGCCGAAGATCAAGGTGGCGGATACCGTTTATAATGGAGAACAGATTTGTGCAGGAATCAAAGAAGCTTCCGGGAAAGGTGCGAAAATAATCGTTTTCCCGGAACTTTGTATAAGTGGTTATACCTGCGGCGATCTGTTTTTGCAGGAGAGGCTCCTTACAGCTTGCAAAGAGGCACTTGTTAAGGTGACAGAGTGCACCAAAGATATAGATGCGCTTGTGTTTGTAGGACTTCCTATGGAGAGGGAAGGAAAGCTTTATAATGTTGCAGCTGCAATCCACGACGGGGAAGTGCTCTGTTTTATTCCCAAGGCATTTATCCCTGCCTACGGGGAGTTTTATGAGACGAGGCATTTTATGCCGGGGAACAAAGAGGCGGTAACCGTACTTTTTCAGGGAGAGACGGTTCCTTTTGGCACCAATATTCTTTTGGAAGCGGACGGAATGGACGGACTGGTAGTAGGCTGTGAGATTTGTGAAGATATTTGGATGCCGGACGCACCGGGAATTTCCCACGCACTGGCAGGAGCCACTTTATTGGTCAATCTGTCTGCGTCCGATGAAACCATCGGCAAGGATGCCTATCGGGAAATGCTGGTCAAATCCTCCAGCGCAAAGCTGATTGCGGGATATGTCTATTGCAGCGCTGGGGAAGGAGAGTCCACCCAGGACCTGGTTTTCGGCGGTCATGATATCATAGCGGAAAACGGAACGGTGATTGCCCAGAGTAAGCGTTTTGAAAGTCAGATTCTGTATGGAGATATCGATATAAGCAGGCTGCGGATGGAGCGCAGAAGAATGAACACATTTGCATGCGATGCCCGCCGGGGGTATCTGGTTCTTCCATTTGCTATTAGGGAGGAGGAAACCGAACTTACAAGAACCTTCCCGAGTATGCCCTTTGTACCTTCTGATGTAAGCGAGCGGCAAAGGCGCTGCGAAGAAATTCTCTCCATCCAGTCTATGGGATTGAAAAAGCGATACGAGCATACCGGATGCCGTAAGGCAGTAATCGGCGTGTCAGGCGGACTGGACTCCACCCTAGCCCTTCTTGTCACAGTTAGGACCTTTGATATGCTGAAAATAGAACGGAAAAATATCATTGCAGTCACCATGCCCTGTTTCGGAACTACCGACAGAACCTACGACAATGCATGCAAGCTGACAGAAGTCCTTGGAGCAACACTGAAAGAGGTGGATTTAAGGGAAGCCGTCACGGTTCATTTTAAAGATATCGGACAGAAGCCAGAGCACCATGATGTGACTTATGAAAACGGTCAGGCGAGAGAGCGAACCCAGGTCCTTATGGACATTGCCAACCAAGAAAACGGCATGGTCATCGGCACCGGAGATATGTCGGAACTTGCCTTAGGATGGGCAACCTACAACGGCGACCACATGTCCATGTACGGTGTGAATGCAGGTGTCCCCAAAACCTTGGTGCGCCACTTGGTACAATACTATGCAGATACCTGCAAAAATGAAGAACTTATGCAGGTTCTCCTGGATGTACTGGATACGCCGGTAAGCCCCGAGTTGCTTCCCCCCGTTGACGGTTCCATCTCCCAGAAGACGGAAGACCTGGTAGGACCTTATGAACTCCATGATTTCTTCCTATACTATATGCTCAGATGCGGCTTTGAACCTTCAAAAATCTACCGCATTGCCAGAGCGTCCTTCGCCGGACAGTACGAAGCGGAAGAAATCCTCAAGTGGATGAAAATCTTCTACACCAGATTTTTCACCCAGCAATTCAAACGCTCCTGCCTCCCGGACGGACCTAAAGTAGGAAGCGTTGCTCTTTCGCCTCGAGGAGATTTACGAATGCCCTCCGATGCATGTGTCCGTATCTGGATGGAACAGATTGAGGGGCTTTTGGCTTAGGAGGTGGGGCAGCGTCGGGGTAGATATCCTTCTGCATCAGGCTGGACAAAAGTCTATGTTGGTTCCTATGTACAGCGATAAGAAGGACTAAACAGCCCTTGGTTAGAAATCGGCGCCGGACGCAAACGGCGTATTGACCCATCCATGGGTCAAGTTACGCCTTCGGCGGACGTCCTGTCCGCCGATTGCTGGTATTTGGAGGGCTGTTAAGTCCTTCTAATCGCTTTCCATAAGGAACCGCCATAGATTTTTGTCCAGCCTGATGCAGAAGGATATCTACCCCGACGCTGCCGCAGGCGCACAATGTTTACTAAAGAGAAAAGCTTTAACTATAAAATATACGAATGTTTTTCTTGGTAACGAATGAGTTAAATCACAGATTTTTTATCTCATAGAGATTTAGAATGTCAGAAGAGGCTGGGGGAAGTGAGGGCGGGGGAGGGGCGGCATATATCTGTACGGCTCCTTATGGAAAGGAATTAGAAATTCTCAGAATTCCTCTGATTACCAGCAAGAATCGGACAGGAGGTCCGATTCAGGCGCAACTTGGTCATGGATGACCAATGCGCCGTTTGCGTCCGGTACCAATTTCCTTCATGAGGAATTCCTAGAATTTCTTATTCCTGCACATAGGAGCCGTACAGATGGATGCCGCCCCTCCCCCGTCCTCACTTCCCCCAGCCTCTTCGTCCTTTTACAAATATCCTCCAGATAAAAAACTCCCCTCCCATGCATAAATCCCCATCATAAATAATACTATAGTAAAAAGAATGTAACGGGGATAGCCTATGAGCTCCAAGACCAAAATTGTTGTACTTCATCTGAAAGAATTAATATATACCGGCATCTTTGCATTGCTGGGAATATTATTTATCATTCTCCTCATTATCATGTTCGTACCAAAAGATAAAAAGGAAAACTCCGCCGTGGAGACGCCTTCCGCTTCTTACGTACCCGGCATCTATACCACATCCCTGATCCTAAACGATAATGCGGTGGATGTAGAGGTTACGGTAGATGAGACCAACATCAACGATATCCGTATCGTAAATCTGGATGAAGCTGTGACAACGATGTTCCCGCTGCTGGAGCCGTCTTTCGACGACCTTGCAAGCCAGATCATCAAAAAACAGTCATTGGACAGCATTACCTATTCGGATGACAACAAATATACATCCATGGTCTTACTAAATGCCATCAAGACTTCACTGGAAAAGGCGGCAGTCCCGTCCCCTTCCGCATCACCATCGCCGACCTGAAACATTTACTATTGACAAAGATGTAACAGGATTGTTATTATAAGACGGAACAAAGGCGTTCTTATCGCAGCAGGCATATGCCGATAGCTGGTATAGGAACGCCTTTTGGCTTAGTTTAAGGAAAGGGATAGATTGATTATGAGGAAACATTATTCAAAAGAAGATATCATGGAACTGGTAGGTGATGAAGATGTGGAATTTATCAGACTGCAGTTCACAGATATGTTCGGCAGTCTTAAGAATGTAGCGATTACCGCCAGCCAGCTTGAGAAGGCGCTGGATAATAAATGTATGTTTGACGGTTCCTCCATAGAGGGATTTGTACGGATTGAAGAGTCGGATATGTACCTGTATCCTGATTTAAGCACATTGGAGATTTTCCCATGGAGACCCCAGCAGGGCAAGGTGGCGAGGCTGATCTGTGACGTGTATCGTCCGAATGGAGAGCCTTTTGAGGGAGATCCCAGGTACATTTTAAAGCGCGCCATCAAGGAAGCGGCGGATATGGGATATACCTTTGAAGTAGGACCGGAGTGTGAATTTTTCCTGTTCCATACAGATGAAAACGGTATGCCTACGACGCTGACTCATGAGAAAGCAGGATATTTTGATTTAGGACCATTGGATCTGGGCGAAAACGCAAGACGGGATATGGTCTTAAATCTGGAGGATATGGGATTTGTGGTTGAGGCATCTCATCATGAAGTGGCGCCTGCACAGCACGAGATTGATTTCCAGTATGATGAAGCGCTGGCGACAGCCGATAATATCATGACTTTCAAGCTGGCAGTCAAGACGATTGCCAAAAGGCATGGACTGCATGCAACCTTTATGCCGAAGCCGAAGTTTGGTGTAAATGGCTCTGGAATGCATATCAATATGTCTTTATCAAAGGATGGAAAAAACATTTTCAATGACTCTTCCGATCAGCTTGGGTTAAGTCAGGAAGCCTACTACTTTATCGGCGGTATCATAAAGCATATGAAAGGAATGACCGCAATCACCAATCCGCTTGTGAACTCTTACAAGAGGCTGGTACCGGGATATGAAGCTCCGGTTTATATCGCATGGAGCGCCACCAACAGAAGTCCGTTGATCCGTATTCCCGCATCAAGAGGAGAGGGCACGAGAATCGAACTGCGATGCCCCGATCCATCAGCAAATCCTTATCTGGCTCTGGCAGTCTGTCTGCGCGCAGGATTAGATGGAATTGCCAATAAAATAGAGCCTCCGGCAAGCGTAGACCGCAATATTTTTGCTATGNCTGAAGAAGAAAAGAAGGAACTTGGTATTGAAGCTATCCCGGGNACTTTGATTGAAGCCGTATATGAACTGGAAAAGGATGTGTTCATTCAGGAAGTGCTTGGCAGGCATGTGTCTGAAAAATATATCGAAGCGAAAAAGGCGGAATGGGCGAACTATCGTTCACAGGTCACAGACTGGGAAATCAATCAGTATCTGAACCAGTTCTGAGCACAGAAAATGCATAAACAGGAGGAGGTGTGCCAATGACCGGTGTGATTGTAGTCCTCCCAAAGATAGATGATGCAAAAAAAATGAAGAATCTGCTGGTCCGTAATGGTATTTCAGTAGCCGGAGCCTGCACAACAGGCGCTCAGGCCATTGCGCTGGCAGACAATTTGAATGATGGCATCATTCTATGCGGGTATAAACTGGCGGATATGATTTACTCCCAGCTGCACGAATATCTTCCGCAGGGATTTGAAATGCTGCTCATAGTTTCCCAGCATATCATAGGCAGCGGCATGGTAGAAGGGGGAATCGTATGCCTGTCCATGCCTCTCAAAGTCCATGATCTGATCAACACCATTGATATGATGATTCAGACCNTCGAACGACGCAGACGCAGACTGAGGGCAAAGCCTAAGGAGAGAAATGCAGAGGAAATAGAATTGATTCAAAATGCAAAAGAAGTTCTGATGAACCGGAACCATATGACAGAAGAAGAGGCCCACAAGTACATACAAAAATGCAGTATGGACAGCGGGACCAATATGGTTGAGACGGCACAGATGGTGCTGACGATGATGAAAGGATAATAGATTTTAGAAGAAACCGGAGGCAGCAGCCTTTTCAAGCGTAACCAGACTGGCGGATTCAGACAGAAATTCCTGTGTGGTCAGCATGGACTTCTGCTGTTGTTCCAGCTTGGCATTTTGAAAGTTTTTCCGGTATTCCTTTGGGGTGCATCCATATTGTTTCTGGAAGCCCTTGTTAAAATATTTGGTATCTGAGAAACCAGAGCTGATGCTGATATCCAAAAGCGGATAATCCGTGAGAAGAAGCAGTTGTCTTGCTCTCTCACAGCGAAGCTTGGTGACATAATCCTGAAAGGTAACGCCAAAGCATTCTTTGAAAAAATGGGACAAATAGTACAGGTCGAGCTTCTCCTGTCCGGCAATATCGGACAGGAGAAGTTTTTCTGTATAATGTTCTTCGATATAATGAAGAATGTTGCGCATGCGTTTCCCGCGGGTCAGAAAGGCTTGCTTCTCCTTTTTCGGAATCGGATGGTGCATTTGCGTAGTTAACAGATAAAAAAACAGTTCGTTGATGAGGGAAGCACATTTGAGGGAGCCGTATGCTTCCTTATTGTAATAAACGTAGGCAAGGTCAAATAAAAAACTGCGGACTTTCTGACAGACTTCCGGATCCCGGGCATGGGAAAGGAGAGTAACATCAAATTCCGTCTGTTCCATCTGGGGATAGTAGGAGGTAAAAAAGGAAGGAGCGACCTGCAGGGAAAGGATGAGGGCGGGAACATCCGCTTTTAGTTCGTGACTGAAAAAAGGATTCATGACAAAAATGTCCCCTGCCGACAGAGCGGTCGTACCATCAGGAGTTATAAGTAAAGAAGAGCCGTCTACCACAAGGCTGATTTCATAATCTTTGTGGATATGGGGAGTGCGGTACAAGAGATTTACGAGAAATATATGAAAGTTGTTGTTGTTATGGGAAATAATTTCATACTCGCTTTTCATCCGCGCCTCCTGCCTTCCCTTATCGGTGTTTTTTATTATTTTAATCTAAAATAGCAAACTTGTCATGTTTTTATCGCAAATTAAGCCCAAAAAAAAGAATTGTTTCTGGTATGCTTTTTTTAACGCAGAACCATAAATAAAAACAGCCAGAAAAGGAGAAAAAAGATGAGTAAATTTAAGTTTTCTGTTGGACCTTGGAACGTGCATGCAGGAGCAGATTCCTATGGACCGGCGACCAGAGAAGAAATTGATTTTGATACCAAACTTGCGAAATTTGCTGAAATGGGTTTCTCAGCCATCCAGTTCCATGATGATGATGCAGTGCCGGATATCAATAAGTACACAGAAGAGGAAATCAAGGAGAAGGCAGCGGAATTAAAGAAAAAGCTGGACAAATATGGTCTGGCGGCAGAATTTGTGGCACCCCGCCTGTGGATGGATGAACACACGATAGACGGCGGTTTTATGAGCACATCTGAAAAGGACAGGGAATATGCGATGTGGAGAGCGTACCGCTCCATTGATATTGCAAACGAACTGGGCTGTGATATGATCGTGCTCTGGCTGGCAAGGGAAGGAACACTCTGTGCAGAGAGCAAATCTCCGGTGTGGGCGACAAAACAGCTGATTTCGGCAATTAACAAGATGTTGGAGTATGANNCNAAAATCCGNATCTGNATNGAGCCTAAGCCCAATGAACCCATTGACCGCAGCATCTGCGGCACNATAGGGCATGTTATGGCAGTTTCTGCTGCTACCATTGATCCTTCCCGTGTAGGAGGNAATCTGGAAAGCGCACATGCNATNCTGGCAGGTCTGGATCCGGCACACGAAATCGGCTTTGCCCTCGCCATGGGTAAACTGATGACGGTGCACNTGAATGACCAGAATGGAATCCGCTATGATCAGGACAAAACNTTCGGTGTGGAAAACTTACGTGCAGCATTTAATCAGGTAAAGGTGCTTAAAGAAAATGGTTACGGCGACCATGGTGAATATGTGGGNCTGGATGTAAAAGCAATGCGAACGACTAAAGATGAGGACAGCTATAAGCATCTGGAAAACAGTCTCCGCATTTTCCAGTATCTGGAGGAGAAGGCGGATAAATTTGATTATGAGTTCCAGAAGAAGTGTGTAGAGAACAGAGATTTCGAAGCACTTGAGATGTATGTGATGAAGCTGTTAATGGGAGTAGAATAAGAAAAGGCATGTGCACAAGGCGTATGGATAGGGAGGATGACGGATGGGTAAAAAAGTGATTGTAGCAGGACATATCTGCCTAGATATTACACCGGTGTTCCCAGCCCGGAAGGTAGAAGCAATTGGAGACATCCTTACACCCGGAAAGCTGCTTCGGATGGGAGACGTGGATGTTCATACCGGAGGAGCTGTTGCCAACACGGGACTTGCCATGAAGTTTTTGGGTGCAGATGTTGCCCTTATGGGAAAAGTGGGTAAGGATGCTTTTGGCGATATCGTCTGTGACATTCTGGAAAAACATGGAGCAGATGAAGGGATGATACGTATTGCCGGCGAGTCTACTTCCTATTCCGTTGTGCTTGCGGTTCCGGGGATTGACCGGATATTCTTACATAACCCCGGTGCAAACGATACTTTTTGCGCCAGAGATATCAGACAGGAGGAACTGAAAGACACAGCACTTTTCCACTTTGGCTACCCACCGCTGATGAAGTCCATGTATGAGCGTGAAGGGGAAGAATTGATGGCGGTGNTTCAAAAGGCNAAAGAAGCCGGCGCNGCCACTTCNCTGGATATGGCGGCGGTGGATCCGGAATCAGAGGCAGGGAAGATNGACTGGNATCAGATTTTAAGGAGAGTNATGCCNTATGTGGATTTCTTTGTTCCAAGCGCAGAGGANCTTTTGTTCATGCTTGACCGAGAAAAGTTNGACAGCCTGCAGCAGCAGGCAGGGGGAAGGGATATCACGGAGATTCTGGATCTGGAAAAGGATATCAGACCTCTTGCAGATAGGTGCATGGCATATGGGGCAAAGGTGCTCCTGATTAAATGCGGGGTACCGGGGATTTATTACCGGACTGCAGNTGCCGGGANTCTTTCNAANGTAGGTGCGCGGATGGAATTATGTGTTCCAAAGTGGGCTGACAAGGAAGGATTTGAGGCAAGTTATGTTCCCGANCANGTGCTTTCAGGTACAGGGGCAGGNGATACCAGCATTGCCGCATTTCTCACCGCNGCGCTGTGTGGAGAGACANTGGAGGAAGCGGTGCATCTGGCAGCNGCGGCGGGGGCATCCTGTGTGGCGGCATATGATGCTTTAAGTGGTTTAAAGCNATTGGAGGAACTGAAGGAAAAGATTGCCGCGGGATGGGAAAAAATNAAGGNGCCTAAGGCCGGCNNAAAGTAGGAAGGTGAAGATATGCTTGTAAATATNAATGANATATTGCTGCCTGCAAAGGAAGGCGGCTATGGTGTTGGATTTTTTAATGCNGTGAATGTAGAGATGGCAAGGGCAGTGATNGAGGCGGCAGAGGAACTGCATGCACCGGTTATGGTTGGNACTGCGCAGGTCCTGCTTCCGGCGATGGANCTGGAACGTGTGGCGGAATATCTGATTCCCATGGCGGCAAAGGCATCCGTCCCGGTCTGCGTCCATTATGACCACGGACTGACATTTGAACGTTGTATGGAGGCATTGAAANTGGGATTTACTTCNATCATGTATGACTGCTCGGTGCTGGCTTATGAGGANAATGTGGAGCGAGTGGCAGAGATGGTGAAAATCTGCCATGCCATGGGCNTCACGGTTGAGGGAGAACTGGGNCATGTGGGAGACAACGAAGGAGAAGGAAGACTGGAGCATCCCAGTGACTACTACACCAAACCGNAGCAGGCATTGGATTTTGTGAGCCGTACAGGNGTGGACTGNCTGGCAGTAGCCGTGGGAAATGCACACGGAGATTATAAATTTCCGCCCAANCTGGATTTCGAGCGCATAGGAGANATTTCCAGAATGACGAATCTGCCCTTGGTTTTGCATGGAGGAAGCGGNCTTTCGGATGAAGATTTCCGCATTGCAGTGAAGAGAGGCATCTGTAAGATAAATATTTTTACNGATATCGATAAAGCGGGAAAAGCCGGAGTCGAGGCAGGAATAGCTGCCGGTGAAAAGACGATGATGGNNCTGATACCTTATGAAATTCAGGCAATGAAAAAAGTTGTTNTGGAAAAAATAGAATTGTTTGGCTCNGCAGGCAAGGCATAAAAAAGGCATAAAAAATAAAAAGGGAAAGCAACCGGTGTAAGCTGGAAGACTTTCCCTTTTGTGTGCATCAAGGCTGCTATGAAGCCGAAGGGGGAATTGCGGCAGGTTTGATAGGATGCCGGATTACTGTCCGCAATTTGGAGAGCGCAGTCCGGCGGGGATCGCTTAAATAGATTTCGTGATGGAAACGCGTATCTGAAAAATCAGTGGAATAGCCATTTGCAGACAGATATTCATCCATCTGTGCGATTGTTACAGGTTCTTCATCATAGCTGCCGATGTGCATGCANTGTACGCAAAGACCTTCATGGTAGNGAAAGAATTCCACTTTGGAAAAATCNNTTTGTTTCTTTTGNGTNGCTTCACGAACNGCCCAGTCAAATTCTTCTNTTGTCACGAATTCCGGTAACCGGATCATGGAAATCCAATGAAAGTTTTCTTTATGTGCATAATCAATATTGCCGCCGCCTTCCTGCCACCACAGACCTTCTAAGGGNGGAACGACATAGGAGAAATANCCTTCTATTTTGTGACTGCCTTTATAGCTCATTTTGATNGTAAAGGCAATTCCATATAATAATCCTATTGTTGCTTTATATTCTCCNTCGGGANCATTGGGATTGCCAGAGCCTCTGACGGCAATATAGTTCATTGCAGGTATATCCACGATACAGGGTTTTTTAGGCGGCAAATAAAATTCCTTGTATTCTTTTTTATAGTCAAATGCCATATTACTGTTCTTCTCCTTCTATATTTTGAGCATGTTCCGCTTTGCAACCGCTTAATCCGAGAAGTTCTCTTTGCTTTTTCTGACTGAAACTCTTTAATACCAGTTTATAAGAACGCTCCAGNATATCTTTTAAAAGTTCATCCGGTACCTCTCCGTCCGGTTTTACGGAATTCCAGTGTATTTTGTTCATATAGTAGCCCGGAATGATATCCGGGTACTGGCTTCTTAGAAAATCTCCTTCGGAAGGCTCCAGTTTTAGTGTGATGTAATAAGGTTTGTTTTCCTGATTCAGACAGACTGCTGCAAACATTTTACCGCCAATCTGATAGCGGATCCAGTTCCAGTCAGCCTGTAAATCTTTTGTGACGCTTGGCATGGATAGTAGGTATTCATCAATCCAAGTGTATCTCATATCTCTTCTTTCCTTTCTTGATCCAATAAGCCAGTGCGCGTGCGTGCTGGTGTTTGGTATTGTTTTAAAGTGGAGGTCAGAGCGGAGCAGATTTCTTTTCGTATTTCTTCCGGTTCTAAAAGTTCCGCTTGATCCCTGAAAGACAGAAGCCATGTAATCAGATTTTCCTTATCGGTATAATCGGCATGAAACAGCAGTTTGCCATCATCCCGGACTTCAAAGCATTCTGCTCCGAATTCTTCCACCAGGCGCCATTTGCATTTTGCATCAAACAAAGCCTTTACACGGATGCCTCCGGGAAAAATCTGCTCGTTTTTCAGGTTCGGCAGAGCGGCGGGCTGTCTGGTGAAAATATTGCCTGATAATTGAAGCTTGTCCATACGATTTAGCTTGAACAGTCTGAAATCCCTGCGGCTTTTGCAAAATCCCCATACATACCAGCTGGACCAGCGGAAAATCAAGTAGTAGGGTTCAATGGTCCTTATCGATTCTCCTTTCGGGGAGTAGTAGAGAAATGACAGCTCACGGCAGTTATCAATGGCACTTCGTATCAATTCGATTTTTGGTGCAAGCGANTCCTTGTACCAGGAGGACAAGTCAATCAGCACAGATTGATTGCCTGTCATGAAGTCGGAAGATCCCACAGATAGTTTTTCCATCAACTGTCCGTAGCGGTTCGTTCCATTGATGCTGTCAAGGCTCCGCAACCCTGCGAGGATGTCCTGCATTTCTGTATTGGTCAGTAAGGTGCGTTCCATTCTGTAATTATCCATGATGGAAATACCTCCATTTACTCCCTGCCTCGTCATAATGGGAATTCCAGCTTTGCACAGGTCTTCTATATCGCGGTTGATGGTTCGTCTGGAAACTTCAAAGTGCTCTGCCAGATAGGGAGCGGTAACAACATCCTTTTGCAGCAGGATGGATAAAATTCCAATCAATCTGTCTATTTTCATGGCGGCTCCTTCTTTTCAATCAGATTATCACAAGAAACATGACATCTGTATGTCGTGTTTATATTATACCAGAAAATTTCTGGTTTCTTTTCCTGTATGATATTCAGGTGTCAATGTTCAAGCTTTACCGGGTCAAGAAGAAAATCATAAATGTTCATAATAAGGATTCCATGTTCATCATAGTGGAAAGGAACTATATCTTTTGTTACCACTATTTTTCTGAAGGAATCATCGATTTTCCTGAATGGCCTGATTTCCTGCTCCTGTTTTCCGGCATCGGGCAGCGAATATGCCGATTGGATATAATATCTGTTTGAACCGGCATTGCAGACAAAATCGACTTCAAGCTGCTTTCGGATTACTTTCCCGTTTGAATCCTTTTGAGCGGTTGTCACAACTCCCACATCCACGTTGTAGCCCCTCATGCGCAGTTCGTTATAGAGTACATTTTCCATTATATGTGTCTGTTCAAATTGTCGGAAATTGATACGGGAATTCCGCAGACCTAAATCTGAAAAATAGTATTTCTTAGGAGTCTCAATATATGCTTTNCCTCGTATGTCNTACCTCTGTGCGGACTCCATTAAAAAGGAATCCTCAAAATAATCCAGATATTTTTTTATTGTTGTTGCTGTAATCNTGGACTTCTTGACGGTACGGAAGGTGTTTTTGAGCTTTTCGGGNTTGGTCAGCGAACCAACTGCAGATGACAAAATATTGAGCAGATCTTCNAGTTCTCCCGGNTTTTTAATCTTATTTCGTTTNAAAATATCNCGGATATATATTTCTTCAAACAGNGTGTTTAANGCGGNGGCTTTGTCAGCATCCCCNTCTTTGAGAACTACCATCGGAATTCCGCCNTACAGCATATATNGCGANAGNCCTTCATATTTATCCCCCTGATAAACGGACATGAATTCAGAGAAGCTTAGGGGGTACATATGGATTTCATCACCCCTGCCGGCAAATTCCGTTATNATATCACTGGAAAGAAATTTAGCGTTACTTCCNGTAACATATACATCCATGTTATCTTTGCGGAGATAGCCATTTAGANCTGTTTCAAAACAGTCGAGNATNTGTACTTCATCAAGAAGAAGATAATAAATCTCAGAATCTGCNGTCTTTGAACGGATATATGCCATGAATTTTTCNGGATTGGCTTTNCTGTTTTTCTTTTCAAGTTCGATNAGATTTTCTCCAATCAGATGCAGATCATCAGCNGAGTCAAAAGCAAAGCGGATNATATGGTCNTCCGGCACGCCGCTTTCCAGAAGATAACGGTAAAAAAGCGTATTCAGAAGATANGATTTACCGCACCTCCTGATTCCGGTTATTACCTTAACCAGTCCATTGTTTTTGCGTTTTATCAGTTTATCCAGATAAAAATTACGTTTAATTTCCATATTAACAATTTCCTTCGCAAGAGATTTTTGCAACTTTGTACAATTTTCTATTGTAGAATATCATAAAATAGTTAGAAAAACAACTTCTAACAAGAGATTTATGCAACTATAAACAATTTTCTCTTCAAAAAAGTGTATTTTAAAGTAAGAAATTGTGGAAATATGTAGTTGTAAAATGTATAATTACAAACGAGAGAATTCTATGAGGTGGGGAACTTAATATGATAAATATTGCAATTTGTGATGACTGCAAGCAAGATATTAATCGATTAAAGTNAATATTGCAGGAAATTATGGATAAGTATTCCATTCATTTTAATATCCAGGAATATGAATCCGCGGAAAGCTTAATAGAAACACCATTGGCATTTCATTTGATTTTTTTGGATATTATTATGGGCGGAAAGGATGGAATAGAAATTGGTAAACAAATATACCGAAGGAATAGCGCAATAAAAATTATTTTTCAATCAAATTTTAATACGTATTTGCAGGATGTCATAAATCAAGTCCATGCATTCGCTTTTTTAGAAAAGCCATTACAGATATCATCAGTGGAAAATCAAATAAAAGAATACCTTGAAAGCAGTGGGCAGACCCAGGAGATAAGAATCGAATTCAGAAATGTTAAGCTTTTAGCAGTCGGAAAGGAAGAGAGAAAACCACTGATTAATCTGCCAGCTAAAAGAATACTTTATTTTGAATACATCAAAATGCAGAAAGAAATAAAAATAGTGACAGATGAGGAAGATTATATATACTCAGAAACAATGAGTAAACTGCAAGATAGGATAAAAACGCTTGGATTTGAAATATGCTGCCGCGGTATACTGGTGAATTTGGAAAGGATTAAAAAAATAAAAGGTTATAATATTATACTTGATGATGGAAGCAGTGTTCCCTTGTCGCAGCGTAGAGTTACTCAATTTAAGGAAAGGATAAATGAATACATGCATGATTCATTTAATTAAAGTATGGATAAGCTAATTCTATTTTTTTGCTANGTTATCTCCTGTACAATAGTTGTAAATATATTATTTCAGTTTTTTAATGACAGGTACATAAAAGCGTACAATAGCAAACTTTTATATTTTATACTGCCTATTGGTAATGTTTTAATTATTGCGTCTATAAATATGTTTATGAATCCGATTCTTAATTTGGTTTCAAATATAGTAATAATCGGTTTAATAAGCNGTCTTTTTTATTATAGCGAAAATAATAAGATAGTTATACGCATATTTGAGGCAGAAGCATTATTTATGGTTACTACAATGTTGGAGGCATTAAGTGCAATTTTCATGGATCCTATTATGAAAATACTGCAAATTATGCCCCAAAGTTTGGAAAGGGAAATGTGTATTAAAGTAGTTTCTTCAAAATTAGTTTTGCTGTTTCTTTATTATGTGTTTTTTAGCAGACTGTGGAAAAAAAATACTTCATATACGAAAACGCAATATATTCTGTATTTGATAATGTTCACGTATAGTGTGATTAACATATGGGCTATAGCAATGACCCTTGAGAAAGATAATCCATTAGTATTAATGGTTATGGTAGGGAGTACAATTTTGGCTAATATGTATTTATTGTATTTTATAAAATTATCGGATGAAAGAAATTATTATAAATTGCAAGTGGAGATGATGGAACAACAAGAAAAATTACAGTATGAAAACTATGAAATGCAGAGAGAAAGATATAAAGAAACAATAACTATTCTGCATGATGTAGAGAAACACATAAAAATAATTGAGGAATTATATCATACTGATTTGAGAAAGGAAGCCATAAATTATACAAAACAGATTAGTGGAATGTTACGGCCTCTTATTCCCTTTCAGTATACTGATAATCCGATTATGAACTGTCTATTGTCAGATAAAAAGCTAGCAGCAGAAAGTAATAATATTTCATTTGAAATAGAAATATCAACAGCAGATATTAATTTCATGAAACCGGTTGATATAACGACACTATTTGGAAATTTGATTGATAATGCAATAATAGCGAACAAGGGTCGCGGCACAAAAGGATATATCGGTCTTTTTGTTAAGGATTATAAGGAGATGATATCTATTAGGATAGAGAATAGCATTGAAAAGCCGGTTCTTATAAAAAACGGAACAATTATAAATGATAAAAGAGGGCGAAGCGGAATAGGATTATTGAACATACGGAAATGTGTTGACGCATATGATGGCAGTATTACTTATAAATGTTCAGAGCAATTACTTATATGTGATATATTTTTAAATAGAAAAGATGAACAAGAAGTAGGATTGGATTAAACACCATCCTACTTTTTATTGTGTATAAGAATTTTTACAAAAATCGAGATGCTATTCTATTCCATTGAGTTTGTGATTGGTTGTACATCGGGACCAAAATATGTACATTGGGCGAGTGGACTTGTATTTTTTTNAATACAATATAAAATAAAAATTATTTATATTGCAAAAATGAGGGAATGNATAGTATGAGGAACAAAAGAAGCATTTTGAAAATGATATCGATGGTACTGGTTCTTGTGTTGACATTGTCCAATTTGNATTTGCAGGAAAAGAAAACAGTAATTATGACTTGAAATGCGGGTCTTTATAGTGAGAGGAAAAGTGGATGGAGAACGGAGCAAAGATAGGAGCCGTTGCGCAGATGGAGGAAGAAAAATGCCAACCTGATATGGTGACNCTTGTAAAGAAATTTGCCGGCAAAGATCTGCCTATTGCAGTTACCAGAGATATCGGTCATGGAACGGATGCAAAGGGAATTTGGATTGGTAGGGAATTTGCTGCAGAGTAGATAGTAGTCCGCACATGGGAAAGGAATGGGGNAAATGATAATATTAATCTGGATAATCGTTTTTATTTTGCTGGTTTTGTTTGCATCTGTGACACAGAACATGCTCTTTTTGGGAATGGCCCTTNTCAGTATAGGTTTACTGTTTTTCTTTTTAAAGATGAAGGGAATGGCATTAGCTACGAGAGCAGTTTGTAACGTCGGAATATATGCGTGTCTCTGGGGAGCATTGACCATAGCNGCATCAATAGCAAACTCTGCATATGAAGGATGGATCTTTGCGGAAGGTTTCGGGGGAATGTTTCTGCTGCTTGGTATCTACCAAGGGTTTGTAAAAGCAGTGGTATGCAGGGAAAAGGCGGCTGCTGTCTATCTGGGAGCAAAGCTTCGTGGAACTGGTGTAGGTACCTATTATGAACCGCTTTTTTCTTTTAAGTACCAGAACAGNCAATATCAAAGAACCACGGGNGAGATATTTCGCAGACGAAAACTGAAAAAAAGATATCAGGCAGGGCGGGAATATACAATTTATATCAACCCTCAAAATCCGAATATCATATGTACGAAAAGATATCCCAGCGGGGCATCTGTTCTTATGATTTGTCTTGGTATTGTGTACCTGGCAACACCGTTTTGGATGAATATCTGATATGGGTTAAGTGGATGACTATTTGACGAAGAAAACTATTTCTGCTAAATTTGTTTATAAGGAAATAGAGATGCTGGTTTTGGTAATCAGGTCATATTTGACAGGAGGAAATGAGAATGNAGGTATTGATGATTAATGGAAGTCCGAAGGCGAATGGAAACACTTACACCGCGCTTCATGAAATGGAAAAGATTTTTGCACAGGAAGGAATCGAAACAGAAATTTTACATATTGGAAATAAAGATATCCGGGGGTGCATCNGTTGTGGACAGTGTTATGAAAAGGGAANATGTGTCTTTGAGGATGTAGTGAATGAAACGGCACAGAAATTTGAGGAATGCGATGGGCTTGTGGTAGGCAGTCCGGTTTATTATGCATCTGCAAATGCCACGCTGGTTGCTTTTTTAACAAGACTTTTCTACAGTACGCATTTTGATAAGANCATGAAGGTAGGAGCTGCTGTTGCAGCAGCGAGACGCGGCGGTCTTACGGCGACATATGATGAACTTAACAAATTCTTTGGTATTTCCGGGATGCCCATTGCTTCCGGNCAATATTGGAATGGAATCCATGGTTCTGCACCCGGTGAAGCANCAGNAGGATACGGAAGGTCTGCAGATGATGCGTACCCTTGCGCGGAACATGGCATTTTTGATGAAGAGTATTGCACTTGGAAAGGAAAAATATGGAGTACCGGAAAAAGAGCCTTTTGCGCGGATGAATTTTATCCGTTGACAGGCAGNGGTAAAATGCTTTAAAAAATCAGGAGAGATTGCTTATGAAACTGACAATGCTTGGAACAGGAAATGCCTCAGTAACAAAATGTTATAATACCTGCTTTGCCTTATCAGAAAACGGACAGTGCTTTCTGGTTGACGCAGGCGGAGGCAATGAAATTCTAAGGATTCTGGAGGAAGAGAGCATTTCGCTGCACTCCATTCATGATATTTTCGTAACNCATGGTCATACAGATCACATTCTGGGAATCATATGGGTCATTCGCATGATCGGTCAGCTGATGAATCGGGGGAAATACGATGGAGAATTGCGTGTATATTGTCACAGGGAACTTTCCGAGGATATTAAAGAAATATGCAGCAGAACCTTGTGGGATACGGTGACGAAACTGTTTGATGACAGGATTCGATTCGTGATAGTGGAAGATGGAGAGAAGAAGACCATCCTAAACAGTGAAGTTACATTTTTCGATATCCATTCCACGAAAAAGAAGCAGTTTGGATTTAGGATGGTNATGAAAAACGGTACATCNCTNGCNTGCTGCGGGGATGANCCGNTNAANGAGGAAGCTGNANGNTATGTGGAAAAAAGCGACTGGCTGATGCACGAGGCTTTCTGCNTATATGAAGAAAGAAGTATTTTTAAGCCATATGAAAAGCATCACAGTACCGTCAGGGANGCTTGTGAGATNGCTGAAAAAATGGAAATNAGGAATCTTATCCTGTATCATACGGAGGACACNCATATACAGGAGAGNAANGCNTTATACTNATCAGAAGGAAANCNGTATTTTANTGGNNANCTATTTGTCCCTGATGATAGNGAAGTAATTATGATTTAAAAGGCATGTTTTTATGGTGAGCGGAAAAGCGGATGGAAAGAACTCATAAGTAGAAAGGTAAAGACAGAAATGGAAAATGTAGCACATGAACCNTCGGATATTGTAATTTATATACAGGACAAGGGAATGGTATTGAAGGAAAAGTCNCTTGTGGCATTTNACACAGTGAGTTGCAGAGTNCTTGCATATGGAACTGAGGCGGAAGGCATAGCAAGAGAAGGCAGAAAGGATACGGTTGTAGTTTCGCCGCTAAGGCAGGGAATGATTGTGGATTTTGTGGTGGCGCGTGAATTGTTTAGACATCTGCTCCAAAAGGCTTTGGGGAAAAGGTTATTTAAAAAGCCTGCGGTTGCTGTATGTGTGCCAGAGGGAATCGTAGAGGTAGAAAAAAAGATCATGGAGGATGTTGTCCTTTTGGCGGGAGCTAGGGAGGTTATGTTCACAGATATACCGGTAGTACAGTTTGTAAAAGAAATGCCGGAAAAATTTCCGGCTGAATATAAGAAATATAAAATTGTTATTGGCATTACCAAGGATGAACCCGAAGAATATATCAAGGAGGAGCTTGGGGGCATCCTGCAATATGCCGCCCGGGAAGGCATANCTNCCCNNAGAGTGGCAGANNTGCTGCAANGCGCAATGGAAGAAGGGAATCCTACAGCACAGATTTCCGAATGATTCCAAGTCCCAGTGGATAGGGACCGGTATGTACGCCGATAGTTGCTCCAATCTGATAAATGGGAAGTTCTTTTAAGCCATATTTTTCGTTTAATACGTTAAGCACCATATCGCGATAGGAAAGAGCTTCCTCATAGTCATATCCATAGCCTACAGCAATACTGAAATGTGCGATGGGCTCTCCTTGTTCTTCCAGATAATTTACAACCAAATCAATTGTCTTTTCCATGGATTTCTTACGGCTTCTGGCAATCCCAGAGGGGAAAATCTCGCCCTGCTTTAATGTGATGATAGGCCGGATTCCCAAAACACTTCCTGCAATTCCGGCAACTTTGCCGATTCTGCCGCCGTGCTGCAGATATTCCATATTTCCGACAGTGAAGAAGATGCGTCCCGTNGACTTGATTTCTTCCAGCCGCTCAACCGTCTCCTTATATCCGGCGCCGCATTCCTGCATACGCACTGCTTCCAGAACATAAAGTCCCTGCAATACTGTATTGATCGTAGCATCAATCACCGTGATCTGGGCATCGGGATAGGTTTCCAGAAGCATATTCTTTGCATTGACGGCGGACTGCATGGAACCGCTGAACTTGGTGGTGATGCAGATGCAGATGATAGGTACTTCCTGTTTCACGACGGGAAGAAAAGCATCCATATAATCCTGAACAGAAGGCATGGAGGATTTAGGATATACTTTGGACTCATCTACCATTTTCTGATAAAAATCGCGGATTCCGATTTCTTCTATTTCTTTCTGGTAATGCTCGTCATCAAAAGACACATAAAAAGGGACAACTGTTACATCTTTTTCTTTTGTCAGTTGGGGCGGCAGATCACAGGAACCGTCGCTGAAAATATGAAATGCTTTGCTCATATGTTCTATCATATCCTTTCATGGTATCGTTGCGTAGAAAGTGAAATCTAATTCAAACAATACCTTACCACTTCTTGTAGAATTAATCAATATGAAATCCCATATTAAATGCACATTTTGAGATGGTAATGTTTTATAACGTAGTTTTAAAAACTAAATACATCTTAAAAAACTGCTTATAGAATATTTAGAAGTTCTTAAGAAATATCTCCGGACTTTGTTTAGGTTTTTGAGGTATTCTCTTTTTGTAATCCGTTGTATATGGCAAATAGGAAATTGCAATTTATATGTAAATCGAGAGCAGTTTAGCTGGAAGCTGAACTGTAATGCAAAGCAGGAAGGATGTGCGGGATATGACAATGGAAATGATTATGCAGTATTTTGCAAGGTATGGAGGGATTGCCATTTTTGTAATTGTGCTTTTGGAGTATTTGAATCTGCCGGGATTTCCGGCGGGGGTCATTATGCCTCTTGCGGGTTTGTGGGCAGCCAGGGGAAATATAAGGTTCATTCCGGCGCTTTTGATTACGGTAGCGGCGGGCCTTACGGGAAGCATGATTTTGTATTATCTGGGTTACAAAGGCGGAGAGCTGTTTTTGCAGAAATATCTGAATAAGTTCCCGAAACAGAGACCGGCAATTGAGAAAAAGCTTGAGTGGATTCGGAAAAAGGGCAGTGTCGGTATTTTTGTAAGCAAACTGGTTCCTATGGTAAGAACGCTGGTTTCTATACCCGCAGGAGTATCAAAAATGAATCTGGTACAGTATACAGTCAGTTCTACCCTTGGGATCCTGGTGTGGAATCTGTTTTTTGTGGGTGTAGGATATTATCTGGGCGATGCTGTCCTTACCTATCTGGCATAGGAGGTGCAGGATGAAGATTGCAATGATGACGAATAATTACAAACCCTTTGTGGCAGGTGTGCCGATTTCCATAGAAAGGCTGAGCGACAGCTTAAGAAGGCTGGGACATGAGGTGGTCGTTTTTGCTCCTAGCTATGACGAACAGGAAAAAGAAGCAGATGTAGTGAGATACAAAGCGTTGATACGCGGAGTGAGCGGCGGCTTTTCAGTGCCGAACAGTCTGGATCTGGAAATAGAGCGTCAGTTCAGAGAAGGAAATTTTGATGTCATACATGTACATCATCCCATGATGATTGGAAGGACTGCAAGGTACTTGTCGTGGAAATATCATGTGCCTATGGTGTTTACCTACCATACACGATATGAGCAGTATCTGCATTACGTTGGTCTGTCAAAGCTGAAAAGAATCATGCCGGTATATGTAAGAGGCTATACGAAGCATTGTGACATGGTGATTGCACCGACACCGCTGATGAAAGAATACCTGGAACAGATACAGCCGGATGCGGATATCCGGGTACTCCCTACGGGGCTTCCGGAGGACAGCTTTGCCCCTGAAGAAGAGAAGGCTTTGCATATCAGGCAGGAAATGGCAGGAGGAAAAAAGTACCTTTTCTGTACGGTGGCGAGGCTGGCAAAGGAAAAGAATCTTACCTTTTTACTAAATTGTATGAAAATCCTTAAGGACTCTTTTGGGAATGATTTCAGATTGATGTTTATCGGAGACGGACCGCATCGGTCAGAACTGGAGAAAAGAGCGGATAAACTGGGAATCAGAGATGAAATTTTCTTTGTAGGAAAGGTACCGAACCGGGAGATTAAAAATTATTGTCATGCATCGGATCTGTTCTTATTTCCCTCGCTGTCGGAAACCCAGGGGATTGTACTGCTTGAGTCAATGGCAGTTGGCACGCCTGTCATAGCACTTCGCGCTACAGGCACCCAGGATGTGGTGATAAATGGGGAAAACGGATATATGACGGAAGTGTCAGAGGAAGAGTTTACCAAGAAGCTGATGGATATTCTGGAAAAGAAGGAGATTGATGTGCTGCGTCATGGGGCGCTTGCAACAGCGCACAGTTATAGCAGCATGCAAATTGCAAAAGATGCAGCCTTGGTCTATGCACAGGCGATTTATAAAAAAAGCGAAAGGCAGCAGAGGCATAGAAATGGGAATAGAAGGAAAGATATGGTATACTTGGGATGATGACAGATAAAATTCTTAAGGGGGAACAACATGGAAGCATACCATATTTTAATTGTAGAAGATGACAAAGAGATTCGTGAGGGAATTGAAATTTATTTGAAAAACCAGGGGTACATTGTATTTCAGGCAGCAGACGGCGTGGAAGGGCTTGAGAAGATAGCGCAGGAGGAGATCCATCTGGCAATCGTGGATGTAATGATGCCGAGAATGGACGGAATCACCATGATGATGAAGGTTCGGGAAAGAGGCTATGAGTTTCCTGTAATCATGCTTTCAGCAAAGTCAGAAGAAGTGGACAAGATCATGGGACTTAATATGGGTGCCGACGATTATGTGACGAAGCCCTTTACCACTATGGAACTGCTTGCCAGAGTTAACTCTCATCTGCGAAGATACGCTAAATTTCTAGAAGCGGTAGGGGACAAAAGTCAAAATGACAAGGTCTATGTGATTGGGGGACTTGAATTGAATGAGGATACGGTGGAGTGCAGCGTGGACGGCAAACCGGTCAAGCTTACCCCATTAGAGTTTAAGATTCTGCTGCTGCTTATGAAAAATCCGGGGAGAGTGTTCAGTGCCGAAGAGATTTACGAGAGGGTCTGGAATGAACAGGCAATCAACACTGACACGATTATGGTACATGTGAGAAAAATAAGAGAAAAAATTGAAATCAATCCGAAGGAACCAAAATATTTAAAGGTGGTGTGGGGAGTTGGATACAAAATCGAAAAGCAGTAATAAATTCAGTTTCTTAATGGCAGGGGGGATGATCGCACTTTCAATCATTGTTTTTATTGCGTTTTATCCTGCACTTAAAAAGCAGGCTATGAGTTATTATACAGGTGAATTGCGCAGTGACCAGCTTTTAAAACAGTTTTATCAGAGCAATCTTGTTCTTTATAAGAGTATGCTGGATAAGATACAGCAAAAAGAAGTAAGCTATCCTGAATTATATCTGGTGATTGAGGAAAAAGAACTTTTGTTGGATGAACTTGAGGGTATTCAGGATTTTGAAGAGGAAAGAACACCCAAGGGTCTTACGAATGAACTTTTAGAAGATTTTGATCGCTACATGGAGGGACTGAAAAATGAAATAATGGATGGAATTGCCAAAAGCGTAGATTACTGCGTGATTGACCATAACACCGGAGAGGTTATGAAGAATACAGGCAGAAATATTGAACTGCTGTATAAAGATAAACAAATCAAAGGCGAAGAAGTTCCGTACGTTTACTATGCCATGATGACTTATGACAGTGCAGGGAATCTGGCAGATATATCGGTAAGGGATGAAAAACCGGATGAACTTTTAAAGTGCATCCAGAGCGTTATGTCAAGAGAGGAACTTAAGCGTGATTTTAACAGTTACGTTGGCAATACGCTGTATTATCAGACTGTTTTTAACTTTTATGATGAAGGGAAGCAGGTATCGTTCCATGTGACAGACAGACCTAAAGATGTAACCTTTATTTATGCACTGACCAGTGAGCAGAAAGATGCGCTGTGTCTGTCATGGGGTGGGAGTGCAGATACGATTATGGCAGGATATCAGTGGGAGATGGCATATGAGCGTGCAGGCACTCCCCATATTTTTGATAGTATTTTGATTCTGCTTGCCATAGCAGCCCTTTTGCTGACAAGAACGAAAAGATATTGTCTGCATCAACTAAAATGTGTTCAACTCCATGTTGAAATCAGTCTGTTTTCCATGTTCTGTCTGTTTTTGGGTTTCTATTCTATTATAGTGGGACTGGTGTGTTATACCAACAACGGGATTTTTGCAGAGATATATAGCAAATATCTGGAATTTTTGCCCGGTGCATTCTATCCGGTACTGACAGGGGGGATCAATGTGGTGGTATTGGCATTGTACTTTGGCGCATGGTATTACTTTGTCACGACATTAGGAGAAGTGTTTGATCTGGGGCTCAAAGGTTTTTTGAGGGAGAGAAGTATTATTGTGAAATTAGTCCATTGGTTTACGGATGGATGCAGAAATCGGAAGGAGCGATTTAAGGAAGAAATCCTTCATACGGATTTGGAGGGAAATGCAGAAAAAACAATCCGAAAGCTTGTCTTGATCAATTTCTTCTTCTTGGCAGCAGTGTGTTTTATGTGGATGTTCGGATGGGTGGCTTTGATAATTTATAGCGTAGTCCTTTATTTTGCCCTGAAAAAATATGTGCAGAAGATACAGGAGCAGTATCAAAAGCTTTTTCAGGCGACCAGCTCTATAGCAGAGGGAAACCTGCAGACAGAGTTTGAGGAGGATTGGGGCATCTTTGAATCCTATAAGGAAGAACTGTCCAAAATACAGGATGGCTTTAAGACAGCGGTGGACGAGGAGGTAAAAAGCCAGAGAATGAAAACAGAGCTTCTTACGAATGTATCCCATGACTTAAAGACGCCTCTCACGGCAATCACGACTTATATAGAATTGCTTGAGTCTGAGAATATTACACCCCAGCAGAGAGAAGAGTATCTTGGCGTTCTTAAAAAGAAATCTGAGAGGCTGAAACACCTGATAGAAGATTTGTTTGAGGTGAGCAAGGCAAGCAGCGGTAACATTACATTTCATCCTGTGGATGTGGATATCTGCCATCTGATGCGTCAGGTCTATCTGGAATATGAGGACCGGGTGGAGGAGACGGGGCTTATTTTCCGCTTCCATGTGCCGGAGGAAAAGGTTATTTTGCAGCTTGATTCCCAGAAGACGTATCGCATTTTTGAAAATCTTTACACCAATATCATCAAATATGCCATGCCGAATACCAGAGTCTATATCAATGCCCAAAAGACGGAAAATGGCATCAGTATTGAACTTAAGAATATGTCAGCGTCGGAGCTTAATATACCGGCGGAAAACCTGACGGAGCGGTTCGTGCGCGGCGACAGTTCCAGAAATACGGAAGGCAGCGGTTTGGGGCTTGCTATTGCAACAAGCTTCGTGGAACTGCAGGGCGGCAGCATGAAAGTGGAGATTGACGGGGATTTGTTTAAGGTTAAGATTGAGTGGTAAATAGAGATAGAAAGAAAGCAGTGCCAGCTGCCGTGTGTTCCTCCGGGATATCCATAAAAGTGAACCGAGACACCGGCAATACGGCATAGCCGCACTCTTCCCAGAACTGGCACTGCTTCTTTTATTATACGATGTTTTCCATTACTGTCCAGAGTAATTCTGAATTTTTGCTTTAACTTTAAAGCATCGGAGAGTTGCTTCCGCAGAGAAGCAAATTCAATTATTTATAATTCACATTCCAGCTGACAGTCGTAGGGGGCTTCTTTTATGTGTTTTTGGTGATGGAATCGTGCGCTTACACATCCCATTTTTTGATAAAAAGCCTGGCTTTCAACGGCGGAGTGGGCAGAAATATATAATTTTGCGGCACCCTGCTTTTTTGCCCATTCCTTTGCGGATAGGAAAAGCACTGTTCCGATTCCGCTTCCGCGCATATCTTCCGAGACATGGATGCTGGATAAGTCAAGATATTTTTGCTCATCGCCAAACAAATCTGATTCAACTGAGACAAATCCTTTCAAGGTATCGTGATAAAAGGCAGCATACACAAAACCGCCTGTAATCAGGGTATGCTGCAGGCATGAGACTAATATTTTATACTCTTCTTCTCCCCAATCATCAATAGAAGGTGCGTCTTTGATTACCCATTCATTGTTTTCCTTCCGCCAACATTTGGTAACGACCTGGTGGCGGATGAAGTCTTTAAATAGTTCTTGGTTAATTTCATCTGCGGATAGATTTCTATATTGAATCATATGGTTCTCCTTTACAACTTTCATTTCACCTGTCATTTCTTAGCGCTCTCATGGAATTATATCACAAAAAATAACAAAACACTGCATTGCCTAAAGTTTTTTTTTGGCATATAATGATAAGACCGAAGAGACCATAATGAGGAAAATGAATTGAAGAAACAAAAGCTATTAAAACAGTACTTTGGGTATGATTCCTTCCGAGAAGGGCAGGAATATCTGATTGACAGTATTTTAGAAGGGAAGGACGTACTTGGCATTATGCCCACCGGGGCTGGGAAGTCTCTGTGCTATCAAATTCCCGCCTTAATGCTGGAGGGGATCACACTAGTCATTTCCCCGCTTATTTCGCTGATGAAGGATCAGGTGGAAGGACTGAATCAGGCGGGGATTCACGCCGCATATCTAAACAGTTCTTTGACACCGGGGCAGTACAGGAAGGCACTTCTTTATGCAAAGGAGGGAAGATATCCCATTATTTACGTGGCACCGGAAAGGCTTGTGACGGAAGAATTTCTGGATTTTGCCCTGCATACGCATATTGCAATGGTTGCAGTGGATGAAGCCCACTGCGTTTCACAGTGGGGGCAGGATTTCAGACCCAGCTATTTAAAAATAACAGAGTTTATAGGAAGGCTCCCGGCAAGACCTGTTGTGGCAGCATTTACGGCAACCGCAACGAAAGAGGTCAAGGAAGATATTATTGATATTTTGATGCTGCAGGAACCTGCGATGATCACAACCGGATTTGACAGAAAAAATCTGTACTTTGGCGTGATGTCGCCTAAGGACAGGTATGGGGCTGTCAAGAACTATCTGGACTGTCATCCGGGGGAGAGCGGCATTGTTTACTGCCTTACCAGAAAGATGGTGGAGGAAGTCTGTGAGAAACTCGGGCAGGATGGCTTTGCCGTAACGAAATACCATGCAGGGCTTGCGGATGCGGATAGGAAAAGGAATCAGGAAGATTTCATCTATGACAAAAAGCCGGTGATGGTGGCAACCAATGCCTTTGGCATGGGAATTGACAAGTCAAATGTACGCTTTGTGCTTCACTATGGTATGCCCAAGAACCTGGAGTCCTATTATCAGGAAGCAGGAAGAGGCGGAAGGGATGGTCAGCCGGCGGAGTGCATTCTTTTATACAGCGGTCAGGATGTGATTACCAATCAGTTTTTTATAGAAAATAATCAGGACAATCAGGAACTTGACGCCCTCACAAGACAAATCGTTATGGAGAGAGACAGGGAAAGGCTTCGCATGATGACTTTTTACTGCTTTACCAATGATTGCCTGCGGGACTATATTCTGAGGTATTTTGGGGAGTATGGCAGCAATTACTGCGGGAACTGCTCAAACTGCTTAAGTCAGTTTGAAACGGTGGAAGTGACGGAAATGGCAAAAGCGCTGATTGGATGTGTGAAAGAATGTCATCAGAGATACGGGGTCAATGTCATCATTGAGACGGTTCATGGGGCGGATACGGCAAAGATAAGAGGATATCGTATGAACAATAATTCCTTTTATGGAAGTATGAAAAAGGTGCCTACATACAAAATGCGGCAGATCATGAACCATCTCTTGATGCAGAATTATCTGGTGCTGACAAATGATGAGTATGCAATCGTAAAACTGACGGAGAAATCTGAAATCATTTTAAGCGGTCAGGAATCTATTATGATGAAGATGGCAAAAGAGCAGGAGCATCCGGCAAAAGTAAAATCAGGTAAAAAATCTGCAGACGGGAAGAAAAGCGCCAAAAGTTCTGCGCTGGCAGGCAGGGAGTTTTCCGAAGCAGAGGAAATTCTGTTTGAGAAGCTCAGGACCCTTAGAATGGAGATTGCAAGAGAAGAAAAGGTACCGCCATATATTGTCTTCTCGGACAAATCTTTAACCCATATGTGTATTGTCAAACCGAAGAACAGAGCAGAGATGCTTACGATATCAGGAGTTGGTGAATATAAGTATGAGAAGTATGGAGAAAGATTTCTGACATGCATACGGGAAGGGTAAGGGAACCGCGTAGCATTCGTTGTTAACATTTTCTATTTAAGCAGTATCGCGAGTAAAACTTGCGATATGCATGGGGATTCTTATGAAGATTTTAAAGAGAATAGGTATTTTACTATTATTTTTATTTTCATTATTTTCAGCCCTAGTCATTTTGTGTGCATTCAGACCGGATGTTACGGACGCGATAGCAGAATTTCTTTATCCGGACAGACATCAGACGGAAATCACCGTGGCGGTAGATCAGAATGATTTGGATACCCGTTACGGGGCGGAAGCACCCTATGACGCAGCAGAGGGGCAAAATCAGCGCGGGGATGCATTGGGGCAGGAATATAATGAACGACCGGGAGGAACTGCGGGGGAAGAGGCGGCGGGATTGATTGAAAATATCAACCCCGAGTATATTTCGCCGGAACAGTCGGATGTACTTATACCGGAGAGCGTATCGGGCAGAAACGGTTATCAGCGGGTTCAGGATGAAAGAGAGCAGATTGAAGACGATGCAGCCAGAACGCTGGAAAATCAGCTTAGTGTCGGCGATACAGGGGACGGTCTTATTTTTGACGCTGCTTTTTATCCCTATTATGGGATGCTGGATGAAAAAGGACGGCATCTTTACCGGCAGATTTATGCAAATGCCAATGCGCTCAATGCATCATTTGCACCGATAGAAGCAATCTCTGCATCACAGCTTAGAAATGTTTTTGCCGCAGTTTACAATGACCATCCCGAACTTTTTTGGATGGAAACAGTTTATTATTGCAAGTACAGAAGAGACGGACAATGTGTGGAGATTGATCTAAGATTTAACCGGACGGCACAGAATCTGGATCAGGCAAAAGCCGTTTTCAATGAAAATGCAAATGCGATTTTAAACCAAGCTTATCAGTTCGGAAGCGATTATGAGAAAGAAAGGTTCATTCATGATACACTCCTTGACCGGTTATCCTACAACTTGAGGGCGGAAATGAATCAGAGCGCCTATGGTGCATTAGTGAACGGTCAGACGGTCTGCGCCGGATATGCAAGGGCATTTCAATATCTGTTACAGCAGTTGGGAATTCCCTGCTATTACTGCACTGGCTATGCAGGAGAGAACCATGCATGGAATATTGTTGCACTGGAGGACGGATATTACAATGTAGATGCCACATGGGACGATACAGAAGGCGGAAAGTATGATTACTTTAATAAGACAGATCAGGACTATGCAGATACCCACGTAAGACAGGAACTTGCCGTTTACCTTCCGCCCTGTAACGGACAGCTTTACCGGAACCAGGAACCTTCCGCCGACCAGATGAGGATATGGGAGAGTAATCTAAGGAGCATTGAAGACGCGGGCATGTCGGAGGCAGATATCCTGTACAGCCTTTCAGACTACTATGATAACTGCTACGCCACAATTACTGCAATGGGAACAGGAAACTATGAATTTTCCAACGTAATAGAAGGACAGATGCTGGCACAGCAACTGGATACAGCATACCGGACAGATGCCTATAGACAGGGATATATGGATCATGCGATGGAAGCCGTTTTGGCATCCTCCTGCGAAATGGATCTAAAAATAGAAGAACTTGCCGGAGACAGATACCTTGTCACACATACGGTAAGAATGAGATAAGTGTCGCTTTTGGAGGGGAATTTAGCATTTTTTGCACACTGTATAGCAGAGAAAGTGATAATGATATGGGGAAAAATGTGGTATATTATTTTATATGAATGAGGCAAAGTCATTTTGAACAGGGGCAGTATTGTAGGGGCGGTTATTCCCCTGCGCCAGGCTGGGTACAAAGGATATCGGAGCCTTATGGGAAGTGGTTAGAAGGACTTAGTATCCCGATAGATACCCAGCAATCGGCGGACAGTGACGTCATCAAACGCTGCCACGCTTCGCGTGCCAGCTTATTGTGCCGAAGGCGTAACTTGACCCATGGATGGGTCAATACGCCGTTTGCGTCCTCATGGATGCACCTATCTACGGGATACTTAGCCCTTCTTACCACACTGTACATAGGTTCCGATATCCTTTGTACCCAGCCTGGCGCAGGGGAATAACCGCCCCCACATCACTGCCCCTGTTCAAAATGACTTTGCCGGACTACAACGAAAACAAAGACAGCCAAACTGTCTAAAAGATAGGGGGATGATCATATGAAGTTCACAAAAATGCATGGATGCGGCAACGATTATATTTATGTAGATGGCGCAAAAGAGCAAATCCGTCAAGAGCAAAAGCCCGAAATCGTAAAGCGTCTGAGCGACAGGCATTTCGGTATTGGCGGAGACGGAGTCATTTTTATTAATCCTTCCACGGAAGCTGATTTTGAGATGGAAATGTACAATATGGATGGCTCAAGAGCCGAAATGTGCGGCAATGGAATCCGCTGTGTGGCAAAGTTCGTATATGATGAGGGAATGACAGATAAAACCTCCATCAGCGTAATCAGCTGTGGCAAAATCAAATATCTTGACTTATTTGTGGAAGATGGAAAAGTTTCGACTGTTAAAGTCAATATGGGGACGCCGATACTAAAGGCAGCGGATATTCCGGTCATTTCTAATGCAGATGAAGTCATAGGAGAAAGGATAGAGGTGGAGGATAAAATCTATGAAATGACATGCGTGTCAATGGGAAATCCTCACGCTGTGATCTTTATGGATGAGGTGTCATCTCTTCCTCTTGAGAAGATAGGTCCCTTTTTTGAAAACCATGTACGCTTCCCAAAGCGCATCAATACAGAATTTGTAAAGGTGCTGGATGAGGAAAATGTAGAGATGCGTGTATGGGAAAGAGGAACCGGAGAAACGCTTGCCTGCGGAACCGGGGCATGTGCTGTCACAGTTGCCTGCGTATTAAATGGTTTGACGAAGGAGCAGGTTACTGTTAAACTATTAGGTGGAAATTTGCAGATCCAGTGGGACAGGGAAGCCAATCTTGTGTATATGACAGGACCGGCTGTAACTGTTTTTAAAGGTGAAATTTCAATATAAAAATTACAAGTATAAAATCAAAAGATTTAGATCAGGAGGAAGAACGATATGTTCAAAATCAATGACAATTATTTAAAACTTCCCGGGAGCTACCTATTTTCAACCATTGGGAAAAAGGTAAATGCTTATGCAGCGGCAAATCCGGACAAGAAGATTATTCGTCTTGGAATCGGAGACGTGACACAGCCGCTGGCACCGGCAATTATTACAGCGCTTCATGGTGCTGTGGATGAGATGTCTAAGGCAGAAACATTTAAGGGTTATGCCCCCGATCTTGGTTATGAGTTCCTTAGAAATGCCATTGCCGACAACGACTATAAGGCAAGGGGATGTGAGATTTCTGCAGATGAGATCTTTGTATCTGACGGTGCAAAATGCGATTCGGGAAATATTCAGGAAATTTTCAGTGTGGATAACAAAATTGCGGTTTGCGACCCTGTATATCCGGTATATGTAGATACTAATGTTATGGCAGGAAGAACCGGCACATATGACAGTGCGAAAGAAACCTGGAGCGATGTGATTTATATGCCGTGTGTGGCAGAGAATAATTTTGCCCCTCAGCTGCCGAAGGAGACGCCGGATCTGATTTATCTGTGCTTCCCCAATAATCCTACCGGTTCCACCATCACGAAAGCGCAGCTTCAGGAATGGGTGGATTATGCGAATAAGGTAGGAGCAGTCATTATTTATGATGCAGCTTATGAGGCATACATTTCTGAGGAGGATGTTCCTCACTCTATTTATGAATGTGAAGGTGCAAGAAGCTGTGCTATCGAACTTCATTCTTTCTCCAAAAATGCGGGATTCACAGGCGTGCGTCTGGGATATACAGTAATTCCCAAGGATTTGAAATGCGGTGATGTATCCCTTCATTCCCTTTGGGCAAGAAGGCATGGAACCAAATACAACGGTGCACCGTACATTGTGCAGCGTGCCGGTGAGGCAGTTTATTCGGAAGAAGGAAAAGCCCAGTTAAAGCAACAGGTGGCTTATTATATGAACAATGCAAAATATATATTGGAGGGCTTAAAGAGTGCAGGCTACACGGTATCGGGCGGAGTCAATGCTCCTTATATCTGGCTGAAAGCGCCTGATCAGATGACCAGCTGGGAATTCTTTGACTATCTTCTGGAAAATGCAAATGTGGTGGGGACGCCTGGCTCAGGCTTTGGTCCCAGCGGTGAGACCTACTTCAGACTAACTGCTTTTGGAAGCTATGAAAATACGGTAGAAGCAGTAGACAGAATTAAGGCATTATAATTCAGAAAAAGAAATAAGAAACTTTAGAGGGAGTTGTTACTGGGAAAGGCTTTTTCCGGCAGCAACTTTTTCTATAAATCAATTCTGGAACAGAGTGTTTCCATAAAATGACGCAGCTTTATACGTACCAAAGAAGAGGGAGGAAAATGTGAACGAGCATCAATTTGAGGAAGCTGTGGCACGAATGGTCCGGGGAGATAAAGCGGGATTAAGGGAAATTTATGAAAATTATGTGGGATATATCTACCGGATTATTTACGAGGTGCTTCAGAATAAAGAAAACGCGGAGGATGTGACCAGCGACTTTTTTATCAGGCTTTGGGACAAAGCAGAACAGTTTAAGCCCGGCAACGGTCACAAAGGCTATCTGGCTACTATGGCGAGAAATATGGCAATCGATTTTTTGAGAAAGCATAAGAAAGAGGAACTGACTGCACTGATGCAGGACTTGGGTGCAGAGGCGGAGGAAGAGGAAAGACAGGGGGCAAAGCTCCCGGTAAAGGACACGGACAGCAGTGTGGAGCAGGAAGTCATTGAGGATATGACTATCAGTCAGGCACTCGATACCTTAAAGCCCTCAGAGCGTCAGATCGTCAGTCTTAAGATCCTGGGAGAACTTACTTTCAAAGAAATTGCGCAGTGCATGGGGATTCCCATGGGAACTGTGACATGGAAATATCAGAATGCAATTAAAAAGTTAAGGAGGTGTGGATATGAATAAAGATTTTGAACAGGCATATAGAGAACTGGCACAAAGTGAAATCCCGGATTTATGGGACAGAATCGAAGCAGGACTATCGGAAAAATCCACACCGGAGAAAGAGCAGGAAAAGAAGCAGGAGAAGAAGCGAATATATTTTGGAAGATATGCAGGTATGGCGGCAGCAGTGCTGTGTGCTGTATTGATTGTTCCGGCAGTGCTTTTTATGGGACAGAGGGAAGGAAAGGGCAGTTATACGACGGAGATGAAAGCGGATCAGGGTGCGATGGAAGAAAGTGCAGAGGCCGCCGAATGCGCACCGGAAGACACGGAAGGAGCAGGATGGGAGGAAGCGCTATCCGAGGAAGATGGTGACCGTTTTGTGGAGTCTGCGGCAGATACAGATGCGATGCAGGATAGTACGGCAGGTGCAATGGAGGATGTAGCAGATCTGGAGCAGAGCAAGGAAAGTTCGCAGCAGAGTAATAAAGAGAAAGCGGAGATGGAAAGTGCGGATGAAAGTGAAAATGGAATAGTACGCGAGCTAACGGAGTTGGAAGACGGGGCCATCCTGGAAAGGGTAACAATTGATGTAACAAAAAAGGTGATAGAGATTGATGATTCGGAGTCTGCAAATGAGATGGGTATCGTGCAGACAGCAATCGTTTGCAAGGATGAATCAGGATTTTTTGAAGAAGGGGAGGAGATAGAGATTTTTGTGCCACTCTATTCTTCCGTAGCAGTGATAGAGGGTGCAACGATGGAGGTAGATTTGATTTATCGAAGTAATGAAGAATATCCCTTCATGTTACTGGGAATGCACTGAGGCAGCAGAACATCGGCTTCATGGGAGATGACTAATATCGGACATCGGTATACTATGAAAAAAGAACCGCCGGAAGACGGTTCTTTTTGTTATGGTGCGGATAGACCCTGTTGAGCGTATGTGGTAGAGAGGACCATAAGTAATAAGAAGGATTGTCAAAAAAATATCAAAAAATAATTGCAATATAATTTGGATGGTGATATAGTAAATGCAAAGCAAAAGATTTCTTTAAGCGAAAGCTTATTTAACGGTGAAGCCGTATCTATAGAACATATCTGTTCTCAACTCATTGAAATCCTGCTTTTATAATCCAACAAATTTAAATAAGGCAGGAAACAGGATGAGAGACCAGAAGGTGTTAAGTACATAATTCATACCTGAATCTCCTGCGCTAAAGGAGGAAAAGTATGACGAAAAATGTGACTACAAAATTGGACAAGCTGAACTTGGTGGATAAATTTCTATTTGATGAAGTGATGGAAAATATGGAATGCTATCAGAATGTAATCAGTATTTTACTCGAAAATGAGATAGAACTCCTGAAAAAACCAGAAACAGAGAAGGAACTTCGAGTGTCACCGCAATTGCGTCAAGTCCGATTGGATGTAGTCAGCATGGACATAGAAAAGAAGATTTTCTATACAGAAATGCAGCAGAATAATACAGGAAATTTAATAAAACGAAGCCGTTATTATCAGGCGCAGCTGGATGTATCCCTTTTAGGACCGGGAAGCACGGATTTCAATCTGCTCAATGACAGTTGCTTTATTTTGATCGCGCCCTTTGATATATTTGGAAGAGGGCTTTATCGATATACCTTTGAGGGGATATGCCGTGAATGTCCGGATCTTAAGCTGGGAGACGGGGCTGTCAGGGTGTTTATCAATACGAAAGGGAAAAACCGGAAAGATTTTTCACAGGAATTTCTGGATTTTATGGAATATATTACAGCATCCACAGATGAAATTGTAGAAAATACAGAAAGCATGCGCATAAGGCAGATTCATGAAAATGTCAGGAAATTGAAAGCATCAGAAAAGATGGGAGTGAAATATATGCAGAGGTGGGAAGAAATTGCATATGCCAGACAAGAAGGAAGGCTTGCAGGAAAATCAGAAGGTGAAATTCTAAAATTAATTAAATTGATTTGCAAAAAGATATGTAGAAATAAGACCATAGAGGAAATTGCGGAGGATTTGGAGGAAGAGCCGGAAGCAATCCGGTCGATTTATGAATCGGCCCGGAAATTTGCACCTGATTATAATTTTGAAAAAATCTATGAGGATTACAGCACACGCGGTTGCGTTTTGACGGAAAAGGATGTACAATAGCTGAATTACGTTTTTAGGAATTAAGTTTATTGTCAGACCGGTTATGACGACCAAAGAGGCGGTGGGAACCAGTGTATTCATTATGTCATTTACAGCATTTACCGGTGCACTTTCGCATTTTGCGATTGGCGGTGCACCGGATATGCTGATTCTGGTTATGTGTGTGTTCTTCACTCTGCGGTAGGCGAGAATTGCAGCAAGATTTGCCAATAAGACATCTGCAATCACGTTAAACCGTGCAACAGGAGTGATACTGGCAGTTAATTTATAAAAGTGCGTCAGCCAGAGCAGAGAGTTCTTTCAGATTTTCTTCCTTCACTGCGCCGCGGATCGTCACAGCGGTATCCAGAATAGAAATATCTTTCATCTGGGAAAGGATCTCTGTCATGGTCCGGTTTGCGGAAGGAGCCCAGGAGCCGTTTTCAATCAAGGCAACGGTTCGCTTCTGATAATTTTTCCCTTTTAAGTGATGCAGAAAATCTTCCATAAAAGGCATTACGCTGCCGTTATAAGAAGAAGCGGCAAGGACGATCTTTCCGTAGCGGAAAGCGTCTTCTAATGCTTCTGCCATGTCATCTCTTGCCAGATCAGCGATGGCGACTTTAGGGCAGCCCTTGGCAGTCAGAAGATCTTTTAACTTATTGGCGGCACCGGCAGTATTTCCGTGAAGAGAGGCATATGCAATAAAGACACCCTCTGATTCAGGTTCATAGCTGCTCCAGATGTTGTATTTGTCTAAGTAATAACCCAGATTTTCTGTTAATACAGGACCGTGAAGAGGGCAGATGATCTGGATATCCAAGTCGGCAGCCTTTTTCAGAACGGTCTGGACAGGCATACCGAATTTTCCCACGATATTAAAATAGTACCTTCTTGCTTCGCAGGTCCAGTCTTCTTCTGCGTCCAGAGCGCCGAATTTGCCGAAAGCATCTGCGCTGAATAAGACCTTGCTGAAACTGTCATAAGTGAACATGACTTCCGGCCAGTGGACCATTGGCGTCATGATGAAATGAAGTTCATGTTTACCAAGTGAAAGAACATCCCCTTCTTTTACAGTGAGGGCAGAGTCAAAGTTTAAGTCAAAATACTGTGCAAGCATTTGAAAAGTTTTGGCATTGCCCACCAGCTGGGTGGAGGGATATTTTTCAAGGAATGCTTTGATGCTGGATGCATGGTCAGGCTCTACATGGGAAACAACCAGGTAGTCAGGGCATTTGCCATCAAGAGCCGCTTCAAGTTTTGCAAGATATTCTTCTTTTTTTCTGTGATCGACGGTATCCATCACTGCAATTTTGTTATCGAGTATTACATAGGAATTATAGGACATGCCGTTCGGAACAGTATACTGCCCTTCAAAAAGGTCGATATCCTTATCATTTACGCCAATGTAGAGAATGTCATCTGTAATCATGTCTATACCTCCGATTTTTATATTTTATATGTGACCAACTCAAGCATCATTATACACAAAAAAACAGGATATGTCATGAAGATATATAAAAGAATACAATAGGATAAAATAAATCAAGATATTTGATTAAAAACGCGCCTTGTGAAGTGGCGGAGACTATGATAAGATTCAAATTACCAAATGCAACGAAGAGGAGTAGTAGCTGAATGCGGGAAAGCAGAGAACTGCCGGTAGGTGGAAGGCAGTCAGAAGCGGACGGTGAACTGGCCTTTGAGCAGCTGACTGAAGGTTAATGGATGCGGGATTTGTAAACACGATTTCCCATTCCATAACTGTGTAGGCTCAGACGGAGATTCCTGCCGTAAAAAGGAGAGGCATGACAGTGCTTAAGAGTGCATGGCAGATACGCCATGAAATAGGGTGGTACCGCGTAAAGAATTTACGTCCCTATGAAACGTCCTTATGGGTGTTTCATAGGGACTTTTGATTTGATAGGAGGAATGTTTATGAATGCAGCAGAAAAATACGGAAAATCTTATTTTATGCCCCCGGAAGTGACCTATGACTGGGTGAAAAAGGATACAATCAGCACACCGCCCATCTGGTGCAGTGTGGACTTGAGAGACGGGAACCAGGCATTGATTGAGCCTATGGGACTTGAGGAAAAACTGGAGTTTTTCAGGATGCTTGTGAAAATCGGGTTTAAAGAAATTGAAGTGGGATTTCCGGCGGCGTCTGATACGGAGTACCAATTTGTGCGTGCTCTGATTGAGCGGAATATGATACCGGAGGATGTAACCATTCAAGTATTGACGCAGGCAAGAGAGCATATCATCAGAAAAACCTTTGAAGCTTTAGAAGGAGCCCCTTCGGCGGTTGTTCATTTGTATAATTCTACTTCTGTGGCACAGCGGGAGCAGGTATTCCGAAAGACGAAAGAAGAAGTAAAACAGCTGGCTGTGGACGGAGCAAAGCTGCTTCTGGAAATCGCCGAGGAAACGGAAGGAAACTTTACCTTTGAATACAGCCCGGAAAGCTTTCCGGGAACGGAAGTTGATTATGCAGTGGAAGTATGCAATGCGGTGCTTGATGTGTGGCAGCCGGACCGGAATCATAAGGCGATCATTAATATTCCGACTACGGTACAGATTGCTATGCCGCATGTGTTTGCGTGCCAGATAGAATATATCCATAAGCATTTAAAGTACAGGGATGCGGTGATATTGAGCGTACATCCTCACAATGACAGGGGATGCGGTATCAGTGATGCAGAATTCGGCGTCCTGGCAGGGGCCGACCGTGTGGAAGGAACGCTGTTTGGAAATGGCGAGAGAACCGGTAATGTAGATGTGGTTACTTTGGCGATGAATATGGTATGCCATGGAGTAGAGCCGGGACTTGACTTTAGCGAGATTGGAAAAGTGCGGGAAACTTACGAACTGCTTACCGGGATGAAGGTGTATGAGAGGATGCCCTATGCGGGGGATTTGGTTTTTACAGCTTTTTCAGGTTCGCATCAGGATGCTATTTCCAAGGGGATGGCATGGCGTGATGCCGGAAAGAGCGGAAAGCGTTGGGATGTACCCTATCTTCCCATCGACCCGGAAGATTTGGGAAGAGAATATGAATCTGATGTGATCCGGATCAACAGTCAGTCGGGTAAAGGCGGTATTGCCTTTATTTTGAAACAGAACTTTGGCATGGGACTGCCTGATAAGATGAAGGAAGAGGTAGGATATCTGATGAAAGGTATTTCCGACCAAAGGCATAAGGAACTTACGCCAGAAGATATTTATAGGATATTTGAAGATCATTATATTAATCAGAGGGAAATTTTTGATATCCCAGAGTGTCATTTCAGACAGGTTGAGGATGGAATTGTGGCGGAGGTGACCATTGAGCAGAATAAAGAGCGGAGGGTGATAGAGACCTCAGGAAACGGCAGGCTGGATGCGGTGAGCAATGCAATTAAACTGTATTTCGGTATCAGCTATGAATTATCGGTTTACGAAGAACATGCCGTATCAAGAGGATCCTCATCAAAAGCGGCAGCTTATGTGGGAATCTTATGCAATGGGAAAATGTATTGGGGCGTAGGAGTTGATGAAGATATCATTAAAAGCTCCGTTGCAGCATTGGTCTCTGCGGGAAACAAGACTGCCAGAGGGGAAAATGTGAGAGAGGGAAGGGAAGAGCGGATCGTGGACATTATGCGCTATGTGCAGAACCACTATAAGGATGTGACATTGGAGAATCTTTCGGAAAATTTCCATCTCTCAAGTCCTTATCTTTCCAAATATATTAAGGAGCATACTGGAGCTACTTTTCAGGAGGCGGTAAAAAAGGCAAGAATGAAAAAAGCAAGAACCATGCTCAGGGAAACGAACCAGACGGTAGAAAGCATTGCGGCAAGCGTGGGATATGAGACTGTGGAGCATTTTAACAGGCTTTTTAAAAAATCATACGGGATGACGCCGGTGCAGTTTCGAAGGCAGCATAAATAGTATTTTGTGGTTGAAAATCCGCTGTCTATTTAGTACAATAGTTATGTTGGTACAAATATGATGCAGAAAGTCTGTACATTTTGCAGTCAATCTTATTTGGGCGAAAAGGAGATGCAGAGATGGAATTTATGTTATTGGCTGGAGGATTACTCATTATTATCATAGCTGTGGTTGTGTCAGTGGTATCTTCCGTGGTGTCAGCTGTAGCGGCAGATCAGGATGTGGAAGACTAATACAGCAGATTTTCAGAGCAGGCGAAGAACCTGCTCTTTTTTGTTACAATAAGCCGACTCGCGAAGCGTGGCGGCGTTTGTTACAATAAGCCGACCCGCGAAGCGCGGCAGCGTTTGTTGCAGAGTATTTGAATTTGCACATAAATAAGTGGAAAAAGCAAATGAAATCTGGTAAAATGTTATAAAATGGCGAAGTGAAAATGTACAGGCATATGGGAGGATGGCAGAATGAAGAAAAAAGGTGTTGACTTAAAGAAACAGGCGGTGAATATACCTGAAAAAGCATCAAAGGAACGGAAAGAGAAAAAGCCTTTAAACGGACAGAAGAAAGGTAGGAACCCCATTCTCTTTTTCAGAAGAATCCGCTTTAAACTGATTGCATCCTTTTTGATTCCAGTTATATTTATCATTATTCTGGGGGTTGTTTCCTATCAGAAGGCATCCAATCAGATTATATCCAGTTATGAGACTTCTGCGGAACAGACGGTTGCTATGATGAACCAATATCTTGCCCTTGCTTTTGATACGGTGCAGACCAAATACAAAGAATATTTAAATGATGATACCCTCAAACAGTTTTACAGGGGACTTCTGGACAATGACAATACAAAGCATTACTACGTCCCGATAGAATATAAAGATACGTTCAATAAAGCGGTAACCGGAGATGCGCTGGTTTCTAACATTTATATGCTCTCTGACACCCAGGAATCTATCACGACTACCCAGACGCCGGAAGCAAATCTGTATTCAGCATTCATAGAAACACCGCAGGGGCAAATGGTATATGAAGATCAGTATAAATTTTTCCTGTTTGGCAATCAGTTCGGAATTGATGAAAAACTTATGACAAGTGAAAGCCAGTATGGCGCAAGAATAGCGAGATATTTTAACAATGAGCGGGCTGTGTTGCTTGTCGATATCAGCAGAAACGTAATAGAAAGCACGATATCTTCACTGGATGCGGGAGAAGGAAGTGTGACGGCTTTTGTCACCTGTGACGGAACAGAGTTTTTAGCCTCCTCGTCTGGGGAAAATGAAGGAAATGTTTTTGTAGGGAAATCTTATGTGGATGAAGCTTTTGCCAGTGAGGAATCCAGCGGTTTTACCTATGTGGAAAACGGTACATATTTATTTTTGTATTCAAGAATTGACAGTAGAAATGCGTTGATCTGCGCATTGATCCCTAGAGAGACAATTATTGGGCAGACAGCGGATATACAGAGAGTTTCCATTGTTCTGGTGGTATTGGCCAGTCTGATCGCTATTTTGCTTGGCTCCATACTTGCAAGTCAGTATGGCGGTGCAATTTATGATATGTTACGCAAGCTGCAAAAGGTATCAGAGGGGGATTTGACCGTTGAAGTGAAGACCAGACGTAAAGACGAATTTAAGTTGCTTGCGGAAGGTATTACGGATATGACGATTCATATGAAAAAGCTTGTCGCCAGTGTCAAGGATGTCAACGGAGAATTGACCAGTGCGGTCGGCGGCATGTCGGCAGCTTCCGACAGTTTTGTGAAATCTTCGAGGGATATCCAGTTGGAGATTTCGGAAATGAGGCAGGGAATCGGAAAAATGGATGATGAATCTGAAGACTGCTTAAAGCAGATGGACGCTTTGTCTGGAAGAATTGGGGAAGTGGCTGACAATTCAGATCAGATTAATGTACTGGCCAAAGGGGCAGAGCAGGTAATTGAAACGGGTATGGACTCTGTGACGCAACTCAAAGATAGCACGGGATCTACCATAACGATTACCTCTAACATCATCGAATCAATAGAAACTCTGGAAGAAAAATCAAAGTCGATTGGAACAATTATTGAAGCAATCAATGAGATTGCCGAACAAACGAACTTGCTGTCATTGAATGCATCCATTGAGGCTGCAAGAGCTGGCAGTGCAGGCAGAGGCTTTGCTGTAGTTGCACAGGAAATCAAGAAGCTGGCGGATGAATCCATTCATTCTTCTTCACAGATTGCCCGGATTGTAGAAGAAATTGAGGATCACACTAAAGAGGCGGCAGCAGTGGCAAAACAGGCAGAAGGTATCGTGGATGAACAGCAGCGGGCCGTTTCTCTCACAACAGCTTCTTTTGACCGGATAGGTGAACAGGTATCAGAACTTTTAAAAGCGCTAAGTCTGATTAACGATAATGTCATGAATATGGAAGAAGATCGTAATGCAACGCTTTCCGCGATATCTGCTATATCAGCAGTTTCTGCCCAGACAGCCGCAGGGTCAGAAAACGTTTACGATACAGCAAAGAAGCAGCTGGTATCTGTAGAAGAACTGGATAAAGCAGCTGAAATCCTTGAAAAGAGGTCGAAAGAGTTGTCTGAACTGTTGGAAGTATTTAAAGTTTAAATCATAAGAAAAAGCTGACTGTGCTGGTCAGCTTTTTTTAAGAAATTCTTTAGATACTTTTATATTGCGTTAATTGATTTATGACATAGAAAGAAGTAGGATAAAAAACAGAACGTAAATTGAAGGATGTGACCGTAAATGAAAGAAAGATTATATCGATTCATGCAGGGCAGATATGGCGGGGATCAATTAAACCGTTTTCTGATGGTGATGGTCTTAATCTGCTTTGCTATATCTTTGCTGGGCGGAAGGGCATTTTATCTAATTGGAACAGTGCTTTTGATATATGCTTATTTCAGAATGTTATCGAAGAATATCTATAAGCGCAGGGAGGAAAATACCGCTTATTTGCGCTGCACGTATAAGGTGAGACAGACTTTTGCCACATGGAAGCGGGATATGAAACAGCGGAAGACGCACCACATTTACAGATGTCCGTCCTGCAGACAAAAGATCAGGATTCCGAGAGGAAAAGGAAAAATTGAAATCAGATGTCCCAAGTGCGGTCAGACTTTTATTAAGAAAAGCTGATTATTATAAATCAAACAGGAGAATGTCATGTTCGGATATATTATTATCAACAAGGGGGATATGAAATTTAAAGAGTTTGATATTTACCACTCCTATTATTGCGGGCTCTGCCAGACTTTAAGGAGACAGTATGGGAGGGCAGGGCAGTTAAGCCTGACTTATGATATGACGTTTCTGGTGATGCTGCTCGGTAGTCTGTATGAACCGGAAACAGAAACGGGGATGGTGAAATGCATTGCTCATCCTTTTGAAAAGCACATGATCAGAACGAATGTATTTTCGGAGTATGGGGCAGATATGAATGTGCTGTTTGCCTATTATAAATGTAGGGATGACTGGGAGGATGAGAAAAAGATAACGCAGCTGGCATACGGGAAGCTGTTGAAACGGGCAAGCAGGAAGATTTGTATCAAGTATGGAGAAAAGGCCAGAAAGATCACAGGACTTATGCGTGAACTTTCAATGGAAGAGAAAAAACAGAATCAGGACATTGACCATATGGCAGGAATTTTTGGAGAAATCATGGGAGAGGTCATGGCGGTGCGGGAGGATGAATGGAAAGAAAGCTTAAGAGTCATGGGAAATTATCTGGGGAAATTTATTTACCTTCTGGATGCCTATGAGGATATTGAGGACGATCTAAAAGGAAAAAGATATAATCCCCTTTCAAAGAGATATAATGATCCGGATTTTGAGGAAGAAATCAAGACAATTCTTACGATGATGATGGCGGGATGCTGCAAGGAATTCGAGAAGCTTCCTATCATAGATAATGTAGAAATTTTAAGGAATATTTTATATTCCGGCATCTGGTACCGCTATGAGATGGTCAGGCATAAGAGGGAGGCAGGCCGGATGAGGAAAACAGCAGGGAACGGAGAATAGAAAATGCGTGATCCGTATGAAGTTCTGGGCATTTCCAGAAGTGCTACAGAGGAAGAGATTAAAAAAGCGTATAAGTCGCTCAGCAGAAAATACCATCCTGATGCTAATATCAATAATCCGCATAGGGAGGAGGCAGAAGAAAAATTTAAAGAAATACAGCAGGCCTATCAGCAGATTATGAAAGAACGCACAGAAGGATATAGTTATCAAAGCGGCGGTTCGACCGGAGGCTACGGCGGAACCTACAGAGACTTTGGAGGTTTCGGCGGATTTGGGGATTTCGGAAGCTTTGGCGGTTTTGGCAATGGCTATGGAAATACAGGAACCGGATATGAGGAAGATGGTCATCTGCGGGCGGCAGGTAATTATGTGAGAAACGGTTATTATAAGGAAGCAAGGAACGTGCTGGATGGCATGAATGAAAGCGCGCGCGGTGCAAGATGGTATTATTACAGTGCTCTTGCCCATGCAGGACTTGGCAATCAGGTAGCAGCATTAGAGCATGCCAGACGGGCGCAGGCATTAGAACCGGGCAATCGTGATTACAGCAATCTGGTATATCAGTTTGAAAACGGGGGAACCTGGTACCGCCAAAGACAATACACCTATGGTCAGCCCTATACAGGGGGAAGCAGTTTATGCTTGAAATTATGCATTGCTAACCTGCTCTGCAACCTTTGCTGCGGCGGAGGAGGACTGTGTTGCGGAGGAAGTCCCTATTACCGATATTGATTAGGTACTTTTTATGGGGGAGCCAGTAGTCCGCACAGGACAGGTAAATATACCAACGTCGTCGCGCTCCCGCTCCATAAAAACGTAACAGACGCTAGGCTCGTGAGGAACCTCGCCAAGCGCTGACGTTTTTATAGGG
>JAAVAE010000014.1 GCA_014804245.1 Lachnospiraceae bacterium | reverse complement strand
TCGCAGCCGAAGATCTGGCAGCCTAAGCCTTTCCCCTTTGCCCAGAAGAAGGCTTTCGCATATCTGGCGGCGAACAGCGCCGGGATCAGCGGTATCTTATCCCCCTGGCCGGAAGTGACAGGCAGGATGAGCCCGCCCTTTTTGCACACCAGCACGCTGCTCATGGTGATGGCTTCCTCGCCATTGATCCTCTCCATCTGGCAGGACATGCCTTCCGTATTCTCCCACCGCTCTTCCAGCTCCATGTAGCCGTCGCACATATGGGTCTCTTCATTCTTCCTGCAGCTGTCAAAATACGGGATGTTGATCCCTGCCTCACAGTCCCTGCAGTTGGCTTTTTCCTTTCCGTTTTCCTTATAGCCGCGTTTCTTCTTGACGCATAATCTTTTGACGCCGGTTCCATTTACACAGATCAGCCCCGCTCCGTTTACCAGATAATCCTTTCCCATCTTCTCCTTCGTTCCCCTTTCCTTTATACAGATTTTTCACAGTATCTTCTCAAGTTCCATTCCTTCTGCCCCTCTTGCAAGCAGGCTCTCCGCCAGATCAAGTCGTATTCTTATTTCCCGCTGTTCCCTGTTCTGGGTGCAATAAATAACCTCCCGGCGGTCCTCATTTCCCTCGGCAAGTATCGGTAAATAATAAAACACATTTTCCCCCTGCCTAGCATCAAATAAAATCACATGCAAAAAAGGCATGTCCTCGTCATACATCCGAATTACATTCCGCACTTCTCTTGACACCAGAAAAAAGGGAACCATCAGAATATCTGGATACAGAATATCCATTCCGGTTTTCATATCCAGCAGAAAATTCTGGGGCAGTTCCCTGTAGTGCTCTCTGGTCAGCTTTCTCTCGTCCAGTTTTCCATACCAGGAAGTGATTTCCGGGCTTGGATTTCCCCATTGAGGTTTCAGTACAAAATATTCCATCCGCTCACTTATCCTTTCCGCCACTGTTTCCATTCATCCGCCAAAGGATTTCTCCTTCCTTCCGAAATCCTCCGAAGAAGAGAAAGAAATCATCCCTCTTCTCCATTTCCTGAAAGCCTTTGCTTTCCACGATTTCCGCCCCCATGTCCCTGCACAGCTTACAGACTGCCGCCAGATAGTAATCTGCACATTTAAGTTTTATCGCATCCTTCTCCGCCCTGCACATTCTGGGAAAGCTTTCCTCCAATTTTTTTATGATAAATTCAATATCTTCTTCAAAATGTTCATAGAAATGTGCCGGTCTCCATACCGCCTCTAAAGGCGCCTCTTCCATCCAAAATTCTTCGCCCATTAGATATAGTCTCATTTCATAAGTCCCCATCAATATACTGCTGAGGAGATAAGTAATACCAAGACTTGCCGCTTTCTTTTTATTTTCTATGCCCACAGAAACCGGATTCCAAGAGGATGCCAGTTCTTCAAATACCTGTATCACCGCCTTGCGGTTTTCCTCTTTTTGATATTCTTGTTCTAATGCCCGTATGCTCTTTTCAAACTTTTCTCTTTGCAGTTCCTCCGCCGCAAGAAGCAATTTTTCTCTTCTTTCGGAAATCCTTAGCATGATCATGTCCGCACCCATCTTTCTCTTACTGAATCTTTAGTTCCCCTCCTGTAAAAGCAATGCCCTTGTCCAGATTGATGGCGGTCTCTCCCTGCTGAAGATTAACCAAAGAGGTTCCTGCCACGATCAAAGATCCTGTATCGCTTAAAATCGTCATGTCTTCCGCAGCCTCAAGCATAACGGAATTGGCACTGACGATATGGATTCCTTCTTTATCCGTAAGCTCGATTTTCGTTCCCTGATTGTTGGTTATCACAATAGAATCCGGAGTAAAGCGCACTTCCTTCTGATACTTGCTTTTAAGAGATTTTACATTTGGATCCTTTCTGTCAGCGCTGTCCGTTTCCATATGGACAGAACTTGTGACGAATGCATCCTTTTCCTCCCTGCCGGGAATCGTAAGGCGCACCTTATCTCCCGGCTCCGGCATGCAGTACCAGCCGGTTCCATCGGGAGTGGAATAAACGGTGGCATAAGGATACCAGATGTTGATATCCTGCTGCTTATTTTCATCCTGTAAAATTACAACCTGCACCCTGTCTTCTTTCACTTTCTGTACGATTCCGTCAAGGGATGCCCCTGTCATTTCACTTTGCCTGATTTCTAAAGTATCTATGCCTCTTTTCAGCTTGAGATAGCAGTCATGAAGCATCTCGCCTCCAATGAAGCGGCTTTGAATCTTGTAAATATACCACTCCCTTCCCATAATGGTCATATAATCTCCAATCCTGTGATTGTCTCTGCACTGTACGATATAAACCAGGAAATCATACTCATAAAGGGGCGACAATCCGCCGCTCTTCTTTCGCCTATATTCGTCCAGTTCTTTTTTTACAGTATACTTCTGATGTTCTGGAAATTCCACGCTTTGACCCCTGGGCAGATCATAAGTGAATTTTGTTCCTTTTATTCTGGATTCCGGTGTCAGGAATTTATGTTTTCTGCTGGCAAGCCGTTTTAAGAACTGCCAGTCCGTCTCATGGTATTGAAGTACAAGGTTTTCCGCCGCGTCTCCTAGAGAACTGGTAAAAATCATGTCTCCATCCGGATACCCTTTTCCAATGGCCCTGAAAATCTGTTCATAGGTAATCCTTCCGTCCTGATAGGATCTAAGATGCTTTTCCTGATCCATCAGCCAGCTTCCAGTGGCAAGTTTCAAGGTCATCTGCTTCTGATGAAACCCCGAATCAATGGAAAAATCTATGACTATTCCCCAGAACATCGTTTCTCTTTCTCCGTCTATTCCCACCTTTTCTATCTTTTCCCAGACATCTCCTGCAAGACGGAAAAGATATTCCTCCTCCGCTGCATCCTCTATGTATCCTGTAATCGTTAATACTCCATGTTCGCCCACTTCCTCCTTCATCTGAATGTCCAGAACAGAAAGAAAAGATAACGGTGAAGCGGCAATATTATAATCCCTCATGAACTTCCTCCTTTGTCTTGATTGTTTTAAGCAGTTTCAATACCTGCGGTTTCCATTTATCATATTCTTCAAACAAGCAGAAAAAGGTTCCAAGCACCTTCCTTGTACTGGTCTGAAACAGGAAAACCAGATTATAGACACACTCATTTTCCGCAAAGCTTTTGTAATCAAACCACACAGTCTCCGATTCTTCTCCTGCGCTGTAGAACACACACCGCCCATCCAACTGCTCAATCAGTTGCTTTATCATTTTACTGCATTCCAAAAGCGATTCTCCTTCCACTTCCCCATTAAAAAACTGAAAGGTAAGTCCTTCTCTTCCCTTTGAGGTAGTCAGGATAACTGGAGGACGCTTTTCTGACCAGAAAAGACAAGAGGCTCTTTTTGCATCTGCCCGCTCAAACTCCTCCGGCACCCGAAGGGAAAAACCCATCCCAAAATCCTGTCCTTCCCCTCCGTTTTCTCTGCCTTTTTTCTCTGGCTTTACAGTAAATTTCTTTTTCATACGAAGCAGAATAAAGTCAAAATCATCATTTGAAACCTGTTCCATGATTTCCCTCCTTAATCGAAGCAAAAATATAATCTTTTGCAACACGCCATTTCCAATTTTCTTCTGTGGGATAAGTCAAGGTTAAAAGCACCATATGCTTCTTTATAGAAAATACTGCCTTGATATGCTCCTTCTCAATATCATTCATATGCATAAGGAACCATCCAACCGGAATTTCTCCATCCGTATCCAGATAAATTTGAGAAGTTTGATATTGTACATAGGTACTCTCCATCAGTTCACGGACTTGATCGGTTACGTCTCTTGTCTCCTCTGTTCCCATCACCTTCTGAAAAAACTGAAAGGTTATCTGTACTTTGCCCTCTCCATCCTCCACAATCATTTCCGGTCTGCCTGATAAAGGATAATTTTCTTCTTTCCTTTCTTCATCCATCTCTTCAAATCCTTCTGGAAGCTCTATTACAAGTTGTTTATCATGCAACTCCCACATAGATAACTGTAAATCATCCTGTCCACAACCTTCCGTTTCCTTTTCAAATATCGTCTTCACCAAAGCAACCCCACCCTTTCTCTATCTGGTAAAACAAATATGAAATTCCTCTATAATCTGCTTTCTTTTTAAAAGTTCCTGCATCGCTTTTTCATTCTGCGCCTCAAAAGCCTTTTTCTCCAGCATGGATGCAGCCTGCACCCGGCTGCTGATTTCATTCAGCTGATTCATTTTTTCTATTGCCGGACTTTTTCCTACTCCGCCCGTCTTAATGTGCTTACTCATAATCCCCTTCTCCTCCAATTCTGTTCACCTGGACTCCCCGTATCTGCTTTTCAATTCCGCTTTTCAATCCGCCGCACGGAGTGGATGCCATAATCTTCATTTCTATTCCGTCCAGCCCCCACTCCTTCCCCTCTTCCCGTTTATACTCACCAAACAGCGGAAATTCCGCCTTTTCTGCTCCTCCCACCGACACAGTATTTGTGGCGCCTACGGAATCAAACCCATTGCACATATTGATAACCGTGGGCGAGAAACCATCCCGTCTCACTAAAGACACTTCCTTAGGCGCCTGAAAGAATACATTATTGCCCTTAATGCCTACTGTATCTTTTGCCCAAATCACGATTTTCTTGTTACTTATTGCACTGATTCCCGAATCATCCGCCAGCGACACTTCCAGCGGGCTTGTCTGCTTTAAATCTTTAAATCCCATCTGTTCCGGCTGCAGATACATCCGTTTATTGTCAACCGTGGTGAAATACCTATGGGCAGCCAGCATTTCAGGATGCCCCTCACCGTTTCCATGTACACCATATACTGCCCTCTCTTCTTTTTCCGAATAATCGCCCAAATGAATATAAACCAGTTCACCTGCCTCCGGCATACAGTACATAAGATTTCCCACCTCCGGTCTCCAAGGATACCAATAAGCCTCCTTGGTCGGCTGAGCCTTGTCTATATCAAATTTTACCTTCACCTGTTCATCCTTCGTTTCTAATACCCTTGCCGCCAGAAGCCTGCCTACTGCATGAGGATTTTCATATCTCTTTGCAGCAAATGCCTCCTTTGATGTAAGCGTATATTTAAAACACAGCAATCCTTTATCAAGACTACAGCTTTTTTCTATAACCGCGTAAAGAAGCCCTTTCCACTTTACCCTATCCCCAAGCTCCAAATCCTCATAGGCGCTGATGATTAGGCACCGGCTTCCCCTTTCCTTATCGAACCAGACCCTTTCCTCATAAGCATCCATATTTTCCTGTTCATAAGTCCTTCCCTCCAAAAGCCCAACACTGACTGCCGCTCCGCCATTTATAACAACCGGCACAATCGAAGTCTCCAAATGACTTGCCAGACGCCTTACAAACTCCCAGTCCGTTTCCTCCAATTGATAAAGAGGACTTCCAATTTCCCGATCCTTCACATAAAACCTTAAGTCCGCCCCATCGACGCCTCCCAAAACTTCCCTCATCACATCCTGATAAGTCCTATTCACATTCTGAAAAGTACGACTTTTCTTTTCATAATCCATCTGCGCGGTTTTAGAAATCCCCCGCACCACCACCCGATGCTCCTGCCCTTCATGAGTAATCCCAACCTCCCTAATAACCCCCGAAAAAAGCAACCTATTACCTACCCAAACCTTCAAATCAACATCCTCCAGCGCCCCAACCAACACCTCATCCAAAGCCTCCCGGGACACCAGCCCCTCCAAACCTATCATGATATGCTCATTCCTCTTGGCTTCCATCCAAAACACCTGTATATTTTCTATAACTATCGATGTTTCAACCTTCATTTCCGATAACGTAAATGCACTCACCCTATCCCCTCCCTTTTCACAATTATTACCTTACCAATAATTGTATAATTTCCTTACGAACAATAAATGGAGTAAAAGGTAATAAACACCGGCATTATATTGCACTTTTACAGACCAGCCGGCGACATTGGTATATTTACCTATCCTGCGCGGACTACTACTATTATCCCCCCAAAGTTATTTTCCTCCTCTAGTGCCCCGCCTCAAAATATGCTATACTTAAACAAGTTATCAATACACATCAAACGAGGTCCTTATGAACGAAAAAGTATTACACACATTAGAATATACCAAAATTATCAATCTTTTAGCCGAAAAAGCATCCTCCGAACCAGGACGCGCCATGTGCCGGGAACTAAAACCTCAGACCGACTTAACCGCCATCAACCAATCCCAGCAGGAAACCGCCGATGCTCTTTCCATGCTTTTTTCCAAAGGCTCCACATCCTTCGGCGGCAACAGGGATGTTTCCATGTCACTGAGAAGCCTGGAAATCGGAAGTACTCTCTCAGCACCGGAACTGTTAAAAATTGCAGGACTTTTAGACAATGTAAGCAGAATCAAATCTTACAGCCGGGGACCAAAGGATGATGAAAAGGAAACCTCGCTGACCGGTTACTTCCAGACCTTAGAACCCCTCTCCTCTCTTTCCGGCGAGATTAACCGCTGCATTCTTTCAGAAGAGGAAATCGCGGACGATGCAAGCCCCGGGCTAAAACACGTAAGGCGTTCCATTGCACTCACCGGAGACAAGATCCACTCCCAGCTTACAAGCATGGTAAACGGTTCCTACCGCAGCTATCTTCAGGATGCTGTCATCACCATGCGGGATAACCGGTATTGTATTCCCGTAAAAGCCGAATATAAAAGTCAGGTACCCGGTATGGTGCACGACCAGTCCTCTACCGGTTCTACCTTTTTCATTGAACCTGCTGCCATCGTAAACCTGAACAATCAGTTAAAGGAACTTGCCATCAAAGAAAAAGAGGAGATAGAAGCTGTTCTGGCAGATTTAAGCGCCCAGACCGGGGAACACATTTTTGAGATTTCTGAAAATCAACGGATCATGACTTATCTTGATTTTGTGTTTGCAAAAGCCTCCCTTGCCATGGATGAAAATGCCACCATGCCTTTATTCAACACGGAGCATTACATTCATATCCGAAAAGGAAGACATCCTCTTCTTCCTCCGAAGAAGGTGGTGCCCATTGATATTCATCTGGGAAAGGATTTTGACCTGCTGATCGTAACCGGACCTAATACCGGCGGAAAAACGGTTTCCTTAAAGACTGTGGGGCTTTTTACCCTGATGGGACAGGCAGGACTTCACATTCCTGCATTGGATCGTTCAGAACTTTCTATTTTCACAGAAGTTTATGCGGACATTGGAGATGAGCAGAGCATTGAGCAGAGTCTCAGCACTTTTTCTTCCCACATGACCAGCATCGTCTCCATTTTAAAAAATGCGGACGAAAACTCCTTATGTCTGTTTGATGAATTAGGAGCCGGCACAGATCCTACGGAAGGCGCCGCCCTTGCCATTGCTATTTTGGATCACCTGCACACAAGCGGCATCCGCACCATGGCAACCACACATTACAGTGAACTTAAGGTTTATGCCCTTTCCACTGATTTTGTGGAAAATGCCTGCTGTGAATTTAATGTGGAGACCCTAGCGCCTACCTACAGGCTGTTAATCGGCATCCCCGGAAAGAGCAATGCCTTTGCCATTTCCTCCAAGCTGGGACTGCCCGACTATATCATAGAAGCTGCGAAGACCCAGATCACCACCGAAGATAAAAGCTTTGAGGATCTGCTCACAGACCTTGAAGAAAGCCGTGTCACCATTGAAAAGGAGCGTCTGGAAATTGCCTCCTACAAAGCAGAAGTAAAGTCTCTGAAAGAAAAATTGCAGGCAAAGAATGAAAAAATAGATAATGCCAAAGAACGCATCCTGCGGGAAGCAAACGAACAGGCACGAGAGATTCTGCAGGATGCCAAAAACGTGGCTGACGAGACCATCCGCATTTACCAGAAAGCAGGTCCCGGCGCTTCCCTGAAGGATCTGGAAAAAACCAGAGAACGCCTGCGCGGTGAGATCAACCGCAAAAATGATAAACTGGCAATCAAAGCAAAAGAACCGCAAAAAGGAAAACAACTAAAACCCGAACAGTTAAAGATAGGCGACAGCGTCAAAATACTTTCCATGGGGCTTAAGGGAACGGTAAGCACTCTTCCCGACCACAAAGGAAATCTCTTTGTCCAATGCGGAATCATGCGGTCCCAGGCAAATGTAAAGGATCTGGTGCTGCTGGCGGATGAAACCCCTGCCGGGCTTGCCTCCCTGCAAAAGAGCCACACCAGCAAAGTTAAAATGTCAAAGTCCTTAAACATTTCTCCCGAGATCAACCTGCTTGGGCGGACCGTGGATGAAGCTCTTTCAGAGTTAGATAAATATCTGGACGATGCCTACCTTGCACATCTATCTACAGTAAGGGTGGTACATGGCAAAGGAACCGGCGCACTTAGAAGCGCCATCCACAGCCATTTAAAAAGAATCAAATATGTGAAATCCTACCGGCTTGGCGAATACGGCGAGGGTGACGCAGGTGTCACAATTGTAACATTTAAGGATTGATAAACTCCGTTTTTAAGAAAGTGAGGTTCCTATGGTAAACAAACAGAAAATTCTGATTGTAGACGATGACAGCAATATTGCTGAACTGATTTCCCTTTATCTGACAAAGGAATGTTTTGAGACCATGATTGCAAGCGACGGGGAAAGCGCTCTGCTCCTTGCGGACTCTTTTGCCCCTAACCTGATTTTGCTGGATTTAATGCTTCCCGGTATCGACGGCTACCAGGTCTGCCGTGAAATCCGCGCCAAATCTGCCACCCCCATCATCATGCTTTCTGCCAAGGGTGAAATTTTTGATAAAGTTCTGGGGTTGGAACTCGGCGCTGATGATTACATGGAAAAACCCTTTGATTCCAAAGAACTGGTTGCCCGGGTAAAGGCAGTGCTGCGCAGATACAAACCGGCTTTTTCATCTTCAGATACTCCCGGTGATAAATGTGTTGAATATCCGGATCTTATCATTAATCAGACGAATTACTCTGTCATCTATATGGGAAAGACTGTAGAGATGCCCCCCAAGGAGCTGGAGCTTTTATATTTTCTTGCTTCCTCCCCCAACCATGTTTTTACCAGAGAGCAGCTTCTTGACCAGATTTGGGGATATGAGTACATTGGAGATACCAGAACCGTGGACGTACACATCAAACGTCTGCGCGAAAAAATAAATGATCACGCGGGCTGGCGGATTGCCACCATCTGGGGCATCGGCTACAAATTTGAGGTACGCCAATGAGAAAGACGCTCTACTTGAAATTCCTTCTGGCATACTTCATCTTTGGCTTTTTTGGATTTATGGTCGTTGCCACTTTTGTAAGCAGCATGACTCTGGAGCATTTAAAGCGCGATAAAGCAGACGCCCTTTACAGAGAAGCGACCTTGATCGCAAATACCTATGCCTCCGACTTGTATAACAATGAGACTTCCCTTGATACGGTAAAGAAACAGCTGGATGCTTTGGATACCTATCTTTCAGCGAATCTATGGATCATCAACCCCTCCGGACGGATGATCCTGGATTCCCAGTCTCCCATTGACGTGGAAACAGAAACGGTGATTACAGGCTTTGACCCCACCGTCACAGAAAATACTTACTACACGATAGGCAACTTTTTCGACAGCTTCTCCGAGGAACAACTGAGCGTATTCGCTCCCATCACCTCAGATTACAAGGTTCGCGGGTATGTGGTGATTCATTATCCTATGAAAAGTATCGAAACCTCCTGCAACAGCCTTTTAAATATTTCTTATTTAATGTTGATTATCCTGTTTCTGCTCTCCATGATCATCCTGATTTTTTTCACCGAGATGGTATATCTGCCTCTGCGCAAAATAACCGAGGCAACAGAGCAGTATGCTGCCGGCAATATGCACTATGAATTTCAGATAGACAGTGAGGACGAAATTGGATATCTGGGGGCCGCCCTTTCCTACATGGCAAGCGAGATTGCCCGCTCTGAGGACGATCAGAAGAAATTCGTGGCAAACGTCTCCCACGATTTCCGTTCCCCCCTCACCTCCATTAAGGGCTACCTGGAAGCCATGCTGGACGGCACCATCCCCCCGGAACTGTATGAAAAATATCTGACCATCGTTTTAAATGAGACAGACAGACTGACCAAGCTGACCAACAGCCTGCTCACTCTAAACAACTTAAATACCAAAGGAATCATGCTGGATAAGAGCCTTTTTGACATCAACAAAGTCATCCGCAATACTGCTGCCTCCTTTGAAGGAACCTGCAAAAGCAAGACCATCGCTATTGAACTGATTCTGACCGGAGACGAATTAATTGTAAATGCAGATATAGGGAAAATCCAACAGGTGCTGTACAATCTCTTAGACAATGCAATCAAATTCAGCCATCCCGATTCCATCATTAAAATAGAGACCACTGAAAAACACAATAAGATTTTTGTTTCGGTCAAAGACAGCGGCATCGGCATTCCCAAAGATAACCTGAAACTAATCTGGGACCGATTCTATAAGTCGGATTTGTCCAGAGGAAAAGATAAGAAAGGCACCGGACTTGGTCTTTCCATTACAAAAGAAATCATCCATGCGCATGGAGAACATATCAATGTCATCAGTACAGAAGGAGTTGGATCGGAATTTATCTTCTCCCTTCCGGTGGCTGATGACGGAAATGAGGATTAGAAATGCGCAGATTTTTAAATTATCTGGCAGATAAATCATCTGCCAGATAATCTTTCAAAATTTATTGAAGCAACTCTGGTTCATTCTCCAGTAAATCTTCCGCCAGATACTTTGCATCCAAATTTTCTATCCCATAACTGCCATTTGCTATCTGACCTGCTAATTTACTGGAATAATAAATATCAAATGCCTTTCGCAGATTCAACTGCTTAATATCCGCTATCGCTTTAATAATATCATTTTCCAGGTTTTGTCTGTATATTACCGAAATTTGTTTTCTATCTACCATGCCATTTCACCTCATACGCTTTACGGAAAGTCAATATCTGATCCAAAGTGTCCTGATTTACTATGCAAATTTGATAGTAGACGTTTTCTCTTGTCTCATGGCTTTTCGTATTGCCCATTTTTTTGCCTGCTCTTCAAACGTTGTCAGATAAAATCCTTTTCCAAAGTCAAGATATCGCTTGGAATGCTTAACATCCGGTACTTTTATTATTTCTGTCGTTCCATGATAAACAATCATATGTTGACCCCTTTTTCCTTCACATATTCTGTAATATCTTCTACAAGATATTCTTTTCCCTGTGTATGCAGTACATCATAGCAAGCAATAATATAATCATCTAAAATTCCTGTAGAATTCAATATTTTGTAAACCGCTGCCGGGGGCTTTTGCCATTTTTCCGCTAAACTATATAGAATAAATATGGAAAACCTTAATTCTCTTTCTTCACACATGTCCTGCTATCTCCATTACATTTGAATTATCTTTATTATACTAGAATTTCCATAATCTATCATTATTATTTTGACCAAAATTTCACCTGAAAAATTGAAGAAAAACTCAAACCATGATATAATTAATAAATTTTAGTGAGGCAAGCACGCTTTCCTCATAGTTTTTGAACAGGCAGGGAGCAGCTATCATGCATATCATTTTACACCAGCCGGAGATACCGGCAAACACAGGAAATATTGGAAGAACCTGCGTAGCAACAGGCACAGATCTCCATTTAATAGAGCCCTTAGGATTCCGTTTAAATGAAAAAGAAATAAAGCGTGCCGGAATGGATTATTGGGAACACTTAAATGTGTCCAGATATATGAATTTTGATGAATTTAAGACTTTGCATCCAGAAGCAAAAATCTGGATGGCAACCACCAAAGCCAGACTATCCTATACGGATGCCGCCTTCGGTCCTGATGACTTTATTATGTTCGGAAAAGAGAGCGCCGGCATTCCTGAAGAAATTCTGGTAGCCTATGAGGAAACCTGTATCCGTATTCCCATGCTTCCCCAAATCCGCTCCTTAAACCTCTCCAATTCTGTTGCAATTGTACTCTATGAAGCCCTGCGTCAGCAGAATTTCTCACAGATGCAGCTGGAGGGAGAGCTCCACAGACTGCACTGGAAAGAATAATTATTAAACTTCATTAAAAAAATTTAACTCTACCCATAATTTTTTTATCCTCCTACGTATCTTTAACAAGACAATGATAGACAGGAGGATTTTTTATGAAAAAAATAATTTGTGCATTATCAGCCATCGTAATGATACTCATAGGACTTACTGGATGTGGGAATACTCCTTCCGAAAACCCGGCATCCGAAGGGCAGCTTGCCGTTGATACGCAAACTACCAATCCAGTCCTTTCCGATTCCCCGCAAGATGCTTATGGTTCTAATTCCATAACTGTAAACAGCAGCGAAAAGGTCACCGTCGTACCCGATATTGCGGAAGTCGTATATTCTGTGCGCACACAGGCACGGGAAGCCGCTGCCTGTCAGCAGCAGAATACGGAACAGGTCAGTCAGGTGATTGAAATCTTAAAGGGACTGAACGTTGCAGAGACTTCAATTCAGACTTCTGACTATTACATGAACCCTGTTTATGATTACAGCGGAAATACAGCCCGTGTCACAGGCTATGAGGCGATTACCACTTTGACCGTATCAGATCTCCCCATTGACGGACTTGACGAGATTCTGGCACAGTCTGTTTCTGGCGGTATCAACACCATCTCCTCCATCACTTATCAGGCAAGCAAATATGATGAGAGTTATCAGGCAGCCCTGACTGCCGCTGTATCCACAGCGCACCAAAAGGCGGAGGTACTTGCCAGCGCGGCAGGATGCAATATAGGCAGTGTTATAAATATCCAGGAAACCAGCGGTTACTCCGAAGCCCGTTACTCTGACTATGCCCTTACAAATAAATACCGTTCTTCTGCCAAAGAGGAACTTATGTCATTGGCGGACACCGCTGGAATCATGCCCGGTGAGATTCATGTGGAAGCCAGTATTGTAGTAGAATATCAACTCTATTAAGAAAATTTGAACACAGGGAGGATAACAGCACTTCTTCTGCTACCCTCCCTGCATTTTTATGATTCTACTCAACCTAATGCATATATTTCAATCAGCTTTTCCCTTTGCTTTAAAATATTCCTCCACCGTGGTTCCAACACCTTCGCACGCCTTCCCCAAGTCCACATTAAATTTCAACATCACTGATTCAACGCTTGCTACAAGCATTTCGGCTTTTCCAGCCAATTTTCCCTCTTCCAGTCCCGCATTCCTTTCGTCTTCCATCCATTCTCTTAATCCCTGACACATATTCACCTTCCCGCCTTTCTTATACTTGTCCTTAATCTTAAACATCTCTTCTTCTCCCGCATATGAGGCGACCATATCATACGCATCTTCATCCAGATATGCATACGACATATCAGCAGTCATTAAATCTCTTAATTTCTCTTTATCCTTAGAGAATCTGATAAAGTCGAATACCTGCTTGACATCTGTCTTAAACAGATTTGTATCTGTCAGTTTCCTAACTTCAATCACATGTATCTGGTAATTTGATATCTTTTCCCTAAGCCTTTTAGGTATATCTGTAAAATCAAGAAGACCATAGATATCCTTTGCCCCATCCCATTCCTTTTCTCCATAGTACAGAACAAACGTCACTGTAGGAAAAAGCCTGCTATCCTTTCTAAATCCATACAGGTATTCGCCGGATGACAATCCTTTCCTGTTTCTTCTTACATCCTTGCGTATCCGTACGGCCTGCTTTTCATATTCCCCCGCATCATAACATAATATCCGGAGCGGCAACGCATAGTCGATTTCTTCCTGATTTTCAATTCCAATAATTGCAAAGTTGATTCCAAAGGGCGTCTTCCTCACCATATCTCTGTAAAGAGTTTTCTTCCCTTTCTGTCTTCGTCCAAACCCCTTCCATCTTCCAAAGCTCACCTTTGTGTCCAGTTCCTGCAAATCTTTTCCTTTCACAAAAGGTACTCCATCACAGCCTATACCATTTATGATATCTGCATACCTTTCATTGTCGGAAAAGAAACTGTTACTGATAAAATCCTTTTCCATATTTTCCTCCTGTAAACATGCAGGAGAACCCAAAAAGAAATCTCCTGCTTTTCATCATGTAATTGGGTAAATTAAAAGCATAGATTTCTTAGAATTTTTCGACGTGCTGCTATCTGAATAATAGCATTCGCAAGAAGGATGATTTACCTTTAACAGAAATATTATATGCTTTAATATGATACTACCACACAATAGAACGATAATCAATCTATTCTCGTTTATAATTCAGATTTGGTCTTTACTCAGCATTGCTTTTCACAGGGTATCTATGAGTCCGCACAGGGCAGATAAATATACCAACGTCGTCACGCTTGCTAAATTGTCCGCCAGAGCAGAAGATTATTCTCGAACATAGTGTCCACCCATCCATGATCCTTCATCCATGATAGGTAAGAGCGTACTGTACTCCCCACCAAAACATACTGCTCAAAGTTCATTGCAAGTCCGTATTTGCTAAATACTTTCTGCAATATCCGCTCAAAATTCACAGGTTCTGTGCATATCTCCAAAATTGTCTCCGCCACTTCATGAACCTTTTTGCGGTTGTACGCTGTCAGTTCCTTTACATCCGCAGAACTTTCAGCATGGGCAGGTACGAACATCGCTGCCTCCATGGACTCAACCATGTCCAGCGTTTTCAGATAAGCCTCCACATCATAAATGAAAGTGACTGCATATTTATCCAGCGCTGCCTTGCTGCTGATGCAGTCCGCAAGAAAAACAGTTCCGTCGGGAGTTCTGAATCCTGTCATATCGAAGAAATGTCCGGGAAGGGGTATCACTTCCACTTCCTTCGGAAACTCTTCATCTGAAAAGTCTGTAACATTGCTTTCCTGTGCCATCAGAAATTTATGACGCAGGTCTTTGCAGGGATAGCCTCCATATAAGAAAGAAGGCTCTAAGACAGGATATCTTGTAAATGCTACCTCTATCCCTCCTGCAAAGACTTTACATCCCGTCTGTGCCTGTAAATAATGATTACCTCCAATATGGTCTGCATTGGAGTGTGTATTCAGAATTCCCTTCAGATGCCAATTATTTTTTTCTAAGATCTGGCGGACCTTCCTTCCTGCATCCTTGTCATTTCCGCTGTCTATTAGGTAAACATCATTTTCGCCGGAAAGATAAACTCCGATTTTTGCCGGACAATTGATATAATAACTCTTTTCTCCTACCTGTACCAATTCATACACTGCTTTATCCCCATATCTTAGTTCTTTTCATTTCTAAGCCTTGTAATGAATGCATTAATCTTATCCAATGCAATCTTCAGACTATCAATTGAATATGCATAGGAAATTCTAAGGAATCCTTCCCCGCAATCTCCAAATGCCGTACCCGGCACCACTGCAACCTTTTCCTCTTGGAGCAGCCTGTTTGCAAATTCATCGCTGGTCATCCCGAATTCCTTAATACTTGGGAACACATAGAACGCCCCGTAAGGCTCAAAGCATTCCAGCCCCATTTCCTTAAAGGCATGCATCAAAAATCTTCTCCGCTGGTTATAAGACTCACGCATCATGGCAACATCCTCATCACCATTCCGAAGAGCCTCAACAGCTGCATACTGGCTGGTGGTAGGTGCACACATGATTGCAAACTGGTGAATCTTTAGCATCTGCTCCATAATCTCCTTTGGCGCACATGCATAGCCAAGCCTCCATCCTGTCATAGCATAAGCCTTTGAAAATCCATTGATCAGGACGGTCCTCTCCTGCATTCCCGGCAGACTGGCAATAGAAACATGTTTTTCCTTATAAGTTAGTTCTGCATAGATTTCATCCGATATCACAAAGATATCTTTCTCAAGAATAATCTCTGCAATGGCTTCCAGATCTTCCTTTTCCATAATAGCGCCTGTCGGATTATTGGGGAACGGAAGAATCAGTATTTTGGTCTTATCCGTAATTGCATCCCGCAGTTCCTGCGCTGTCAGACGGAATTCATTTTCTTCCTTCAACTCGATAATCACCGGTTTGGCACCTGCCAGAATTGCACAGGGCTCATAGGAGACATAACTGGGCTGCGGAATCAGCACTTCGTCCCCCGGATCAACCATAGCCCGCAATGCAATATCAATTGCCTCCGAGCCGCCTACCGTAACAATCACTTCATGATCAACATCATAGGAAATGCCCTGCGTTCTCTTTATGTATTTGGTGATTTCTACTTTCAGTTCCTTTAAGCCTGCATTAGAAGTATAAAACGTCCTGCCTTTTTCAAGGGAATAAATCCCCTCATCCCTTATATGCCACGGAGTATCGAAGTCAGGCTCTCCGACACCCAGTGAAATAGCGTCCTCCATCTCACTTACAATATCAAAGAACTTTCGGATACCGGAGGGTTTAATTGTAACAATTGTTTCTGATAATGGATTTCTCATGGTGTCACCTTCTCTCTTGTATCCTCATATTTCTTTGTAAGTATGGTTCCGTGATCCTTATATTTTTTCAAAATAAAATGAGTAGCTGTGCTAAGCACGCCGTCTAAAGTGGAAAGCTTGTCGGATACAAAACGGGAAACTTCCTTCAATGATTTTCCGTCCAACGTTACCAACAAATCATATCCCCCGGAAATCAGATATACACTGTTTACCTCAGGATATTTGTAAATCCTCTCAGCTATATTATCATATCCCTGCCCTCTCTGAGGGGTAATTCTCACCTCAATAAGCGCTGTCACTTTTTCAATCGAGGTCTTCTCCCAGTCTATCATCGTATGATAACCGCAGATAACTCCTTCTTCTTCCATTGCCTTCAGTTCATTTGCAATATCAATCTCCTCTGCACCTAAAATCACAGCAAGTTCTTTGATATTGATTCGGCTGTTCTTTTCTATAATCGCTAAAATCTGTTCTCTCATGAAATGTTCCTCCTAGATAAATGATATTTTTAATATTTCATCCGGTCCTGCAGGTTCAAGATATCTGGTCTCATCCTTGCTCATGATCACCTTGTCATTGCTTTTATTGGTATTGCCAACGATTACAGCTGGAATTCCTTCCGCCTCCAGTGCCCTGACAAGCCCTCCGCCGTCAGATGTCAGCATCACAAGCGTTCCCCCTGACAAAAGCGCATAAGGATTCAAATGATAAAACTCACAGATCTCTATGGTCTCCTGCTTTACCGGAATCTTTTTCAGATCGATATAAAGTCCAACGCCTATCCTACGGGATATCTCCCACAATGCACCAAATATACCTCCGCTTCTCGCATCATGCATTGTATAAACGCCGGACTTAAGGGCTATGGCAGCCTCCGACGCCACAGATAAATAGCCGTCCATCTCCTGTGCATCACATATCAGCCTGATTGGATACCGCTGTGAAAGTTCTTCTTCCTTTTCCCTGGCTATGATGGATGTTCCTTCAAGTCCAATCCACTTACTAATGACGACATCCAGATGATCCGCACCAGTTCCACCAGCGCTTCCTGCAAATTCCTCCTTCGCTTTTCCGATGACCGTTGCAGTAACAACCGGAGCCTTCACGCTCCTGCTCACCTCTGTATGACCGCCTGTAATCTGAATGGCAAGTTCCTTGCAGCATTTCCCTGCCTGCTTCATCAGCTCCTTTAAAGCTGTTTCCTCGGTATCTTCCGGAAGCGTTAAAGACAAAGATACGGAAAGCGGAACCGCACCGGATGCCGCAAGATTATTTGCTGCCGCTATGACTGCCAGATAGGCAGAGTTTCTCACAGGCAAGCTGACCGTTTCCGTAGATGTTGCCACGATACTCCTGCCCTGCGTCCGGTCAGAATCCTCCCACGACAAAAAGGCGCAGTCTTCTCCTACACCAGCGCCTTTTATCACTTCTTTCCTGCTATTTTCTATCAACCTTAACACTGAACGCTTCAATACACTTTCAGATATCTTTCCAGTCTTCATTACTGCCCCTTTATTCTGCCGGTTCTTCTACTGGTACACTTTCTGCTGGTGCCGGTACCGGTGCCGCTCCTTCCGCCGGAGGCGGAACCTCTCCTTCTGCTGCAGGAGGTGCCGCGGCTGCTGCAAGGGCTGCAGCAACATTTTTCACATGGTCTATATTATTGGTGGAAATGGCTGCCATAATCTCAGCATGCGCATTGGGATCAGCAGTTGCAACGCCCACGGTAGCTGTTCTGGGAGCTGCCTGATAAGTACTTGAATTGATCTTCTCCCTGCTGACTTCCGTTCCATTCTCTGTAACGATTTTCCAGAGATTAGCCTTGTATCCTATATGGGCAGACTGAACAGAGACAGATCCTATGGGCAGCGATTCAGTTGCATAAATCACTTCTGTGTCCGGATTAGTCCGACTGATCACTTCGCTTTCATACCGTACGCCATGACTGCTGTCCCTGGTTTCCATACCGTATATCGTAAAGCTGATATGCTTATCATCTGTAGTCCTGCCTTCAATGTAAATGGGTGCATCCGTATTATTTACAAACTTAAAATCTTTCCCCGATGATTCTGCAATTGCTGCATCAGCAGAAGGATCCACATAAGTCACAATCATGGAATGGTTATGCCTTTCTGTGACTTCCAGCTCTGACAAAAGAACTGCATTATAAAGAGTAGTGGAAACCTGACAAATACCCCCGCCAAGACTGTCTACCACCTGTCCGTTTAAATAGGAGCCAGCCATGTAATATCCATTTGCTGTTGAAAAAGGAGCAACTGCCTCGTAGGTAGAAAATTCATCCCCCGGATATAATGTGGTTCCATTAATCAGGGCACAGCCGTTTCGTACATTGGCGCTTCTTGATGCCCCTGATGTACTAAAGCTTGTGGTGAAGGTACCCAGAACATCTTTTACCTTTCCAAGTTCCTCTTCTGTTCCTCTTGCTTCATCCACTATAACTTCCAATTCCAGAATATCGTCTTCCCTATTCCATCCCTCGCGGAAGAAATCACAGATCAGTTCTGCGGAAGCCGTCTCATCTACCACCTGTCCGGTCTGTCCCGGGCTAATTACAAAGCTTTCGTTTTCTCTTACAAGAGTCGCATCTTTTGCTTCCAGATTGTACACGGAGCATTGCTCTGACAGAATTGTCCTTACCAGATCCATATCCACATCAAACTCCAGATTATAGACCTTATTTTGATGCTGCAAGTCCTTCGCTGCCTTATAGCGCTGTACCACATTGCCCGTCTGACCGATTCTTGCCGCTTCATCCACAATATCCTGATTGCTCCAGCAAAGTCCTATATCTGCCGGCGTAATCTGAATCTCATTTCCATCAACAGCAACCAGCGTAACCACCTTGCCGCTTATACTGTCAACATAATCTGATATCATTTTTCTGGCTTCATCAGCGGTTTTGCCTTCCAAAGACATATCCTCCGCATAAATTCCATCCAGTATTCGGTTTTCTTCCTGAGCCTTTACCGGTAAAACTGACACCAGAAACGCCAGTCCAAAACATGCAAATCCACTAATTATTTTTTTCATAATTTACCCCCTGCATACTGCAGATCACTCATCCGTAACTGTTCAGTACCTTCACAGTTACACTTATCCTTTATTTGCTTTATGAGAAAAAAGATGCTATAGTTGGAATTATCATAGCAAGTACAATTAAAATGATGATAACTGACGATACAATTTTTTTGTTTTTCTTATTGTAAAAATGAAACATATTGTCCCTCCGGTTTATCCATCTTTGAAAGGATATTATATATGAAGTTCCCTTTTTTTGCAAGTTTTATCGTATTTTGTATCTGGTTAGGTTATGAAATAAAGAAGCACCGGAATATAGAGTCTAAAGCCTACAATGCCTTCTGGGAAAAGGAAGCAGCCGCCAACAGTACCCGGCGCAAACCCCTTGACGACCTTGACTATATAGAGATTCCCTTTGACCGTCTTCCTATGGATCTGCTCACAGAAGACCCGGTAATTGCCGAGTACCATGAGACTTTAAGGGAACTCTCAAAATCTCCCATCGTGAATTTTACCGGCATAAGCAATACAGATCTAAAGCTTATGTACGGTGCTCCCAACATTGACATCCTGTCCCGTTATGATCAAAGTTATACCATACTTGTCCGCACTCTTCAGAATCTTGCCGAAGCTTTATATGAAAAGGGATATGTGGAAGAAGCATGCCGGACCTTGGAATTTGCAGTCGAGACCCGTACTGATATCAGTGCCGCCTACAAGCTGCTGTCTTCTATTTATCTCCAGAACCATGAGCCCGAAAAGATAGAAGCACTGATTCCTGTGGCACAAAGCCTGAACACCAGTCTATCCGGTCACATTGTATCCATGTTGGAGGACACTTTAAAGTCATAGTCTAATATCAGTTTATGCCTCCATATCGATTAATATGACCTTCTTTTCGCATACAGCCTAATACCACAAAGAGGAAGGACAGCAACGCTATTCTTCCTCTTATTTTGGTGACTTTATTTCCAGAATTTCTTTTTCTTTGAATCTTTAGCATCGCTTTTTTCTGCCTGTACATTCTTTGAGACATTTAAACTATCACCAGTCAAAGCATCAAACTGTTTTAGCAGTTCCTTTGCTTCATGGGACAATTTATCGGGTGTCTGCACAACCAGCGTGACATAATGATCTCCGCGGACTTCCTTATTTCTCAGAGTAGGAACACCCTTGCCCTTTAAGCGGACTTTAGTGTCTGTCTGCGTACCCGGTTTTACTTCGTAAAGCACTTTTCCGTCCACTGTATCAACTAATACATCTCCTCCGAGAGCTGCCACAGCAAAAGAAACCGGTACAGTAGAATAAATATTGTAATCCTGTCGCTGGAAGATTGGATGACGTCCGACGATTACTTCTACCAGAAGATCTCCTCTTGGACCGCCGTTGGTACCCGGCTCACCTTTATCGCGGATGCGGACGCTCTGTCCATTATCGATTCCGGCAGGTATAGATACCTGTATTTTTTTGCGGCTGGCAATATAACCTGAGCCATGGCAGTCCGCACACTTCTCTTTAATGACTTTTCCTGTTCCGTTACACTCCGGACAAGTCTGCACGTTTCTGACCGTGCCGAAGAAAGATTGCTGAGTAAATACCACCTGTCCCTTACCGCCGCACTTCTGACAAGTTTCAGGACTGGTTCCCGGCTTTGCCCCTGTGCCGTGGCAGGTCTTACATTCGTCCTTAAGGGTCAGTTCAATTTCTTTATCGACACCAAATACAGCTTCTTCAAAAGTAATTCTTACGCTGGTTCTGATATTGGCGCCTTTCATAGGACCGTTGCTTCCTCTGCCCTTGCGCCCTCCTCCAAAGAAATCGCCGAAGATATCGCCAAAAATATCACTGAAATCTGCACTGTTAAAATCGAAGCCGCCGTATCCGCCGCCTCCGCCTTCAAATGCTGCGTGACCAAACTGGTCGTACTGCCTTTTCTTCTCCGGATCGCTCAAAATAGCATAAGCCTCCGAAGCTTCCTTAAACTTTTTCTCCGCTTCCGCATCTCCGGGATTCATATCTGGATGATACTTCTTGGCAAGAGCCCTATATGCTTTTTTAATGGCGGCATCATCTGCGTTTTTATCGATACCAAGAACCTCATAATAATCACGTTTCTGTTCTGCCATTTCTAATTCCTCCCATGCTTTCAGCGCACAACATGCCGCCAAAGGCGGCACATAATACCTATAGTATACATTAAAATGTGCAAAAGCACAAGAAGAATGACTCGGATGAGTCATTCTTCGTAACAGTTCACACCATATAGCTCAAAAAGTATTAAATTCTGGCAAGGTGTGAACTGTAACCAATCTTCATCTCGTTTATACTTCTCTGTAATCTCCGTCAACTACATCATCCGCCGGACCTGCATCTGCTCCCATATCAGGGCCTGCTCCCATGTCGGGACCTGCTGCCCCGCCTGCCTGCTGCATGTTCTCATACATTTTAGTGAACAGTGCCTGAGCGCTTGTGGTAAGTTTCTCCTTTGCAGCCTTAAGAGCATCCAAATCGGAATCAGACATTTCCTGATCTTTGGTTCTCTCCAGAATGTCTTTTACAGCCTGCATATCAGCTTCCACTGTTGCTTTTTCGGAAGCATCGATCTTGTCGCCAACTTCATTTAATGCCTTTTCTGTCTGGAATACGAAAGAGTCCGCTTCATTTCTTGCATCAATTGCTTCTTTTCTCTTCTTATCCTGTGCTTCAAACTCAGCTGCTTCTTTTACTGCCTTATCAATCTCATCATCAGACATGTTGGAGCTTGCTGTGATGGTGATATGCTGCTCTTTGCCTGTACCAAGATCCTTTGCGGAAACATTAACGATACCATTAGCATCAATATCAAAAGTTACTTCAATCTGAGGTACGCCGCGCATTGCCGGAGGAATACCGTCTAATCTGAATTGTCCGAGGGACTTGTTATCCCTTGCAAACTGTCTTTCACCCTGTAATACGTTGATGTCAACTGCTGTCTGGTTATCTGCTGCTGTTGAGAAAATCTGGCTCTTCTTGGTAGGAATGGTCGTATTTCTCTCAATCAGTCTTGTTGCAATACCGCCCATTGTTTCGATGGACAGAGAAAGAGGTGTAACGTCCAGAAGAAGGATTTCCCCTGCGCCGGCGTCACCTGCCAGCTTACCGCCCTGAATGGAAGCGCCTAATGCAACGCATTCATCAGGATTCAATGTCTTGCTGGGTTCATGACCTGTCAACTGTTTTACTTTATCCTGTACGGCAGGAATACGTGTGGAACCGCCTACCAGCAATACCTGACCTAAGTCGGCGTTGGTAAGACCTGCATCCTTCATTGCGTTCTGTACAGGGATTGCTGTCTTTTCAACCAAGTCATGTGTAAGTTCATCAAATTTTGCTCTGGAAAGGTTCATATCAAAGTGCTTAGGACCTTCTGCTGTAGCTGTAATGAAAGGAAGGTTGATGTTGGTCGTTGTTGCAGAGGAAAGTTCTTTCTTTGCCTTTTCAGCTGCTTCTTTCAATCTCTGTAATGCCATCTTATCATTGGATAAGTCAACACCTTCCGCTTTCTTAAATTCGTCGATCATCCACTGTGTCAGCCTGTTATCGAAGTCATCACCGCCAAGGTGTGTATCGCCGTTAGTTGCCAGAACCTCAATGACACCGTCACCGATTTCAATGATAGAAACATCGAATGTACCGCCGCCTAAGTCATATACCATGATTTTCTGTTCTTTTTCATTGTCAAGACCATAAGCAAGGGCTGCCGCTGTAGGCTCGTTGATGATACGTTTTACATCAAGACCTGCAATCTTACCTGCATCCTTTGTTGCCTGACGCTGTGCATCATTAAAATATGCAGGAACAGTGATAACTGCCTCTGTCACCTTTTCACCTAAATAGCTCTCAGCATCTGCTTTCAGTTTCTGCAGGATCATAGCTGAAATCTGCTGAGGAGAATATTTCTTCTCATCAATATTACGGCCTCTGTCTGTACCCATATCTCTCTTGATAGATGAAATTGTTTTTTCTGCGTTGGTTACCGCCTGACGCTTTGCAGGCTCACCAATCAGTCTTTCTCCTGTTTTTGTAAATGCTACTACAGACGGTGTCGTTCTTGCGCCCTCTGCATTAGCGATGACAGTAGGCTTTCCGCCCTCCATAACTGCCACACAGCTGTTTGTTGTACCTAAGTCAATACCAATTATTTTACTCATAATGATCTCCTCCTTAATTCTTTCCTTTCATTTATGATACTGATAAATGTTTATTGTTTCCTTGAGTTCTCATGTCAGCTTACTACCGCTACCATGCTGTGCCTTACCACGCTGTCCCTATAAGTATATCCTTTCTGCAGTTCCTGGGCAATCACACCTGATTCATATTCTTCGCTTTCCACCTGCATGACTGCATTATGGAATTCTGGATTAAATTCTTCTCCCACAGCGGGAATCGGCTTTACTTCCATCTTTTCCAATTCTGAAATCAGCTGCTTATAAATCATCTCCATTCCTTCTGCAAAAGGTGAATTCTTTTCTTCCTCCGGAACCGTTGCAAGACCTCTTTCAAAGTTATCGACCACCGGCAGGATTTTTTCTATGACGCTTTTTGCTCCTGTCTCGAACATTGCTGTTTTTTCTTTTTCAGTACGCTTCCTGAAATTATCGAATTCAGCCATCTGGCGTTTCACCCGGTCTTCAAGTTCCTCTATTTTTTCCTTAAGAGCATCCTGCTTTTTATCAGCTTTCAGCTTTTTCTTAGCAGCCTTCTTATCCGCCTTGCTCTCCGCTGCCTCTCCTTCTTCTGCACCTTCATTGCCTGCAATAGGCTCCGCAGTTTCCTCCGAACCCTCGGTGTCCGCAGCTGCCTGTGCGTCTTCCGCATCCTGCAGTACTTCCTCTGTATCCAGATTATCCCCTACGTCCTTCTTTAATTCATCACTCATCCGTTTCATCCCTTTCTATCTTTATGTCTTATTCTTATATAATTCATCCAACTGGTGGGTAATTGTCTTAAGGGTTCCTATGACTTTATCGTAATCCATACGTTTCGGTCCTATAATACCTATGGTTCCTCGCATTCCTTCTCCTAATTCATAGGTAGCTGTCACCACACTGCAGTCCTTCATTGTCTGAATCGGCGTCTCATTTCCAATATAAACCTGAATGCCAGTATTCTTCTCATCCGAAAGTGTATCCTGCACCAGTTCTGTCAACATCTGCTTCTCTTCAAATGTATTGATGATCTCACTGGCCTTCTGCTGGTCGGCAAGCTCCGGATACTTAAAAATATTGTTGGCTCCGCTTGTGTAAATCTCCAGATCTTCCTCCGCCTTGATAGATTCCGCAATCGCATCTATTACATCAGCTACAATGGCACTGTGTATGCCTGCCTGCTGTTTCATTGCTGAAATCATGCCGAGATTGATTTCTTCTAGTGTCAGCCCATTTAAATGTGTATTGAGAAGAATATTGAGCTTAAGAAGCGTCTCATCATCCAACTCCCCGGATACCGGAATAATATTATTCTTAATCACATTTCCTTCCACAACCACTACTGCCAGGATCTGATTCACATCCACTCTGGATAGCTGTATAAATTTAATTTTATTCGTATGAATCGTGGGAGCCGAAATCATAGTGGCATAATTCGTATTTGTTGCCAGAAGCTTTGCCACCTGTTTGAGAAGATGATCCATCTTATCCTCTCTCTCCAGCATCATTTCCTTTAACTCTTCCAGTTCCCTGTCCTTCTCCTCCATCATGGTATCCACATAAAGACGATAGCCTTTATCAGAAGGAATTCTTCCGGCTGAAGTGTGCGGCTGCAGAATATATCCCATTTCCTCCAAGTCCGACATCTCATTGCGAATCGTTGCCGAACTCAAATTCAAATCTGTATATTTAGAAATCGTCCTGCTGCCCACCGGCTCCCCTGTCTCAAGATAGTTCCGGATAATGGCCTGCAATATTTTAATTTTTCTTTCACTCAACTGCATTCCCATCACCCCTTCCCATCCGACATGACAAGCCTTCTTTTTTATTAGCACTCATCTTAATGGAGTGCTAACATCTTCTTAACCTAAAATAGCACTTACCCTATATATTGTCAACACATATATCCCAAAATAATTATAAAAAAATTCTAAATTTGTTGTTTTTCATGGGATTGGCTAGAGGACGCTCTGAGAGGATAAATAATCCAACGTCGCCGCGCTCCCGCTCCGCAAAAAGCGTAGCAGGCACTAAGCTCGAAAAAACCTCGCTAAGTGCTGACGCTTTTTGAGGGGCTCCTTTTGGATTATTTATCCTCTCAGAGCTGTGTCTTGGCGACCTAATGAAAAGCAGCAAATATTCTGCTATTTTGCGGACTGCCAGTAACGTAGCACAGGATAGGTAAATATACCATAAGGAGCCCCTATAAAAACGTCAGCGCTTGACCACGCGCTTAAAAGCGCGGGTTCTTTCGAGTCTAGCGTCTGTTACGTTTTTATGGAGCGGGAGCGCGGCGACGTTGGTTTATTTACCTATCCTGTGCGGACTATTCTCCAACAAAAAAGATGGACACTGAAATGCATCCATCTTTTATCCCGCTTGAACAATATTTATAATAAGATATTAATAATTTAGATAAAGAAGCTTCCTGTAACGTCGCCGTTGATTACATAATATGTAGTGTTCTCTTCCGGCTTCACATACAGTTCGATACTCTTGATATCTTCTTCTTTACCGTTTAAGTCATATTTCCATACATCCTTACAGCTTCTTACCAAATCCTCAGGGGTATAAGATTTGCCGCTGAACTGGAAGTTGACTGTTTCTTGAATTTCAGCTTTCTTTGCTGCCGGCTTTCTGCCAACTGCTTTCTTCTCTGTTTCTTTCTTCGCTGCAGCTGTCTTTTTAACAGTTGCTTTTCTGCCTGCTGTTTTCTTTGCAGGTGTCTTTGCTTCTTCCTTTACTTCTGCTTTAGAAGCAGCCTTAACTTCTGCCTTAACCTCTGCTGCCTTTACTTCTTCTTTAACAGGTACTGCCTTAGCAGTTGTCTTTGCCTTTTTTACTTCTGCCATGATTACAAACTCCTTTCACGTTGAGAAAATTCTTCTCTAACATGCAATCCAATAAATAAGTGTCCAGTGTGCTCTCCCCCGAAAACACCCTGTTTTCTGGGAAACAGTGTACCCCATATTTTACTTCTTGTCAACTAATTAACAACTTTTTCATAAATTTATCCTGTAATCCCAAAATAAAGCAGCACAATTGTTCCTAATATAATGCGGTACCACCCAAATACTTTAAAGTCGTGTTTTTTAATATATCCCATCAGAAAACGAATTACAATAATCGATACAACAAATGCAGTGACCATACCTGCAACCAAAATCATAAGCTCATTTCCGGAAAAAGAAAATCCAAATTTTACAATCTTAAGAAGGCTTGCGCCAAGCATGACCGGGATTGCAAGGAAAAAGGTAAATTCTGCGGCTACCGTTCTGGAAACCCCTATCAAAAGGGCACCCAGTATGGTTGCACCTGAGCGGGAGGTCCCTGGGAAAATGGCTGCTATCAGCTGGAACATACCAATCATGAGAGCTGTCTGGAAGGTAATCTCTGATAAAGAATTTATCTTTGCATTTGTCCCTTTATTTCTATTTTCAATCAAAATAAAGCCAATTCCGAACACGATCAACGCAACTGCCACACAGACTCCATTGTAAAAAAGACGTTCAAAAAATTCATCAAAGAAAATTCCCACAACAGCTGCAGGCAGACAGGCAACAATAATCTTAAACCACAATAGCCAGGTATCTTTTTTACAGTAGGACAAAAATCCCGACCGTTTCACCGGATGGGTATTACTGCTTTTTCCAAATGGCCATATCTGATTCCAGAATAAAATTACAACGGCTAAAATAGCGCCAAGCTGGATTACCACCAGAAACATTTCCCAGAAATCCTTTGAAACATCCAGTTTCACAAATTCATCCAGCAAAATCATATGTCCTGTACTGCTAATCGGCAGCCATTCCGTAATTCCTTCCACAATACCAAACAGCACAGCTTTTAGAAATTCAATCATCAATCAATCCTCCAAACATACTAATAATTCTCTTTCACAAATCTTCTAAGCGCTAAAAGAGAACGTTCTACTTTTTCCGTATCGATACAATAAGCCATTCTAAAATATCCCGGCACTCCAAAGCTGTCCGAAGGCACCAATACCAGATCATATTTTAATGCCTTCTGACAGAAAACCGTGGCATCTTCCTCTAACGCTTTCGGGAAAATATAAAAAGTCCCTCCGGGTTTTACACAGTCAAATCCCAGCGATGTAAGTTCCCCGTACAGGAGATTCATATTTGTCTCATAAACAGACATATCCGAAGTCTGATCGAGCACCTCCGCTACCGCCAGCTGAATAATGGAGGGAGGACAATTATGACCGATTCCTCTTGAAATCTGACCGCATATGGCACTAATCAGTTCCGCATCCCGGCACCTTGGATTTGTTGCCACATATCCGATTCTCTCCCCCGGAAGAGACAGCGACTTCGAAAAAGAATAACAGGACAAAGTGTTATCATAAAATTTGGAGACATAAGGAGCCTCGACCTTGTCAAACACAATTTCCCTATATGGTTCGTCAGAAATCAGAAAAATATCATGCCCATATTCCTTCTGTTTTTTATTCAGCAAATCAGAGAGTTCCTTAAGTGTTTCCGAAGAATATACCGCCCCTGAAGGGTTATTGGGCGTGTTGATCAAAAGCGCTGCAACCTTTTCGGTCAGCATTTCCTCAAGCTTCTCTAAATTAATCTGAAAGTTTTCTGTATCTGCGGGAACGACCTTAAGCTGTGCTCCGGTCATATTGACATATAAATTATATTCAGGAAAGTAAGGTGCAAATGTCAGAACTTCATCTCCCGGAGAAGTGACGCATCGCACTGCATGTGCCACTGCGCCTGCCGCACCTGTTGTTGGGAAAATATGATTTCCTGTATAATCCATTCCAAATCTGCGGTTTAGTGAGTCAGCAATTTTATCCTTGACCGATGCAATGCCAAGGCTTGGACTGTACCCATGCAGTTCCATAGAATTTTTCGTTTTAAGCAGTTCAATCATAACTTCTGTTAATTTTTCCGGAACGGGCACAGAAGGGTTTCCAAGACTGTAATCAAACACATTTTCATACCCAATCTCCCTGCCTCTTTCTGCCGCAAATTCAGACAGCTGCCTGATCACAGATTTTCCTTCCAGCATTTTCTTATATTGTTCATTAATCATACTTTTACCCATTCCTCTCCCGCCTGAGTCTTTCCCCTCATGCTACATATAAAGAAAATCTCTTTCTCTTTCCATTTCCTCAGGTACAGGTTTTCCTGTGCTGCGAATCTTCTGACACAGATTTTCTATGCGGTGGCGCTTCTGTCCCATACGGATTTCATATCTCTCCGAAATCTCCCGATACATCGGGTTGGCTTTCAGTTTTTCCCTTATATCGGCCTTAAAGGTACAATAGCTGTACATTATTCCTCTTGCAATTTTATTCATTCTGGGGGAGCCATTGCTCTCAAAAAGAATCCAGATTGTATAATCCATTATGAACATTTCCTTAAAGCTGTTCTTAGCACGTGCCATATCGGTCTTGATCTTTTCCTTGGCATCCGTGGAAAGTTCCTGATTCTTACGGTAAAACTGTATATAATCGAAATACTCGCTGGTAAGGGACCGCTCTGAAACATCATTCCACCTCGCTCCCTGCACACGTTTGCACATTTCCCAACGGAATTCCCCTGTCAGTCTTATCAAAATCAGTGACAGATCTTCTAATTGGAAAATCGAACTCATCATTCTTGCCGGCGTGGTACGCCTTTTTCCTTCAATCTCCTGCCACATAACACCCCTCACACCCACATTGGGCGTAAGGATGAAATCCGGAAGAATCTCAACATTGATAAACTCCTTCTGCACACCCTGTTCCGGTGCCGAAAACATCGTCTCTCTGTAATATGCGCCAAAATCCTTACCGCGTATGCCGTTAAGGGCATCATGAATGGCATCTGCTGAAACTAGTATGGTGTCTAACGGCTTCATCACATTATGCTCGGAAAAGACAGGACAGAATGTAGTGATTCTACCATACGTGATTTTGTTGACCACCGGGAACATGTTTTCAAGTTCATAAATTACCTTCGCAGTCCTATCCGTCAGAAGATTCTTCTCCTCTTCCTTCGTTATCGCGCCTGTCTTTCTCTGCTCCACAAGATACGCTGCATAATCTAAATCAAACTCATTCCGGCTAGGTTCCTTCCTCTCCTCATAAACAGCCATCAGCCATTCGTAAATAGAATAAACTCCCCTCTCCGGCGCAGTAGGGAGATTATTTACAATACTGCAAAGATAGGCAGCGTTCTTTTCCCCTGCCAGCTCCTCATCCACATAGCCGAAGTTGAACAACATTTTGACAACCGTAGGAATCTCCTGATCCTGCAGACTGTTTTTAAATGCTGCAGCATATACCTGATAAAATTCTTTCGTGATCTTGTGCCGTAAAGTACGCACATCTTCCTCTGTACCATTCTTATTGGCAATCTGCTTATACTTCTGAATATGCTTGGTAAAAGACGTCCCTGTGTGACTGTCGCATTTTGCATATGCCAGAATTTTCTGGAGAGAACCTGTAAGATCCTCCAAAGGCTGAACCTGTGTCTGCCCGCTGCCTTCAGTTCCTGCTGACATCTGCTTAACAGCCTCCACTTTCTTTTCAAAGGTGTTCTTTCTTGATCTATAAAATGATGCTTCCGCAAGACCCTGATTTTCCATGAGCTTCGTCACATCAACCATCCTCTTGCGTACAACTTCCGCAGTTTCCGCTTCTATTCCGTCCTTTCCTGCTACTTTTCCATAAAGAACGGTAAGCAGTTCCAAATAATCCATGCCGCTTTCATTCATAAAAAAGCTGCACACATTTTTCTTATATGCCTGCATCTGACTGCAAAGCTTCACAACAGCACACATATCTTCGCTGGCTCTCAAGAGAAATCCATGAGCGAAATCAATGCTGTCCTTATCGAACTCCCATACATTCAGTGCTTTCTTTAAGGTCACATAATACCCTATCATCCAGGAAGGAATGTCTTCAGAAAGAGAAATCCTTGAAAATTCTCCAAACCCTGCCAATTCCCCCGGCGACAGGCTGTATCTTGCACATATAGCAGTATAATTTTTATAACTGTTGGTCAGGTAGTCATACAAGTTATTACACTCTGTCCAAAGACGTTTATACTGTCTGAACATCTCATAAATCTGCCTGAAATGTGAAATGATAAAATATTTCAACGCTTCGGCATTTCCCGATACAGTCTCAGGCAGTTTTTCACCCTCCAAGGGATACGCAATTAAAGAAACTGCATCCTCAGCTCTGTATTCCATAATTGTTTCACCGCATTTAAATTCACACAGTCCAATCACGTCCCCGCTGGTTAAAAGGTACTTTCCTCCCGGATAAACAGCACTGACCGTACCTTTTGTGACCAGATACAAAACATCCATCTTCTGTCCGCTTGCAACAATTGTTTGTCCCTGAGGGACTTCCTTTATCTCCATACTCGTCTCCTACTTTATTTTTAATCTTCCGCCCAGGACATCGCGCACTTTACTGCTCTCTTCCATCCCTTCAGAAGTTTTTCTCTCTCATCTTGGCTCATTTCATGGGTAAATTTCCTGCCTAGCTGCCAATTTTCAGCTATTTCATCCCGCTCTTTAAAGTAGCCGCAGGCAAGTCCTGCAAGGTACGCCGCCCCCAGCGCTGTGGTTTCAATGCACTCCGGACGGTGGACCTCCACGCCCAGAATATCCGCCTGAAACTGCATCAGGAAATTGTTGGCGCTGGCACCGCCATCCACCTTAAGTCCGTTTATAGAAATCCCTGCATCTTCTTCCATCGCTTTAAGGACATCATAAGTCTGATAAGCAATAGACTCTAATGTAGCTCTGATAAAATGTTCCTTCTTACATCCTCTTGTGATTCCCACCACTGTTCCTCTAGCATACGGATCCCAATAAGGCGCCCCCATTCCTGCGAAAGCCGGCACCACATAGACACCTGCTGTGTCCTTTGCTTTATCAGTGTACTCTTCCGTCTGCGCAGCGCTTTTTATCATCCGCATTTCGTCCCTTAACCACTGTACTGCTGCTCCGGCAACAAACACGCTGCCTTCCAGCGCATATTCAACCTGCTGCCCGCAGCTTGCTGCAATGGTGGTAATCAGACCATTCCGGGAAGTGATCGCCTCCGTCCCTGTATTCATCAAAAGGAAGCAGCCCGTCCCGTAAGTATTTTTCACCTGCCCTTTTGAAAAACAGCATTGTCCGAAAAGAGCAGCCTGCTGATCCCCAGCAATTCCCGCAATCGGTATACTGCCGCCTAAGACTGCACTTTCTGTATATCCATAAATGCAGCTGGAAGGTTTTACCTCCGGCAGCATGCATGAAGGGATATTTAAAAGCTGAAGGAGTTCTTCATCCCAGCATAATCTGTGAATATCATAAATCATAGTGCGGGATGCATTGGTATAATCCGTGACGTGAATCTTCCCCTGTGTCAGATTATAGACCAGCCAGCTGTCTACCGTTCCAAATAGAAGTTCTCCCTCCTGCGCTCTCTTTCTTGCCCCCGGCACGTGATCTAAGATCCATGCAATCTTGGTGGCGCTGAAATAAGCATCCGGCACCAATCCTGTTCTTTCCCGTATCAGATCCCCATATCCTGCCGCAACCAGTTCATCCACCTTTTCCGCGGTTCTCCGGCATTGCCATACAATGGCATTGTAAATCGGTTCTCCGGTCTGCTTATCCCATATGATGGTGGTTTCCCTCTGGTTCGTAATCCCGATGCCCGCAATATCCGAAGGGGAGGCTCCCACCTTGGCCATAGCTTCTGTTGCCACTGCCAGCTGTGAAGACCAGATTTCCATAGGATTGTGTTCTACCCATCCGGGTTTAGGATAAATCTGTCCAAATTCCTTCTGCGCCATGCTCAGGATTTCTCCCCTTTTATTAAAAAGGATACACCTGGAACTGGTAGTTCCCTGATCAAGCGCCATGATATATCTGCTCATACCCATCCATACCTTTCTTCTATTTTATTTCTGCTGCATATTTCCGGTGGCAATTACCGGAACAGAAGTTCCCGCCACATTTTCAATCAGGATATCTCCCACCTTGACCGGCGCATCTACGACTGCCGCCTTGATTTCTTCCATGCATACATCTATTTTTTCTTTTGGAATCTCTGCTGCGGTCTTCACAGGAACCACAAAACCGCATCCTCCTCTTACGCGGATCATGGAAGTAACTGTCCGCACCGGAGCCGTCATCTCATTTCGTGCGTATGCTTCACCCTTTTTACAGGTATTCCCGGTAATGACAAGACTTCCATCCTCATTCCTTGCAGCAGTGATAAGACACCCGACCGGACATCCAATGCATATCAGCTGACTTCCGGCATCACGTCCCTCCGGCAGGGTACACTTTGTCTTTTCGGGAATCTTAGGACGCACTGCTTCCCCCCAGTCCTCTTCCCCGTGCAGAATATAATCAGTTGCAAATGAGCCGGCTTCCTGCGCTTCTTTTGATACATTATCAACCAGATCATGAACATGCAGCACATTTCCGCAGGCAAATATTCCCGGCACCGTGGTTTCCAGTCGTGCATTCACTACTGGTCCCTGGGTCACGTCATCCATTTTTGCCCCCGCCTGCCGGCTCAGTTCATTTTCCGGAATCAACCCGCAAGACAAAAGAAGAGTATCACATTTTACAAATTCTTCCGTCCCCGGAATGGGCTTTAATCTTTCATCGACTTTACTTACAGTGACACCTTCCACCCTGTCCCGTCCATGAATTTCCGTGACAGTATGGCTGAGTTTTAAAGGTATTCCAAAATCATCAAGACACTGTACAATATTTCGCTTAAGCCCTCCTGAATAGGGCATAATTTCTGCAACCAGCTTGACCTTTGCCCCCTGCAGGGTCATACGCCTTGCCATAATGAGACCAATATCGCCTGATCCAAGCACCACTACTTCCCTGCCCGGCATTCTTCCTTCTATATTCACGTACCTCTGCGCTGTTCCCGCCGAGTAAATGCCTGCAGGTCTGAATCCCGGTATGTTCATAGCTCCTCTTGGGCGCTCCCTGCATCCCATGGCAAGCACCACCGCTTTTGCCTGTATCTGAATTATTCCCTGCTCTTTGTTCATTGCCGTTACCATGCAGGGCGTTCCCCCCTGTACATCCACCGCTATGGTATTTAGCAGACTGGGAATTTTCTTTTCCAACACCTGCTCTATATAGCGGACGGCATACTCCGGACCCGTCAATTCTTCTTTAAATGTATGCAGCCCGAATCCGTTATGAATACACTGATTTAATATTCCTCCTAATTCTTTGTCTCTCTCCAGAATTAGAATATCTGTGACGCCTTTTTCGTAAGCAGCGACAGCTGCCGCCATTCCCGCAGGTCCGCCGCCCACAATTACCAAGTCTACTGTTTTCATAGGCATCCTCCCTCCCCCGGCGGCAGGATATACCATGAGTCTTCCCCTGATTTTCGGATCTGACTTTCTTCTATCTGTAATTCCCTTGAAAGGATCTCCACCACCTTAGGATTACAGAATCCTGACTGACATCGTCCCATTCCTGCCCTGGTGCGCCTTTTTATGCCGTCTGTAGTTCTTGCTCCCAACGGTCTTCGTATGGCGTCCATAATTTCACCCTCAGTTACCATCTCACAACGGCATATCACATTGCCATATGCCGGGTTTTCTTTTATGAGCCTGTGGCGTTCTTCATCAGAAGAAAGCGCCATACTTGGTATACCCTTTCTGGTACTGATAAAATTCTCCTTTGAGGAGGGATGAAGCATATTGATTACCATATCCCCCACATATTCTCCTATTGCCGGCGCACAGGAAAGTCCCGGTGACTCTATTCCCGCCACATCAATAAATCCCGGCGCATCCGCCGCCTGACCAATAACAAAATCCTCCGTTCCATCTTGGGGAAACTGTGTGATGTGAGCACGCAGCCCTGCAAAAGAAGTAATTACTTGTTTTGCGGGAATCTGACTGACACTGAGGGCGGCCTGTTCTATCACACGCTCCAGCCCTTTGCCGGATGTATCCGTCCCCTCTTTGTCAGGAATGTCCTGCGCCGTAGGACCCATCAACAAGTTCCCATGCACCGTAGGCGTTACCAGAATTCCCTTACCTAGGGCGGTAGGAAGCTGGAAGAGCGTATGGCTTACCATATTCCCTACATCTTTATCATAAAGAAGATACTCCCCTCTTCTGGGGGTGATCTTCATCTTATTTTCGCTGACCATATTGTGGATTTCATCTGCATAAACACCCGCAGCATTGATAACCACTTTCGTTTCATAATCTTGTTTTTCTGTGTGCACAAAATAACCATAAGACTGTTTCTGTATATTCAGGACCTTCGCCCCAAATACAAACTCCGCCCCGTTTACCGCAGCATTTTCCGCTAGTGCGATATTAAGTCCAAAAGGGCAGACAATGGCGCCGGCAGGCGCATAAAGTGCCGCCATAGCGCCATCCCCTACACCGGGCTCCACTTCCAGCAGTTCCTGCCGGGTTAAAATGGAAAGCCCGTCTACACCGTTTGCTTCTCCTCTTGCCTTCAATTCATAAAGCTTATCTTTGTCTTTCTCGTCAAAGCAAAGTACAATGGAACCATTACGTTTATAAGGAAAATCCAGCTCTTTTGAAAGTGCTTCCATTTTACGGCTGCCTTCCACATTTAAACGAGCTTTTAAGGTGCCCGGCTTAGCATCATATCCTGCATGGACAATGCCGCTGTTTGCCTTGGAAGTTCCTTCACATACATCAAGCGCTTTCTCAAGAACTGCTATCTTCAGTTCAAAGCGGGATAATTCCCTTGCTATGGCGCATCCGCTTACGCCTGCGCCAATAATGATCACATCATACATAGCCATTCCTCTCACATTTACCAGATTCTGCCTTTTAAATTACCTGTCAGCGGTAAAGTATACAAAGAACACATCCCCTTCGGAATCATCATCAAACAACTCCAGATAAGAGATAGAAAAGTCTTTCCTATCTTCAGGCACTTCAAATACCAGAAGACCGCTTCTTTCCTCATTAACAGTAAGCTCATATTCATCAGGAAGCTGATCATCACTCATTTCATTCCCATAATAAGTGATCGGGACATCCCAATCTTCCTCTGCATCGCTGTTCCACTGAACCTGGAAATCCGTATCGAACATAACGATGGATTCATAGAAAGTGTTCTTCACAGTCACATCTGCTACCAGCAGGCTTTTGCCTTCCTCAGGCTGATAACCCTCATATTCATCGCACACATATGCGCTGTTGACAGTATAATCAAAGAAATATGTTTCCATGGTATCGCCCATGCGTCCTTCGAAATAACCGCCTTCGCTGTCCTGCTCTTCCTCGCTTTCACGACTAAGCACACTTTCCTTGATTTCCCGGGTATCCTCGCTCTCGTCGCTCTCCTCTCTGTCTTCTCTTTCCTCAATTTCCCTGCTTTCCTCGTTTTCCCTGTTCAGGACACTTCTTGCATTGCCGCATCCTACAAGAGAAATTGCTAAAACAACTCCTGCCAATGCGTAAGAAAACCTCTTCATTTCCTTCTTCCTCCTCTTTTTGTTTTTATTTTAAGACAGTAAAGCACTGCCCCAAATAACACTGATTTACGTTTTACCAAGTCAGAACTTCATGCCCATCTTCTGTAACTGCCACAGTAATTTCCCACTGTGCCGAAGGCTTTCCATCTTCCGTATAAACCGTCCACCCATCCTTATCGTCAATATAGATTTCACTTGTTCCCATATTGACCATAGGCTCTATCGTAAATACCATCCCGGGCACCATCAGCATTTCTGTTCCCGCTTTAGTCACATAACTTACAAATGGCTCCTCATGAAATTCCAGACCGACTCCATGCCCCCCTATATCAATCACCACACTGTAGCCATTTGCCTTCGCATGATCATTGATCACCTGTGCCATATCTCCAAGGAAATTCCATGGCTTTACCATGGCAAGCCCTTTTTCCACACATTCTTTGGTAACTTGCACCAGCTTTTTCTTTTCTTCACTTACTTTTCCGATACAGTACATTCGGGAAGAGTCTGAAAAATATCCTTTATAAATTGTAGATACATCCACATTTATAATATCCCCTTCTTTTAAGAAAACATCCTCGGATGGGATGCCATGGCACACTACCTCATTAATAGAAGTGCAGACGCTTTTGGGAAATCCTTCATAATTCAAAGGTGCGGGAATCCCACCCATCTGAATCGTCATATCATGCACAAGATCGTCAATCTGCTGGGTGCTGATGCCCGGACCTATCATCTGATCTACTGCATCCAACACTGCAATGTTGAGAACGCTGCTCTCCTTGATTCCCTCAATCTGTTCTTTTGTCTTTAATATCTCTCTTCTCGGTACGATATGCCCCTGCAGCTCATAATGATGAATTTTTTCATCCAGCGCCATATGGCATGTTTTATATTTCTTTCCGCTGCCGCACCAGCAGGGGTCGTTTCTACTTATCTTTTCCATTTTTCCTGATTATTTTCTTCTTTTATTCCTTTTCTTTAAAAGCATCCATGAAGTGAGCAATGTTCTCACTGATGCTTCGTTTCTTAAATACAGCGGAACCGGCAACGCAAATATCTGCCCCGGCTCCTATAACCTCTCTGACATTTTTCTTGCCAACACCCCCATCCACTTCGATCTTTACAGGATAATGGTGTTCGTCAATGTAATCTCTGAGTTTCCTTATTCTTCCATAGGCTTCCGGCATAAAGGGCTGACCTCCGAAACCCGGCTCAACGCTCATGACAAGAACCATCTCCACTTTGTTCAAATAGGGATAGACCTTCTCTACGGGAGTCCCGGGTTTGATGGAAATACCTACCTTTACGCCGGCTGCATGAATCTCTTCTATGATTTTTTCAGCATTTCCGACTGCCTCCAAATGGAACGTTATGCCGTCGGCACCGCATTCCACGAACTCTTTGATATATCTTTCTGGATTCACGATCATCAGATGTACATCAAAGAACTGCCTGCTCGTGCCCCTGATAGATGCAATGAGAGGCATCCCAAAAGAAATACTGGGAACAAAAATACCGTCCATGACATCTATATGAAGATACTGCGCACCTGATTCCTCTGTTTCCCTGATCTGCTGTCCTAATATGTTAAAGTCTGCCGCCAGAAGAGACGGCGCTAAAATATACATAGTATGTTCTCCATCATCTTATTTCAAAAAATCTTTTATCTGCTCGTAAATCCCTTTGCCATCCAGTTTATATTTTTCAACCAGCGCTGCCGCAGAACCGGATTCGCCGAACACGTCCTGCATACCGATTTTCTTGACCGGCACCGGATAAGCGCTGCAGAGTGCGTCGCATACTGCACTGCCCAGACCACCAATAACAGAATGCTCCTCAGCAGTTACCACTTTGCCTGTTTTTCTGGCAGAACTGATAATAAGTTCTTCATCCAGCGGTTTGATGGTGCAGATGTTGATAACCTCCGCGCTGATTCCTTCCTCCTCTAACATTGCTGCTGCCTCAAGTGCATTTCCCACACAGATACCGGTAGCAACAATGGTAAGATCCGTTCCTTCCCGCAGGATGGTGCCTTTACCGATTTCAAAGTGATAATCCTCCCTGTCATTGATAACAGGACAGGCTGCACGCCCGAATCTCATATAGACAGGGCCTTCATGCTCTGCCGCTGCCTTAACGGCTGCCTTTGCTTCTATGTCATCCGCCGGACACATAACCACCATGCCGGGAATGGTCCTCATCAGGGCAATATCTTCATTGCATTGATGGGAAGCTCCGTCCTCTCCTACCGTGATGCCCGCATGGGTTGCACCTATCTTCACATTTAAATGAGGATACCCTACAGAATTTCTTACCTGTTCAAACGCTCTTCCAGCCACGAACATGGCAAAGCTGCTTACAAAAGGAATTTTCCCCGCTGTGGCAAGACCTGCTGCCACACCGACCATGTTGCCCTCTGCAATACCGCAGTCTATATGTCTGTCAGGATAAGCTTTCTTGAACACCCCGGTTTTGGTAGCTGCGGCAAGATCGGCATCTAACACTACCACATCAGGATTCTCTGCGCCCAGTTCCACGAGTGCATTTCCATAGCTTTCTCTGGTTGCAATTTTTTTTACTGTATTCTCTGCCATTATGCTTCCTCCTTTAAAAGTTCTTCGCCGATTTTACTTAAATCTGCCATTGCAACTGCGTACTGTTCATCGTTAGGCGCCGTGCCATGCCATGCAACATTGCCTTCCATGAAAGAAACCCCTTTGCCCTTTACACTGTGCGCGACAATTGCAGTGGGCATCCCTTTCGTCTGCCTTGCTTCCTGAAAAGCAGCGCGAAGGGCATCAAAATCATGCGCATCCACATTGATGACATGGAAGTTGAACGCTTCAAACTTCTTATCAATGGGATAAGGAGAGCAGACTTCATCTATCGGTCCGTCAATCTGTAATCCGTTATTGTCCACGATTACCACCAGATTATCCAGCTTACGGTAACCTGCCAGCATGGATGCTTCCCACACCTGGCCTTCCTGCAGTTCTCCGTCACCAAGAAGCGTGTATACACGATAATCCTTATCATCCAGCTTTCCTGCCAGCGCCATGCCTACTGCTGCGGAAATCCCCTGCCCAAGGGAACCGCTGGACATGTCAACGCCTGGAATATGCTGCATACAAGGATGTCCCTGGAGGTAAGAGCCGAGTTTACGCAAAGTCAACAGATCCTCAACCGGAAAGAAACCTCTGTTTGCCAGTGCAGAGTACAGCCCCGGCGCAGTATGCCCCTTAGACAATACAAAACGATCCCGGCTTTCCATTTTTGGATTTTCAGGATCAATGTTCATCTCCTCAAAATAAAGATATGTATAGATATCTGCTGCCGACAAAGATCCTCCCGGATGTCCCGCTTTTGCGCTGTGAACTGCGCTCACGATACCCTTACGCACTTCGTTGGCCATTTTTTTAAGTTCCAGATTGTTCATGTTGACCTCCTCCATTCTTGTGTGAATTACTTTTGTACGCTTTGTTTTATTATGGAATCTGCATTTTCGAACCGATTCATATTTTATCATATTTTAAAGCTATCGTCTATACGCTGTTCGAGCAAAATACTGTTATAATTCAGCCTCGAATGCGCTTACCTTACCGTGTATTTTTTAACTGCGTCCGTCATATACTCATACAAACCGCCATGTGAGGTCACACCATTGTCACATTCTGTAAAAATCAGCCGAAAACAAGGCATCTCATTTCTTGTCCTGGTAATTTTATCCATTACCCTGACCCTGACTATATATCTGCACACAAATGACAGCCGTCAGTTCAAAGATCTGACAGAAGAATTGTTCTATTCGGAGCTTTCCGACAACACCTTAAGTCTTCATTACACCTTAGCCTTCCCGGAGGACTACGGGATTGATGAACCTGCCCGCCTTCCTTTCTATGATCTCGGACCGGATAACGGAGAAGAAGATATCCGCTCCATGCTGGACCGGCTTTCCCGAATCTCACCGGAACATTTAAATGATGAGGACGCCTATGCTTATGAACTCCTGACACGTTATTTAAATCTCCGTCTTGAGGGCACCGCTTATCCTTATTACAGCGATCCTCTGTCCCCTTCCTCCGGCATGCAATCCGGCCTGCCCATCCTTCTTGCCGACTACACCTTTCGTTCAGCAAAGGATGTAGAGGATTATCTGCATATCCTTGACCAGACCGACACCTATTTTGACGGATTGATACAATATGAAAAAGCAAAATCCGAAAACAGGCTCTTTATGTCCGATGCATCTGCCGGAAAAATCATAGAACAATGTTGCTCTATCATGGACAAAGACGACCTCTCCTCGGGCACTCATTTTCTCCACACCACCTTTGAAGAACGGCTTGATGCCATGCGGCAGGAGGATCTCATTACAGAAGAACAAAAAAGTCAGTGGATGGCGGAAAATGACCGTCTCCTCACCACCGTCATGGCGCCCGCCTATGAAAACGTGGCAGACGCTTTTACCGTTCTCCAGGGCAGCGGCTCAAACGATATGGGCTTATGCTATTTCCCTGAGGGACGCGCTTATTATGAATATCTGCTTGCCTCGACTACCGGTTCCTCCCGCAGCATAGCTGAAATCAAGACCTTGCTTTTCAATGATTTCCAGCAAAACATGACCGCTATGAGCGACCTGTTTTACCATTATCCCGAATTAGCAGTCATCTCCTCTGACGAAACCGCTCCTTTCCCCTTTACTTCCCCAGAGGAAATGCTGGATGACCTAAAGGAACGCATGACCGATGACTTTCCTGCCTTTCCCGTTTCAGAAGAAATCAGTTTTAATACCTCCTACACCATTAAACGGGTTTCTCCCTCCATGGAAGATTATTGCAGCCCTGCCTATTATCTGACTCCTCCGATAGACGACATGAGCAACAATATCATTTACATCAACCACAAGAACTCTCCTGACGCCCTTACACTATACACCACTCTGGCGCACGAAGGCTATCCGGGACATCTTTACCAGACAGTTTACAGTCAACTCTATATGAACCAGAAAGAAACCTCCTGCATCCGTTACCTTCTGCATTATGGCGGCTACGTGGAAGGCTGGGCTCTTTATGTGGAAAACCTGTCCTACGAATATGCCCAGAGTCTGGTACGGGATAAAAGCCCCATAACCGCCGCCTGGTATGAAGCCTGCCGCCTGAACAGGAATATTCAACTGTGCCTGTATTCCTTGCTGGATATCGCCATACACTATGAAGGCGCCACTCCCGCCAAAGTACAGGCAATCCTGCGCGAACTGGGAATCACGGACGAGGAGACTGTCGCCGCAATTTATGAGTATATCGTGGAAGAGCCTGTAACCTACTTAAAATATTATCTGGGCTTTATGGAATTCACCCTCCTCAGGGATGCCGCCCAAAATGTGTGGGGGGAGGATTTCAGCCTCCAGCGCTTCCACCGGTTTGTTCTGGAAACAGGTCCTTCCGATTTCCAGGGTCTGCAAAGCAGGCTGACCTCGTAGATGCTTCTGTTTCATCACTATATAGCTCTGTATGGATAAGTTCTGATTCTACTGCTCCTCATCCATCATACTTTCCATGTAGCCGCCGTCCCAGAGCAGAATCTTAAGTTTCTTTGCCGCATCCACTGCAGGCGAGGTGAAATACTGATTGGTCATCACGGCTCCCACCATCCGGTCATAGTAATCTCTGCCTGCATATGCTTCCTGAACGGCCTTGATCCCTACCGGGGTTGTGTAACGTTTACATTGAATAGCATATGTTATTCCATCTTTTTCCGCCAGAATATCCACGCCGTAATCGCCGCTTCCCTTTGTCACTTCCACATCCACGAACCCTTTCTGCTTAAGCAGATCCGCACAGAAATATTCGAACTCATGTCCCTCCATATCCTCAAAAATATCAGACGTTCTACGTCTCCTTACAAAAAGCCGCCAGAAAATCACTGACAGCAAAATTACTATAACAACCGCTATTAATATGATTCCAATAAGAGCTTCAACCTTCGCCATCTCTTCACCTCATTTGTAATTTGGAAGAAAGTTCATCCTGCGTATCATTATAGCAGATAAAGTAACGTATGGTAAGCGTGTATCCTGCCATATTCTTTTATAGCCGTTGCAGTTCGCTACTTTTCACGGGGTAGCCATGAGTCCGCACAGGGCAGGTAAATATACCAACGTCGTCGCGCTCCCGCTCCATAAAAACGTAACAGACGCTAGACTCGGAAGAACCTCGTCAAGCGCTGACGTTTTTATAGGGACTCCTTTTGGTATATTTACCTGTCCTGTGCTACGTTATCGGTTAGCCTGCAAAATAGCATAATGCTCGCTATTTTTCACTAGATAGCCAATGCACAGCTCTGAGAGGATAAATAATCCATAAGGGGCCCTTACAAAAACACCAGCACTCAGCACATGCTTAAAAGCATGCGGTTCCTCACGAGCCTAGTGTCTGCTGTGTTTTTGTAGAGCGGGAGCGCGGCGACGCCTAATTATTTATCCTCTCAGAGTGTCACTCTAGTCAGAGTGTGAAAAATAACGTTACAGATCGGCTTCCCTATATCATCATTCCTGCCAGTACTACACTCGCCACGATTCCAGCAAGGGTAGACAGAAGCGCTCCCTTTAGGGTATATCTTGTCTTTGTGACCTTAGCCGCAATGAAGTACACGCTCATCGTATAGAAAATTGTCTCGGTGCAGCTCATCATAATAGAAGTGATCAGTCCCACCAAGGAATCCGTACCATAGTTTTTAAAGATATCCAGTACCAGTCCGGTAGCTGCTGATGAGGAGAACATTTTAATGAACGCAAGGGGAACCAGCTCTGCCGGAAATCCTACTTTATCACTTATGGGTCTCACAAGATTTCCCAGAAATGTTAGAAATCCTGATGCCCTAAGCACTCCTACCGCTGTCATAAGGGCTACTAGCGTTGGCATAATTCCTACTACCGTCTTAAGACCTTCCTTTGCCCCTTTGACAAAATCCTCATACACATTTGTTTTACTGCAGACCCCATAGGCAATAATATAAAAAATAACAAGCGGTATTATAATATTGGAAATATTAGACAAAACAGACGCCATTTATTTTATCCCAATTTTTCTGCATTTTGTACAATATATGGCTTTCATGCTCAATATATGTAATGGTTTGAGAGACATTCGGATTAGGGGCGCACTTCTGGGAGAGATCCCTTTGGTATCAGGGCGGGCTTAAAACTATGCCGGAACCTTATGGGAAGCGATTAGAAGAACTTAACAGCCCTCCAAGTCCAGCAAGCGCCGACCAGGACGGTCGGCGAAGGCGTAATTTGACCCATGGATGGGTCAATACGCCGTTTGCGTCCGGTATCAATTTTTGACAAGGGCTGTTTAGTTCTTCTTATCGCTGTACATAGGTTCCGGCATAGTTTTAAGCCCGCCCTGATACCAAAGGGATCTCTCCCAGAAGTGCGCCCCTAATCCGAATGTCTCCCCCGCTAAACAATCACCGTCTATATTCCCAAACTGGTCTTATTAAAAAATCTCAAAGTGGCAGTTTTGATAATACCATTTTCTCGTATAATAGGCAATATGAAGGAGCTCTTTCAAAACAAATTATAAACAAAGAAACGGAGTGATTCATTATGAATATGCTAAAAGATACAAAGTCCCTGGCTGTTACCGCTCTGATGGCTGCTTTTACCTGTATTGCCACCATGAGCATCCGGATCCCCAGTCCTACCCTTGGCTATATCCATCCGGGTGACTGTCTGGTTCTGCTCTGCGGTGTGATTCTGGGACCTGTTGCCGGTTTTCTGGCTGCCGGAATCGGATCTATGTTTGCAGATTTATTATCCGGGTATGTCATTTATGCAATTCCCACCTTGATCATTAAGGGTGTTACGGCGCTTATTGCTTCCCTGCTATTCCGGAGACTGAAACAGGTATGGAATACAAAGCAGACTTTCCTTTTTATNGCCGCTGGNATNCCTGCCGAAATCAACATGNTANTNGGTTATTTTCTTAATAANATTATCCAGACNATGTTTCTTGCAGGAANCTATNGNNNCGAAACTTTTNCNGCGGGATTTACAANTGCCNTNAGNGGNATNTTNACAAACTGCGTTCAGGGTGCNGCCGGANTTGTTCTNGGNATGCTTTTACTTCCGNTTNTATCTCAGATACCGGANGTGCGCANCTGGCTGGCGCCCNAAGCNNNNAAAAACATATAGAGCACGGCTGTGATTCCGTACTATTTTTAACCGGAATCACAGCCTGCTCTNNNCCTCCAATANAAACTTAANTTTAACAAACNTGNNTTTGCCACTGCCTTATCCGCTCCNCAAATGCACGNNCTTCCNCTANCTGCATAATATTGACCGGATATGTTTTATCAAACTTTGTATTTTTNNCTTCTACCGTAANNTCNAANANANNATCCTNGTTTTNATCNTAAAATTNNANNTNCNGNNNTGNNTCACNCGGNTTGCCTGCTNTCAATTTTGCTTAGATACTCCTTTGGTATGACACTTACTTTAGAATANCCTATTTCCTTATTTCCAAAAATCAACGGCACCACNTACATCCTGCTTTCCGTAAGTGCAATAGCATAATGCCAGCTTTCAACGATCCTTCCGTANTTCTGTCTTCTATACGCATAAATAGNTATGTATTCATCGTAATCTTCCTGTTCCTGCNTAATTTTTTGAAGAATCTCTTTCACCCTTTGNTTCTCCGGACTATTGATNCCCTTTTTTTCATCAATGNGTGATTTTATCCATATGATGATTGCTATGACTGCGACTACAACAACAAGTGACAATATCGGATGTCCATTATNTANCACTTTATCTATCANTTCCATNATTTNTACNATTATNTCTACCANTTGTCCATTNCTCCTGTGTTNTTACTACTGATTTAAGTAACACCTGATAAATACATCTTTAGCATCCTTCATGTAGGTAACATCTATCNTTTTAGATGNACCAAACATNCATTCCAAAAAGGATTGCGATTGCATTACTTTTGAATTGCANATNNTTAATCTCGTNCCCATAANGTATGTTTTTTCTCTGCTCCACTGNANTTCTGAAGGATNATCNAATGTGATTTGCTTATTCNTCAGCACAATTTTATTTTCATAATAGACCAATACATCTTTTANGTGAANGAGAGGAAATAGTGCAAATNNCANCGTTANTAACAGCAAANNCNNNGNCNNTNTNTAANCTATGCCNGANNCNGANNTTNAAGCTANNGCAAGCAATACCATGACNAACCATATCATTCTGATTGCTATGNTNGCCAAAATTTTNTTNANTTCAANCTTAATTTCAGCTAATTTTCTTTCCACTTTATACTCATTCCCTTCCTCATAAATCTTTCCCATGCCAAAGNAAATCTAATATCTCTCTTTTTCTCTNGNCATTTTAATTTTCAATTATATATAAATAGCCNTCATTTCCTAAGGCAAGAATATTCCCGTCCATAAGCAATACTGCTTTTTTGTATGTCTGNTCTAAGTTCTCGATTTCCCTAGTGTTGCCGNAAGCACTGTCGTTGTAATAGTAAGAACCGTCGTCAGTTCTGATGAGTATATTTTCATTCTGACCGGAAAAACCTTGAATATCTGTAATCGTGACATTATCCATGTTGACAATTTTATTTACTGTGATATCATCACCCAAACCAACTGACACACAATAAATATTATGATCTTCATCCACCGCATAACAACCATCCGCAGAGTTTTCNAGATTATAGATATCNGTCACTTTNCCGCCTATNTCGTCAGTGAGGTCTANATAATTGATAGNTGCACCTTCCCCCTGCCCGGCAAAGNTNATGCTGACGCNTCCGTTCTTTATGTAAAACAATTCCTGATTCTCTGTCAGAACAAANTGATAAATACCTTTGCTTACCGCAACATTNTCTNTTTCGTTCTCCCCCTCTACAAAANCCACATCGGAATACGTTGTATATTCCCCGCTCGAAAAATCCTTGTAATCTGCACNCACATGATTNTCNGTATCTACATANNCNCAATAACCCGCATCNNCTGTTATGAAAATTATATTCTGCGCATTCGNCANATCTACCTTTTGTANATTATTAAAAGTATAGACATATTCTGGAAGAGCATAGGAACCCGATTCAGAGAAATTCTCNTCCAATTCAGCATATTCTCCAATCGTGTCGAAATAGACAAACTGATTTTTCCCATTTGCAATATGCTCATTGGCATAANCCAAATCACCAATATGACTGTTGTCTGTTATCATNTAATATTTTATTTTAGAATCCTCTAAATAAAAATCTATATATGGATCCAGCAGAAAGAGTTTNCCCTCTGTTGTATTAGCAACCAGCATTAAAGTANCAGCNGGACNNATNGATTCAATTTTTCCGTTCAGTTCAGCGCTTTCATCCCCTTCAAAATCTACTTTAAAAGCTGATTCGCTCCAGACATATGNGTCTTTACTATCTTCTGAATCTTCACCANCCCACGAATCCTCTATACTATCTTCAGCACTTATGTAGTCCTCGTAATCTTCCTGTGAACTATCACTTTCTTTTTTTCCGCAGCCATACAATGTTAAAGCATGAGCCAGTACTAACACCGCAAACACCACATTTGCACACTTTTTAGATTTTTTCATATCATCTCTCCTCTTATCTCTTTTGCATTATTTCTTTTCAAACGATAACATAATTATTGTAAATAAACATAATTATTATAAATAATGCAAATTTGATTACAAGGCTCACAGCGTAAATGGTAGATATACAGCATAAANGGCANATTAGTNCATTNACGTCACNAGTGTCATCGGCGTCACATANGCTTCTTTCGTAAGAGCGTTCCTTTTTCCATAGTCAAAAAGNACAAACATTGGTTTGTTGCTCTTCTCCCATAAAACAGCATCTCCGCCCTTCCAGACAGGATAAAAGAACACATCCATATGCGTCATTTTCATAGTCTGCCTAGCATGATACTCACGGTAATNATTTAATAACAATGGTTNTTCTTCTTCCCGTTGATAAAATTTCCATATTTCATCTCGATAGNGAGATNAATCAGCACAGAAAGAGGGACGGCTCTTGGCATTTTCCCTTAAATAATAGTCATAAGTCAGCAATTCTTGATAAAGCTGATTCTTTTCCGCCGCTTTTTCCAGTGCAAATTCCAAAAGTATATGATAACGGATGCTTCGCGCCGGTGAATTGNCAAAATATCCTTTTTCTTCATAAAATCCTGCCAGTTCTTCAAACATCTCAAANGNNCCNGNGAATTCTCTTTCCAGANCAGGAAGCGTATGNGTAAACTGATTGGAATTATAATATAACTCCACCATCTCTTCTATCNGCTTAAGACGCAGTACNTCCTTGTAAGAAAGCCATTTTGTATAGAGCACTTCATAAGGAGCCTTTTCCTGATAGACNATGCCGTAATCCTCTGCCCTCTCCCGTATCAATGTCCCCTTNAGCACTTTTAAAAAGCCAAGCTGGAGCTGATGAGGCTTCATCCCATATACCTCATTGAATGATTTTCGGAAACTGTCATATCCCTCAAAGGGAAGTCCCGCTATCAGATCCAGGTGGATATGAATATTCCNGTTTTCNTGAATGNNTGCCACNACCTTTGCGATACGGGCAATGTCCGTNCTTCGGTTGATTTCCTTAAGAGTATCCGGATTGGTGGTCTGCACACCNATCTCAAACTGGACAAGACCCGGTCTCATTTCNTTTAAAANCGCCAGTTCCTCCTCGTTCATGATATCCGCCGCNATTTCAAAGTGAAAATTAGTGANGCCGTTGTCGTGCTCTTTGATATATCTCCATACTTCCATTGCATGGTTNCGGTTACAATTAAAGGTTCTNTCTATCAATTTNACCTGAGGAATTTTTTTATCCAGAAAAAACTGCAATTCCTTTTTCANCAGTTCTAAATCCCGCAGACGCACTTTCTTTTCAATGGAAGAAAGACANTAACTACATCTGAAAGGNCACCCCCGGCTTGTTTCATAATAAATAATTCTATTCTGNAAGGACTGCANATCATCATAAAGAAAGGGAATGGCATTAAGGTCNGTGACNTCCCTTGCCGGGCTTTCTCCTTCTCTTAAGACCAATCCCGGAATTTCCTTAAAGCTGTCTTTCCCTTCCACATAAAAAGAAAGCAGTTCTTTAAAAGTTTCCTCTCCTTCCCCTGCCATGATACCCTTGACCATAGGAAAATCTTCGAGGACTTTTCTGCTTTCAAAGGAAACCTCCGGTCCTCCAAGCCACAAGTCTGTATCTGGCAGAACTTTGGGTAATTCCCTTAGCAATTCCTGAATCAAAGGATAATTCCAGATATAGCAGGAGAACCCAATCACATCCGGGTGTCTTTTATACAAATCTCCCAAAATTTCTTCCATCCTTTGATTAATGGTATACTCTGCCACTGCTATATACCGTTGCAATTCTTCCCCGGCATACGCCCTAAGGCTGTAAACGGCAGGATTAGAATGAATATATTTAGCGTTGACCGCTGTCAGCAAAAACTGCATCATGTTCCTCCCATATATCTTTATCCACATCATTGAGCTTGCTCATTATACCACATCCCGCCTTTCTTCTGCACTACCCTTTTGCTGTTTATGCTGTAAATCTACCATTCATGCAATGAGTCTTGTAATACAATTTGCATTATTTATAATCATGCTATCGATTGAAAAGCTGGATTGTTAAAAGGAGCATTTAAAAATCTTTTTAGAAAAAGAAATGGGATACGAAATGATAAAATCAAAAGAAGACTTAAAAAGATATTTGGCAATGGATAAATATGCTTTAGGAATAACCAAACACCGTCCGGGATTCTTTGATGAAGCAGATGATATCTGGCGATTTGAAATTATATTACGCAAACACGAATATTATAGAAATTGTACAAAAAATACCCTAATGAGATATTTCTATGCTTACCTGCACTACAAAATGGGGTATAAGCTAGGGTTCAATATTCCCGTCAATCTATTTGAAGGCGGTCTACATATCCTGCATGCCGGCACGATTACAGTTAATAACAAAGCCAGAATCGGACAATGGTGTACCATAGCTCCTAATGTTGCCATTGGGCAGAGCTCAGCCGGGGACGCAGTACCGGTCATCGACAATCATGTCTATATTGGGATAGGCGCTAAAGTAATAGGAAAAATTGTAATAGGTGATAATACCATGATAGGCGCAAATGCAGTAGTTTGCAAATCATTCCCTCAGGGGAATGTAACATTAGCCGGTAATCCGGCAAAAATCATATCGAAAAAGGGAAATGTCTTTCACATTGACGAAGACCTATTTGAAAAAGAATTTCAACTTCAGTAAATCCATCATGATTTTCCGATTACCCACGATGACAATACGCATAAACTCTGCATAAAGCAAGAATGCTGTACCAGTCATCGGCAACCATGCCTATCCCTTTTCCAGTCATGATCCTTCAAGAGGCAATAAAATCCATAGACAAAACGGTAAGGTTCCAACAGGCACCTGCCAGCCAGCAAAAATCTCTTTGAGGGGTCCACATGCCATTCCGCCCTTGCCCAGTAAGCATACATTCCCTTCTTATATCCATTGTTCCATGGTTTTTCTTTCCCCGCATAATGAATGATCTTTGCATACCTCTTCACTTTCTTCCGAAAGGGCGTACACAAGCGTTCCTTCAGGAAAAGAATATTAGCATTCAGATTATAGCAATCCTCTACTACTTTAATGCTTCCCTCCCAGAAAAGATTGATGATATCCTGATCCGGATATATCAATTCCTCCTTCTTTTCTTCCAACAGAAGCAGAAGTTCCTCCTTGTTCCTCTCCCGCATCTTCTCAAGATCCATAAGAAGTACTCCGGAATTCACATAAACCGTATTCTGATTGAGCTTTAATCTTGCCCTGTTATCCATGCCTGCAGGGCGGTCTCTTCCTGCTGCAAGAGCGGCTCCTCCCAGATTCATATGAAAGAAACTGCTTAAAGAATCATTTATGATCATATCAGGATCCAGATATAGCACTCTCTCCACATCCGAAAGCAGCCATGGACAAAGCAGGCGATAGTACATTTCTTTAGAAAAATGTGCCATAACAGGCGCTTGCGCAAAAGTATCTTCTTCTATCTTCACCTCCAAAAGTTCTCCTCCATAAGAAGAGCTGAAATTCTTCAGCATTTCAACGCTTGCAGCGCTTATTCCAGTATGTATCAGAAAAACCGTGACCGGCTCCTCTTGGGTAGAAAAGAGGCTGTAAAGCATCACTTTAAGTGGATAAACATAATTTTCGTTTACTGTCACTACTACCTGCATAGGGCTTCCTCTCCTTTCTCTTATTTCTCATCATCATACCCATTTTTATTCTAATTGTTCAGCCATTTTGACTTTCTTTTTTTCAGGCGCATTACAATATCTGCATCCATAAGAATATCTTCTGCTATACAATTTTCTGAGATTTTTTCTGGATTCTTCTACGTCGTCCGTTATCTCCAGAAGATCGGATTCCGGAAAATCAATAAGCCCAAGATCGTATGCATTGCTTAAACGCGGACACTGAAATAACTTTCCGTTTGTATATTGTTTTGCTCCGCCCAGATAACAATCATAGGACGTGCATGTCATCATAATTTTAGTATGATGATAATTTTTTATTTCCCCATAATCATACCAGAATTGTTTTGAGGGTTCATCGTGATAGAAAAAGGTCTGGACATGATACTTTTGGCATAGATCCCTTATAATGGGATAATTCTCTTTATTCATTTCATACTGGCTGAAATGCATAACGACCCTGGTGTTCCCTATCAGTTTTAACAGATCTTCTGAAGGAATTTCTTTTCCATTGGAAACAATGCGGATTTCGCCAACCTTATGACTTTCCAACACATATTTCACGATATCAGGCAGGTACCTGGATAAGGGCGTTTCACCTCCTACCAGTGAAATAACCTTAATAAATGAAACGGCGTTGATCAGATGATCAAAATGCTTCTTAAAATCTTCGAATGTCATATCGCTGGCATTTTGTCCATAGCGTGGAATCAGATGACCGCAATTCTTGCATTTCATATTGCAACGTGTTGTAATACGCATTTCGATGTACGGCAGACAATAGTCTGCGTCTACGATCCTTTTTGTTTCCTCTCTCCTCCATTTTATCACAAGCGGAAACTTGATAATGGTTTTCAAATATTTAAACAGCATAATTTCCCTCCTCTTTTCTTTTGTCTTTATACCTCAGCCAAATACAGCGAAAATGCAATATACGGAACACGTTTTCAAATCCAATTACTTTTTCCGCTTTTCTTACAAACGCATATTTTCTTCCTGTTGCGTAGTCTATATACCTCTTCTTGCTTTTTAGTTCTTCCATCATTTCTTTCTTTTCTTCCTCAGGCAGAAAGGTCGCCAATGTACAAAGCGAATGATACTGCCGCGCAAAATTATTGAGCAGAAGACTTTTCAGTTCACCACCCGGTAATTTCTGTTCTGCATCCCTGATATTTTCTTCAATCGCCCACAAAAAATCAGACAAGTTTTGATAGGATGTCACATCACTGGTGGAATTCTTCCTATTCCTCCTATAAGCATAAACGATATCGGGCATTACCTCTATTCGCTCCGCCTTGAGTAAAATCCTCCATGTAAGGTATAGATCCTCATATTTACGCCCTTCCGGGAATTGCAGTTCCTGGCTTGCAAACAGCTTTCTGTCATAAGCATAAAACCAAGGGAACCAGAAAAACATGGAATTCCCTTTCAAATGGTTCATCAGAAATTTCTCCGCTGTGTATCCTTCCCCTGCGTCGTCTGCCCGGAAGTCATTCATATAACTTTTGTTATAAATCATCTTATTCCCATCCGAAAATACCGATACCCCGTGATATGCAACGATATCCGGTCTGTCGCCTTTCTTCTGGATACAATGTGCCAGATTCCGAAAATTGTCTTTACAGTAAAGATAATCATCGCCATCAATGAATATAATATAATCCCCCTTGGAAATTCTGATTCCCTGGTTACGTGCCTTACCCGGTCCTTGGTTCTTCTGGTGGATAACATGTATGCACTCATGTTCCCTGGCATATTCATCGCAGATTTTTCCACTGTCATCTGTTGAACCGTCATTTATCAGAATGATTTCATAATCAGAAAAGCTCTGGCAAAGCACACTGTCTATGCATTCCTTTATGTATTCCTCGATATTATATACAGGTATCACAACGCTAAGCAACATAATGTTTTCTCCTCATTTGGTCCTGGTACTCCTCATACCTTTTATTTTTTAAATCCTCGCTTCCAATCATGGTTCTTTACAAATTGCCAAAGTCCCCATACAAATCGGTAAGGCTCAAGTAAGAGCCTGCCCACAATTCGCAGGCGGACTTGTGGATGCGCATGCCATTCCGCCCTTGCCCAGAGGGGATACATTGCTTTCCTGTATCCGCCATTCCAGGGCTTATCATGCCCTGCATAATGGACAATCTTTGCAAAACGCCTTGTTTTCTTTTTGGACAAAGTTCCCAGATACTCCTTTAGATACAGAAGAATGGGCGTCATGTTATAGGCATCCTCCACCTGCCTGATTCTTCCTTCACATAGAAGATTGAGTATATCCTGATCCGGGAACTCCAGATCATCTTGCCATTTTGTAATCAGAGCGCTTATTTCTTCCTGCTTTATTTCCTCCCGCATCCTCTTTAAATCCATCAGAAGCACTCCGGAATTGAAATAGACAGAATCCTTTTTCAATTCACGTTTCATTCTGCATCCCAGCACCCCTATGGTACGATCCCTGACTGCCGCCATCAATGCCCCGTCAAGCTCCATCTCCCACAAGCTGCGCAGGGAACCGTTGACAATCAAATCCGGGTCCAGATACAATACCCGCTCCTCATTTAATAACAACCATGGACAAAACAGGCGATAGTACATTTCCTTTGAAAAATGATCCATAACAGGCGCGTTTTCAAAAGTATCCTCTTTTATCCGTACCTCCAGAAGTTCTCCGCCCAAAGAAGAACAAAAGGTTCTCAGCATTTCAACGCTTGCAGCGCTTATTTCCGTATGCATCAAAAAAACCGTGACTTGTTCCTCCTGGGTGGAAAAGAGGCTGTAAAGCATCACTTTAAGCGGATAAATATAATTTTCATTTACTGTCACTACTACTTTCATAAAACTTCTCCTTTATTCTTTATATTATCTATTATTTTTGCTATTATATTAGTGATGCAATTGATTTGGGAGGTATGCTTTTTGCGTTCAAAACTATTTTTGAAGAGTAGTGTTGTCACATTATTTTCTAAATTTTTATGTCACTTAGTGGATTTTATTTGTCGCACTGTTCTCATCCACACCCTTCCGCAGGAATATGTAGGAGTCAATGGACTGCTCTCCAGTATTCTGGGGGTTCTTTCTTTATCCGAACTTGGATTTGGCACAGTTCTTGTATACAGCATGTATGTGCCGTTTGCTCAAAAGGATGAAGAAAAGCTTCTCGCACTCACTGATTTTTACAAAAAAGCATATCGTATCATTGCTACACTGGTGGGCGTACTTGGAATACTCCTCACCCCTTTTCTACCCTATATTGTCAATGATTGTCCTGATATTCCCGGATTATCTGTTTTTTATCTGCTCTATATGGCGAATATGATATGCTCTTATACCTTTACCTATCGTCAGTCCCTGTTTCACGTCGACCAGAGACCTTATATTATCAATTTTTATTACCATCTGCTCCGTATCATCAGAACGATCCTGCAGATTGTCATTTTAATTACCACACGGAATTTCTTTCTCTATTTATTGGTAATGATTCCATTTACACTTTTTACCAACCTGCTGCTGTCATGGAAAGCCAAAAAAGAATACCCTTTTTTGAACTCAGACCGCCATCCGGCACTGGATGATGATGAAAAGAAAACCATCTTCAAAAACGTTTACGCCATGTTTAACCACCGCGTGAGTTCAACTATACTAAACGCTACAGATAATCTTCTGATCAGTTTTTTTCTTGGACTTACTGCCGTAGCCTGCAATGACAGCTATAACATGATACTGAACTTTGGCCGTTCTTTGCTCTCCGCACTTTTTGCTCCGCTGAATGCAAGTGTGGGAAATTATCATGCACTCAACACAGAAGAAAAAACGCACTCCTTATTTGAAGCACTTCACTTTGCCACCCTCTGGCTTTACACCTTCTGCACCGCCAGTTTCTTCCTTCTCGTAAACCCTGTTATCGCTTACGTATGGGGCGAAGAGTTTCTCTTTTCATTTCCTGTCGTTTTGCTGATATCTGTAAATTTTTATATTGCCGGTATTCGCCAGATTCCCGTTATCTTCAAGGAAGCTATGGGATTTCTCTACCAGGATCGCTATATACCAGTTGTGGAAGCCTTGGCAAATCTGGCTCTGTCTGTTCTTCTGGTCAAGCCTCTGGGCATTGTCGGCATCTTTGCAGGCACCTTCATCAGTATTGTTTTCACATCCTTTTGGGTTGAACCTTATATCCTGATGCATTATGGATTTCACCGCTCCACGAAAGTCTTCTGGCTTAAAAATATCAGATATCTGCTCATTAGCGCTCTCGCCATAGCTCTGACCTGGCTCTGCAGCCTGCCATTTGAGCTGCCTTTGCTTGCGCTCATAGGGGTTCGTATCGTTTTATGCCTGGCCATTCCCAACATGATTTTTTTGCTGTTTTTCTTCAAAATCCCAGAGTTTCGCATGCTGGTCAATCTCTTAAAACAGACCCTCAAAAAATCGGGTGCTACTGCCTGATGAGCAGCAGCTTACATTTCTGCAAAACCATCGTGATCTTTCCGATTACCCACGATGATAATACGCATAAACTCAGCATAAAGCAGAAAATCAATATGGGGTATTTCACAATAAATACCAGATCCTTAAAAATACCCAAATAAAAGAACATATGCACCAGCCAAATATCTGTGGAATGGGTTCCCCAAAAGAAAAAGAAGGTTTCGACCTTATCCGGCTTTTTCCACAGGTGGAAGAAAACAAAATAGAAAGTACTTAAAAAATGCATCAGTATGGATCGTCTGATAACGCAGGCAACTATTGTAACAATTAGAATCGTAAGCAAAACAGAACCATTGCCAATGTTTTTCTTTTCCATCCAGTTCCTGATTCTGGAAATCACACGTTCCTTTGCCAGAATCATACCTTCCACATAAAAGAAGGAGACATACCAAAGGTCGGAAACCTTTTTAATCAGAAATCCTTTCCAGTAATATGGCTCTACTTTAAATCCCCAGAACACCTCACATAAATAGTATACACAGAAAATGGCGGCGAACACAACAAACAGCACTCTGCTATCCCTTTTTCGTACTAATCTCAGATACAAAGGAGATATTAGAACAAACAGCACATACGTTGAAGCAAACCACCATGCGCCATTATAGGTCTCTTCCAGCAGGAAAAAATTGCAAATAAATTTTAAAAGGCTTCCGGGCATTCCATGTGAAGCATCAAAGAAAAATCCAATTATAGTAAATAAGATCAGAATAATCCAGAAATGGCTCAAAAATCGGAGAAGACGTTTTCTCTCTTTCTTTCGAAAACTCTTCTCATCAGTCGCGGAAAACTGTAAAAACAGTGCATATCCCGTACACATGCAATAAAACGAAACACACATTTCGCCCATATATCCCAGATACCAGACCAAAGGAACATCATCACTAACCCAAAGCAATGGTGTCCCATACACTTCGGAACCTGTCTTCATAAACAAGTGTAATGCCACCATAAGCAGAGCTGCCAGTCCCTTTATCATTGTCGAATCACGCTTTGTTAGTTCCATCATTCCTTCTCCCTTAAAATAAGTTAACCGCCATTTGATAAATAATTCTTCTATGCTTAATTTATTTGTCTATTACATTTAATCATATTTGTAATAAAAAGCCAATTGCACCTTTATATTCAATATGTTATTGTAATAAAGTACGAATGTGAGGTCATAACATGTATAAACAGCAAAACTTTAAAATAAAATATACTCTTCTGTCCCTTTGTATTCTTTTATCTTTTCTTCTTGCCGGCTGCGGTCCTTCTGAAGAAAAGATTACGCAGGCACAGGAACTTTATGTGCAGCTTGCCGACATGCACAACCAGGTGGTAGAAGCCCACAAGAACATTTCGGACGATTCACTTGACCAAGATCTTGTTGCACTGGCAGAAAAGGTAAAGCAGATCGAACAATACAATTTAAATGAATTTGACGATGAGCAGATCGATCTTCTGATAGAATCCATGAATTCCATCATGAATTCCTATCAGGAATATCTAACTGTCATTGACCAGGTTAAGGAACAGGAAAACGCTGCCGTGCTCGTTTCCATTCCTGTAACACTTTTTAACAATACGGAATTTACTTTCCAGATCTTAGCTATGTATGGTAAAAATGAGCCTTCCCAAAATGTCAATGCTCTGGAAGACACCTCTGGTTTTTCGCCCGGACAATCAATTACCGGTCTGATGATTTACCGCGATGTATCCTCTACCCCCTGGGTTTTAACATTGGAAGATGCCAGCGGGATAGCCTATGAAATAGAATTACCTGTAAAAGAATATGATGAATCCGGCATTCTTCTTACTCTCACTTATGATTCTGAGACAAAAGAACTAAAATGTTCTTGACAATCCTGCCACTAGATTGTAGAATAAATCATGTGCCGTGAGGCAATCAAATTTCATTAGCTGATGCGGGTGTAGTTCAATGGTAGAACACCAGCCTTCCAAGCTGGATACGTGGGTTCGATTCCCATCACCCGCTCTTATTTTTTGCTCTTTTTCTTCTATCCAAGCGCAAACTGGCTTTGATACAATTCCGCATAAAATCCCTTCTTCTCAAGCAGCTCCTCGTGATTTCCCTGCTCAATGATATGTCCGTCCTTCATGACCAGAATTACATCCGCATTTTGTATGGTCGAGAGCCTGTGCGCCACGATAAAGCTGGTTCTTCCTTCCATCATGGATGCAAATGCCTTCTGTATTTTGATTTCCGTTCTGGTATCAATAGAAGAAGTCGCCTCGTCCAGTATCAGCATGGGCGGCAGGCTGAGCATGACTCTGGTGATACACAAAAGCTGCTTCTGCCCTTGGGAAAGGCTTCCTCCGTCTTCACTGATTACCGTGTCATACCCTTCCGGCAAACGTCTGATAAAGCTGTGGGCATGTGATTTCTTTGCTGCCGCTATGATTTCCTCTTCTGACGCCTCCGGCTTTCCAACCGTAATATTGTCCCTTATGGTTCCTCTTTTCAGCCAGGTATCCTGAAGCACCATCCCATAAGAAGAGCGCAGGGATTTTCTGGTGATGTGCCGGATATCCGTATCTTCCACACAGATCGCGCCCTGATCCACATCATAAAAACGCATCAGCAGATTGATGATCGTGGTTTTTCCGCATCCCGTAGGTCCCACAATGGCGATTCTCTGCCCCGGCTTTACATGAAGATCCAAATCTTCAATCAGCTTTCTCTCCGGCACATAGGAAAAGGCAACATGATCAAGATCCACCTTGCCCTGCACATGATCAAGGGCAACCGCATCCTCTTTATCCGGAACCTGTGGTTCCTCCTCTATCAGTTCAAAAATCCTGGCAGCACATGCCAAAGCATTCTGCAATTCTGTTATGACCCCTGATATTTCATTAAAAGGTTTCGTGTACTGATTTGCATAGGAAAGGAAACAAGTCAGCTGTCCAATAGAAAGGCCTCCCCTTATCACAGCAAGCGCGCCGGTAAGACCAACGCCTGTGTACACCAGGCTGTTGACGAATCTGGTACAGGGGTTTGTCAGGGATGAGAAAAAAATGGCACGGAGTGAGCACTTCTCCAGTCTTCCATTAATTTCGTCAAACTCCTCCAGCGTTTCATCCTCCCGGTTAAAAGCCTGAACCACCTTCTGATTCCCTATCATCTCATTAATCAAGGTGGTCTGCTCCCCTCTCGTCTCCGATTGAAGCTTAAACATGTTAAACGTCTTTTTTGCAATAAAAGCCGCCACCAAAAGGGAAACCGGTGTGATGACCACCACCACGATGGTGATTCCCACATTCACCGACAACATGAATCCCAAGGTCCCAATGATCGTTATAACACCTGTAAATAACTGTGTAAAGCCAATCAAAAGTCCGTCTGCAAACTGATCTACGTCTGCCACCACCCGGCTCACAATGTCCCCGTGGGAATGCGCATCCATGTACTTTAACGGCAGAATCTCCAATTTTCGGAATGCTTTCTTTCTGATATCCTGAATGATGCTATACACGATTTTGTTGTTGCAGATGCTCATGATCCACTGGGCAAGTGCTGTAAGCGCGATTACCGCTGCCATTTTCTTTAGGAGCGCAAATAAATCTGACCAGAAGGACGCCTGCCCGATAAATGCCAGCAGATCCACCGCATCTCCCGTAAGAATTGGAAGATAAAGAGTCAGCGCAACACTGACAATTGCCATGATGATGGTCAGCGCCATCAGTAATCCGTAAGGTTTAATATATTTAAGTACTTTGATCAATGTATCTTTTTGTTTGCCTGATTTCTCTTTCATACTTATATCCATACCTTTCCCGCATGAAGCTTAACCTTTCTTCCTCTCTGAACGCTCAAATTGAGAGTAATAAATCTCTTGATAAATCTCACAATCTTCAAGAAGCTGTTCATGGCTGCCTATGGCTGCGACACATCCGTCATCCAGAACGATGATCTGGTCCGCATGCATCAGAGAAGAAGCTCTCTGGGAAACAATGAACACCGTTGTTTCAAAAGGCACTTCCCTGAGCGCTTTCCTGAGTTTTGCATCCGTTGCATAATCAAGCGCTGATGCACTGTCATCTAAAATCAGTATTTCCGGTTTTTTGACCAGTGCTCTGGCTATGGACAACCTCTGTTTTTGTCCACCGGAAAGATTCCTGCCTTCCTGTTCCACAGGCGCATCTAAGCCGCCTTCTTTCTGCAGAACAAATTCTTCCGCCTGGGCGATCTTAAGCGCCTGCCACAATTCCTCATCCGTTGCATCCTCATTTCCCCAAAGCAGATTCTCCCGTATGCTGCCTTTGAATAAGACTGCTTTTTGCATGACAATGCCCACTTTATCACGAAGGGCTGTCAGATCATACTCCTTTACATCCACACCGTCAATCTTGACACTTCCCTTTTCCGCATCATAAAACCGGGGAATCAGATGTACCAGCGTGGTCTTGCCGGAACCTGTACCGCCTATGATTCCAATCGTCTCACCCTGGTCCGCCTTAAAAGTTATCTCCGTAAGCGCTTCTTCCCCGCCTTCGTGATATCTCATGGAGACATGCTCGAAAAAAACCGTTCCTCTGCCTTCTCCCTGGGTGAGACTGCCTTTGCCGTTCTCCATTCCCGCCGGTATCTCAAATACACCTGCAACCCTGTTTCCACAGGCAACCGCTTTTGTAATCGTGATAATTAGATTTGCAAGTTTGACAAGTTCCACCAGAATCTGAGACATATAATTGACCAGAGCGACCACCTGTCCCTGAGTCAGTGCCCCTGACTCTACTCTCACCGCACCGGTATAAATCAGCACGATCAACCCTCCGTTAATAATCACATAAGTGACCGGATTCATCAGCGCCGATATTTTTGCCGCCATCACCTGTATCTTCTTCAAAGCATCCGTCTGCCGGTCAAACTTGTCCGTCTCATCCATTTCCTTTCCAAAGGCACGTATTACTCTCACGCCGGTCAGATTTTCCCTGGTAATGCCAAGCACCTGATCCAGACTATTCTGCACCTTGCTAAACAGTGGAATGCTGATCAATATGATTCCAAAAACCACAACAGACAAAAGCGGTATGATCACCACAAAAATAAGCGCCGCTTTTACATCCACCGTAAACGCCATGATCATTGCCCCAAACACAATAAACGGAGATCTCAGGAACAAGCGCAGCACCATATTCACACCGGATTGAATCTGATTAATGTCACTGGTCATTCTTGTAATCAAAGTAGAAGTCCCCTGTTCATCCATGCTGGAAAAAGACAGGCTCTGAATATGTGCAAACAGAGCATGCCTCAGCTTCGTGGCAAACCCCACCGCTGCCTTGGCGGCAAAAAACTGTGCTGTCACGGAGCTGATCAAGCCCGTCACCCCCAGAGCCGCCATGATAAGGCACATTCTTATCACATAATTCCTGTCGCTTTCCGCAATTCCCACATCAATCATAGATGCAACCACCAGCGGAACAATAAGTTCAAAAGAAGCCTCCAATAATTTAAACAGAGGCCCCAGAACACTTTCTTTTTTATAATCCTTTAAGTAAACAAGCAGACTTTTCATCTCGAAATTCACCTATCGTCCTTATATGGATTTTCTTAATTTAAAAAATTTTCAATAATGACAGCTTCCGCCTCTTCCCCATTAAGTCCAAAGGTATTGAGCTTGATCAGCTGCTCATTATTGATCCTCCCGATTGCCGCCTCATGTATGATTGCTGCATCCACATGCTTTGCGTCAATTTCAGGAATAGAACACACCTGCGCCTTATCCATGATAATGGAATCGCACTGAATATGTGCATGGCACAGCGCATTTCCGATAGCTTTCGGATGGAAGACCTGCTTTGACTCCCCTCTTGCTACAGAGCGGGATGTAATCTGTGCAGAACTGCCTTTTCCATTTAGATAAATATCCATATTGGAAACTGCGCTTTGCTTATCGTGGGTCATGAGCTTCTCCACCACGAACAGCTTCGCATCCTCTCCCATTATGACTTCCGTCTCACGCTTTGTAGAATCCACCCCTTTAATCTGGGCTGTGTCAAGAGTAAAGACCGAAGCTTCTTCCATAATAATCTTTGTCACCGGGTTTAAAATCCTGGCTCCGGTTCCCTCTCCCTCACCGTAATGCTTTTCCTCATAGCGCACATTCGCATTTTTTCCAACGTGAAAGGTGTGGATTCCATCGTGACGGCTGTCATTACACCCGCTGTTGTGAATGCCGCATCCAGCAATAATCGTCACCTGGGCTCCATCCTCAATATAAAAGTCATTGTATACTTCATCCGTCATTCCTGAAACGGCGACCACCACAGGAATATGTACCTGCTCGCCTTTTGTTTCACCGCTTATATGAACATCGATTCCCTGTTTGTCTTCCTTGCGTTTAATCGTAATATGCTCGGTATTTCCATGACACAGGGAATATCCATTATATCTGAGATTATAAGCGCCCTCTTGCTTAAAGCCCTCACTGTCTATCTTCTCTAAAACAGACGCTGTTATCTGATCTATATTTGCCACTTTTATCTTCCTTTCTTGAGGCGACTTACGCTTTATGTTCAGGATTCATACAAACACAGCCGGTGTCCTCATTCACCAGATTCGGCAGTACCTTTTCCCTCTCATCAAGGGCTGTGATCTTTCCGTCTCTGACCACCATGATCCGGTCTGCCATCTCAATGATCCTCTCCTGATGGGAAATCAAAATCAAGCTTTCCTTTTTATTCTTATGAAGCCGTTCAAACTGCTTCACCAACATAGAAAAACTCCACAAGTCGATTCCTGCTTCCGGCTCGTCAAAAATACAAAGCTTATGGGGTTTTGCCAGAACCGTGGCTATCTCCAGACGCTTCATTTCTCCGCCTGAGAGGGTATTATCCACCTCCCGGTCCAGATATTCCCTGGCGCAAAGCCCCACACCGCTCAAATAATCACAGCATTTGTTTTCCGGCATTTCATATCCTGCTGCCAGAGAAAGCAGTCTTTTTACCGTCATTCCCTTAAATCTGGGCGGCTGCTGAAAGGCAAAGCCAATTCCCGCATTGGCGCGCTGCGCAATGCTGTATCCGGTAATGTCCGTGCCGTCCATCAGAATCGTTCCGCTGTCCGCTGTTTCTATCCCCATAAGCAATTTTGCAAGAGTGGATTTTCCGCCGCCATTAGGTCCTGTGATAACCAGCATTTCGCCATCTTCAACTTTAAAACTGATATCCTCTATAATGCTTTTTTCCACCCCATTATCCAGTGGGTGAAAAACAAGATTTTTTACTTCCAGCATGTTCGTCCCCTTTACTTCAGATATGCTTCATATTTCTCATTGGTTTCATTCAGGAACACGATTCCCAAAATACCAGGACCTGTGTGGGCGCCAATCGCGCACCCTACCCTTCCTTCCAAAAGTCCCCTTACATGGTATCTGTCCGCAAGTTCCTTCTTAATGTATTCATAGGCTTCTTTGTCAGTACCGTAGCAGACGCCTACTACCTGATTCTCCAGATCTTTTCCCTTTTCGCCTACCATATCGAGAATTCTCTTCTGCGCCTTTTTCCAGCCACGGACTTTCTCAACCGCCTTTAAAGAACCATTTTCATCCACTATGATGATCGGCTTGATATCCAGCACTGTTCCCGCCAGAAAAGAAGTCCTGCTAAGTCTTCCTCCCTTAAACAGATATTCCAGCTCCATAACGGTAACGGCATGTTCCATGTGATCGCAGAAGAACTGGGCTGCTTCAATCAAAAGCTCTTTCGGCGCGCCATTTTTCTGCATACGCAGTACCCTTTCCACCGCCAATCCGTATCCCACTGAGGCACATTTGGTATCAATAATGGTCAGTTTAAAATCAGGATACTCCTCCTGTATCTCCTCATACGCCAGCTTTGCCGCATTGAATGTTCCTGCTATGCCCGTGGAAAAACATAAATACAACACCTCGTCTCCCCTTTGTGCAAAGGGCAGGAAATGCTCCTGAAACATGTATTGGCTTATATGATAGGTTTTAATATCCTTTCCTGATGCCTGTATCTCATAAAATTGGTCAGGGAAAATCGTTTCCCCGTCAAAATAGTCTTTCCCCTCTATCGTAACAGGAGTAGGCATCACATGTAAATCATATTCCTTTATGACACTTTCCGGTACATCTGAAGCTGAGTCTGTAATAATGCAAAAAGCCATTTCTTCTCCTCCTTAAAATATTCTTTGAAATTTCAATATAACTATACTACATTTACCAAATTTATGCATCTTAAAAATTTCTAAGCATATTATAATGCAAAAAGAAACAGGAAATTTATGATGTATTCCAATCAGATTACGCCCCGAATTTCATTTTTAGAACTGCTGACTTATGAGCGTCCCGATGCAGCCGCCTGGGTCACCGGAAATGCTGCTCATCCCAGACTTTCGGGACTCGTTAAATTTTACCGCACTTCTTACGGCGGAGTCCTTGTGGAGGCAGAAATATTTGGACTTCCAAATATAACCGGCCAGGGCTCTTCCAATTTTTATGCAATGCACATCCACGAATTTGGTAACTGCTCCGGTAACTTTGAAAAAACAGGCAGTCACTATAATCCTACAGACCAGCCTCACCCCGAACACGCCGGCGACCTGCTTCCCCTTCTGGGCAATCAGGGCTATGCCTGGTCCGCATTTTACGATAAACGCTTTACTATAGAAGAAATTATTGGCAAATCTGTCATCATTCATTCGGGCCGCGATGATTTTACAACACAGCCCTCCGGTGATTCCGGTGACAAAATCGGATGCGGGGAAATCAGACGGATGCTCTGACCCTCTTACTTTTAAACCAAACACAGACCCAGGTCTTCTCTTGCTACGACCTGGGTCTATATCATCATATCTGTACAAAGCATTTCACACTGTCACGCTTCGCGAGTCAGCTTATTGTAATCAAATAGGGATCCTCAGTGTATAAACAGCCTCGGATCCCCTTTGATTAGATATTGCAGAAATTAATTTTTAGCAATTAATTTTCCACCGCGTTTAGATACTACATCAAATATAACTGCTGCAAGAAGTACAAGACCTTTAACCACCTTCTGCATGTTCTGGTCTACACCCATCAGAGACATACCAAGGTTGATAACACCCATAAGGACCGCACCGACAATTACGCCGGGAACTGTTCCGATTCCGCCATATGCAGAAGCACCGCCTATGAAACAGGAACCGATTGCATCCATCTCATAGTTCTGACCATAAGTAGGCTGTGCAGACGTCATACGTGCTATCGTTACCATTCCTGCTAAAGCTGCGAGGAATCCCATGTTAAGATATGCTAAGAAGTATACTCTGTTGGTGTTGATACCGGAGAGTTTCGTAGCCTTTTCATTGCCGCCCACTGCGTAGAAATAACGTCCCACTGTGGTGTTGGAAGTAATGTATCCGTAAACCATGATTACGATGAGAACCCAGATCAGCACGCTGGGAATACCCTTATGCTGTGCCAGCCTGTATGAAAATGCCAGAATCACTACGGAAATCAAAACAATCTTTCCTATGGTTGCCGCAATGCTCTCTACCTCATATCCCTTTTTGCTTCTATCCATTCTGCCCTTCAGCTGGATAAGTATGTAAATGACTGCCGCTATCACACCAGCCAGGATACAGGTCATATTCAAGGAACCATTTTCGAAAATATCGGGAATATAACAGTTTGCACCGCCGCCAAACAGATTGACAAAAGTCGTGCAGTCTTTGATAGATACCGTCATACCATTCAGAACTGTGTTGCTTAATCCTCTAAAGGCAAGCATACCGGACAATGTTACAATGAAAGGAGGAATCCTTACATATGCAATCCAGAAGCCCTGAAATGCACCGATTAAGGTACCTACAAGAAGCATTACCAGAATAGCAACCCACATATTGACATTCTTATCCACCATCAGCACTGCACCTATAGCGCCTACAAAGCAGACCACGGAACCTACAGAAAGGTCAATGTTACCTCCGGTTAAGATACATAGCAACATACCTGTCGCCAGAATGAACACATATGCATTCTGGGAAATCAAACTGCTGACATTCATGGGAAGCAGGATCGCGCCGCCTGTTCGCCATGCAAAAAATGCTGTAACCACAATCAATACGATAATCATGGTATATTTTTTTATGAAATCTAAGGATTTTGTTTTACTCATACCTATTCTCCTTTGCTGCTGGCTCTTAAAATATGTGACATAATCAACTCCTGAGTAGCCTCGCTGCCTGCGAGTTCGCCTACAATCTTTCCTTCATTCATGACATAAATCCTGTCACACATACCAAGGATTTCAGGAAGTTCCGATGAAATCATGACAACGGATTTTCCTTCTGCTACCAATTGGTTGATAATACAGTAAATTTCATATTTCGCACCTACATCGATACCTCTTGTAGGCTCATCCAGAATCAGAATATCAGGGTCGGCAAACATCCATTTTGCCAAAAGAACCTTCTGCTGATTTCCGCCGCTTAAGTTACCCACATTCTGTTCTACCGTAGGACACTTGGTCTTCAGCTTTTCCTTGTATTCTACTGCTATGGCATATTCTTTATCTTTGTCGATAATGCCGTGATTACTGATGGCATCCAGATTAGCAAGCGTTGTATTGATCTTGATCGGATTACTTAAAATCAGCCCGTTCCCTTTTCTGTCCTCTGTTACATAAGCCAGTTTATGCTCGATTGCTTCCTGGACAGAATGAAGATGCACTTCTTCTCCGTTGATAATCAGCTGCCCGCTGATGCCGGTTCCATAACTCTTACCGAATAAGCTCATGGCAAGTTCTGTACGTCCTGCACCCATCAGTCCGGAAATGCCTACAACTTCACCTTTCTTTACATTGATGCTTACATCATCAACAACTTTTCTTTCAGAGTAAAGCGGATGATACACATTCCAGTTTTTTACTTCCATCATGACTTCGCCAATGTGAGGCTCCCGTTTGGGGAATCGATCAGAAAGCTCTCTTCCTACCATTCCCTTGATAATACGGCTTTCAGAAATATCATCCTTATTCTTATCCAATGTCTCAATGGTAGATCCGTCTCTGATGACCGTAATCTTATCAGCCACATAGGATACTTCATTTAACTTATGAGAGATAATGATTGATGTCATACCCTCTTTTTTGAACTTAAGAAGCAGCTCTAAAAGTGCCTTGGAATCTGCTTCATTTAAAGAAGCAGTGGGTTCATCCAGAATAAGAAGCTTCGCATTTTTAGCAAGCGCTTTCGCAATTTCTACAAGCTGCTGCTTTCCTACACCTATATCTTTAATTAATGTCTGCGGCGTTTCCTTTAAACCTACTGTTTTTAACAGTTCATACGCCCGGGCATTCGTTTCGTTCCAGTTTATTTTATACTTATGTCCTCTTTCATTGCCGAGGAACATGTTTTCACCTATCGTCATATAAGGAATCAGTGCTAATTCCTGATGGATGATAACAATTCCCTTTTCCTCACTATCCTTAATGGTACCAAACTTACAAACTTCTCCGTTGTAAATGATATCACCTTCATAGGAACCAAAGGGATAAATACCACTCAGTACATTCATCAGAGTAGATTTACCTGCACCGTTCTCTCCTACAAGGGCATGTATCTCGCCCTCTTCCACTTGCAAGTTAACATTGTCAAGTGCTTTAACGCCAGGGAATGTTTTGGTAATATTCTTCATTTCCAATAATATTTTCGCCAATTGTATCCCTCCCAGTCTGCCATTTCTACAATACCTAATCTCTAATATTTTCTTTTCAGAGTATGACAGGCGGGTAAAATTCCCGCCTGCCTGTTATCATTTTGCTTATAATTCTGTTGCCTGACAAACGACAAGCATCACATGATGTAAGTTTACTGAATATCAGCTTCTGTGTAGTAGCCAGAATCAATTAACAGTTCTTTGTAGTTGCTAGCGTCAGCAAATACGGGCTCGCAAAGGTATGAAGGAATAACGCCTGTACCGTTGTCATATGTTTCTGTATCATTAACAGGTGCTTCTCCGCCCTTCATGATAGCGTCAACCATTTCTACAACCTTGGAAGCTAATGTACGTGTATCCTTGAAGATAGACATAGACTGCTTTCCATCGATCATGTTCTTAACGTTGGGCTTATCACAGTCCTGACCTGTGATGATCGGCCATTCGCCTGTGTAGTTTGCTTCCAGTGAGTTTGTTGCGCCAAGTGCTGTAGAGTCATTGGAGCAAAGAACTGCGTCAAGCTTTGTGCCATCTGCATAGTTAGCGGAAATAATAGCGTCCATTCTGGACTGTGCTGTCTCTGTTGCCCAGTTAGCTGTTGCAACTGTTTCGAAATCAAGCTGTCCGGATTTGATTACGATCTTGCCGCTGTCAATGTAAGGCTGAAGAACGTCAATAGCGCCGCCGTAGAAGAATCTTGCGTTGTTGTCACCAGGATCGCCTGTGAAGACTTCCATGTTGAAAGGACCTTCTGCGTTGTCAAGATCAAGCTGCTCTTTGATGTATTCGCCCTGCTTTGTACCTACCATGTAGTTATCAAATGTAGCATAGTATGTAACTGCATCAGAGTTCATGATCAAACGGTCATATGCGATAACCGGAATGTTCTTTTCTTTTGCCTGCTCTAAAACTGTTCCAAGGGAATCACCATCGATAGATGCGATAACCAGAAGTTCACAGCCGGAGTTGATCATGTTTTCAATCTGGGAAACCTGTGTTGCGATATCATTGGATGCATACTGAAGATCTACTTCATATCCAGCTGCAATTAATTCAGCTTCCATGTTGGAACCATCCTGATTCCATCTCTGCAGATCCTTGGTAGGCATTGCTACGCCGACCTTACCGCCGCCGGATGCCTGCGTGTCAGCAGGTGCTTCTGCTTCTGCCTCAGCCTCAGCAGGTGCTTCTGCCTCTGTCCCTGTGTCAGCCGGTGTTGATGCTGTCTCAGAAGAACCTGAACTGCTACATCCTACTAACATTGTAGCAACCATTGCTGTTGCCAAAATCATACTCAGTAATTTTCTTTTCATTTTTTTACCTCCCTTTACTGATTGGTTTTGTATAAATAGAGAATATCATAAAAGGAGTAGGAATAATTTACGACTGTCTTCAAATTTTTATAAATAGAAAAATTTACAAAAAGAACTGTACTAGCACATTTTTGCACTGGTACAGTTCCGCCGCCAATAATTTCCTATTGCTTTTTCCTATTCAGGCATCTTTCCGGGAACATTCAGATACACATCTTCCTTTAAATGAAATCCGCTCCCTATTATGACCTCATTTATGTTCTCTTCATTCACACTGATTGGTTCCAACCCCACATAAGGAATCTCATAATTGCCGTTATTGATGGATGCTACATCCTCTCCCTCTATGTGCTCGTCTTTTGCCAACATGACCGCACATTCCGCCGCGCGCTGGGCAAGCTTTTCTACTGACTTGTACACCGTCATTACTTGTGTGCCCTCCACGATTCTCTGGCACGCCGCCAAATCCGCGTCCTGACCCACTACCAAAATGCTGCCTGCCATCTTCCATTCGGCAAGAGCATGGACTGCCTCGCTCGCAATGTCGTCATTACCGCACATGATTGCGTCTGCCTGCTTCACCACGTCCATGTGGTCGTAAATATAATCACCTGCCACTTCCGCCTTCCACCCTTCTGCATGGATGGAATCGAGAATCGTCACATCATTCTCCTGCATCACCTTCTTAAATCCTCTTTCCACCAAAGACACATTGTTGTCGGTGGCAGAACCGCCCAGCATCAGGACATTTCCGCCTGAAATACCTGCCCCTACCAATGCATCTCCCATCATTGTCCCTACCTTTTCATTGTCAAATGTGATATACAGATCCACGTCCGCATCTACAATCAGGCGGTCATAAGCAATGATTTTGATTCCTGCTTCCTTTGCCTTCTGAACCTGCTCTTTAAGATCGTCGGAATCAATACAGATAATCACGATTACGTCCATCCCTTTTTGTATAAAATACTCAATCTGCTTTTTCTGCTCCTCGATATTACCGTTGGCGTTCTGAACATTTACCTCAGCTCCCAATTCCTTTGCCGTGGACACAAAAACATCCCTGTCTCTCTGCCATCTTTCAATGACAAAGGAATCAAAACTCATACCAATCCGTATCTTTTCCCCCTCTTCGGGGTTCTTCACTTCCTTGCCGCTGTCCGGTTTGCTGCAGGAAACCAGAAGCAGTATCATATATAAAAGGAATAAAATAAGGGCTGCCCTTCTTCTTTTCATGCCATCGTCCTTCCTTCTCTATATTCGGTAGGTGTCACACCCACATTTTTCTTAAAAGACCGGCTAAAATAGTTGGGATCCGAATAACCGATCATGGAACAGATTTCTTTCATGGAATATTCCGGATTTCCCAGTAATTCCTTGGCTTTATCTATTCTGATATTCGTCACATATTCAATAAAATTTTCCCCTGTGCCGTCCTTAAAAATCTTACTGAAATAGTAAGGGCTGATATTGACGGACCGGGACACCTCATCCAGAGAAAGATCCCTGCTGAAATTGGATTTGATATAGTCCTTTGCCATTTCAATGATGCTGTCTGATTTTTCTGTGCGTTTGCTCAAGATATTCTGACAGGCATCGGATATTTTTGAGACAAACCAGTTTTTCATCTGATAAGTCTCAGTCATCCCCATGATTTCGGGAAGATAGTCGGATCTGGTATTGAACTGATATGTCATCCCTCCCTTTTCATAAGCCAGATGTTCTGCCCATAAAATAAATTCCAATATTTTAAGGCGGATCTCCATAAGGCTGTCCGGATTAGCATCTGCCATCCAGCTGAAAAACTCATTGGCAGTTGCAATAGCATTGTTAATTTCTCCCTTCTCCACTTCGCTGAATAACTTTTTCTCGAGATGTATGGGATAGTCACCGGCATAACTGCACCCTAAAGGTAAATCATCTGCATGGGCAACACTTCCGGTGGTCATGATAAGTGCATTTAAGGCCTCCCTGTAGGACTCTCCCATATCCCTCAGTTCCTTGGATCCCCCAATGCCGATCCGAAAAGAGATATCCATCTTTTTGCGCATACGCCGTACCAGCTCCCGCGCTTTTTCAATCAACTCAATTCTCTCATTATAGTCCATCCTGCCGCTTTCACATGGAACCAGAACCGCAATTTTGTTGGACATGACTGTGCCGACAATACAGTCAAAATATTCCTTAAGGCTTTGACGGACCTCCTGATAATGCTTCTGCATCCTGATACTGCTGCCCACCGCATTGGTCATATGATTCCCCTGCTGCTCATCTCCGCAGACAACAGCGATCATATAAGCGTAATCCTGGTTGATTCCTAAGATCGTTTTGTAATTTTCAATATCCTCCTCAAAGTGCTCCTGCAACAGGATATTGTAAATCAACCCACTTTCTATAATAGGAACCACCGTCTCCAGCTTTTCTTTTATGAGCAGATCATTGCTTCTCTTCTCCCGCTTCTGATCGATCATCTTCATTGCATTTTTAAGCGCCGCCACGATCTTCGTGCGTTCCATAGGCTTTGTGATATACTCCAGGACGCCTCCTACCTCGATTGCCTCTTTTGCATAATCAAATTTATCATAGGCAGACATAACGATGAAGAACACATTGCTGTTATTTTGCCTAATTTCCTTCATCGCCTCTATTCCATTGATCCCCGGCATCTGAATATCCATGATTGCAATATCCGGTCTGAAATTTTCGGCAAGCTCGATAACGCTTCTGCCTGTCTTTGCAAATTCCACGACACAGTCTCCGCCGAATTCCTTTTCTATGATGAATTTCAGGGAGTCAATCACGATTCCCTCATCATCTGCCAGCATGATCTTATACATCCTCTTCCTCCCGTTCCCTTATCTGCAGGTAAAGTGTAACCTCTGTTCCCCTGTCTTTTCCCCCACTGGTAATGGTTATCACATCCTCACACTCCGTAAACAGTTTCATCCTCGCTATCACATTGCCCATTCCGATTCCATTAGAACCTGCCGCCAGTTCTTCATCTTTGTAGGTACCGGTTATGACCTTGTCAATCGTTTCCTGACTCATTCCAATTCCATTATCCTTTACGCTGATACACACAACATCCTCAATACGGTACACGGACAGCCATATCCTTCCTTCTCCCGCCATCTCTCTTATACCGTGATTCACACAATTTTCCACTACCGGCTGCAGAATCATGCTGGGCATTTCTACGTGAAGAAGCGACTGGTCTATCTCCTTTGCGTAATGGATGTCACCCGAAAATCTCACGTTCAAAATATACATATAATGATCGACTAATTCAATTTCCTCCCCCAAGGTGACTATCTCATTTCCCTTTTTTACATTATATCTGAAAAATTCCGCCATATTCTGCACATATTGGTAGGTTCTGTCCGCTCCTTCCATCATGGCAAGCTGTGCCCCTGCGTTCAGAGTGTTGAACAGGAAATGTGGATTGATCTGTGCCTGCAGATATTTCAGCTGGGCATCTTTCAGATGTGTTTCCATCCTCAGTTCCTTTTCCTTTGATTCCCGTTCACGCTCCATACTTTGACGGATACGCTCTATATACTGCCGGATGCTGATGACCATCTGATTGAAAGCTCCCGTTACCACGCCGATCTCATCTCTGGAGGAACTTTCCATGAGTTCAATATCGAAATTTCCCTTCGCCACTTCATCCGCCAGTCCGGAAAGCGTTTTCAGCGGTTTTGTAATGGTTCCGGCAAGCCTCGTAATAATGCTCACATTCCCTAGGATAACGATGAACATGACCAGATAGCTGACAGTCTCAAAAATGCGGAAAGCGCCGGATAGTTCACTGTAATTCTGTGAATTATTTTTAAATTTCTCTGTATTCAGACTGTTGATGTATGTGCGTATATAGTGATAAAGTGAAGTGGCGGTTTCATATTTATTTCTGTATTTTTCAACATTTCTGCCGCGTTTTGCTTCAATCGTCTGCCCCACTACTTCCAGATATGTTTCTGACATGCTTTTTATATTTCTTTCCATACGGTCAAAAGCCTTATCTGTCACATCCGTATTAAGTTCCTGTATAATCTGATTGTAGTTCTGCTCGCTTCTATAGTAATTCTCCAGAGAATCGCTGGTCTTTACCGTAAGATAATCCGTCATACTGTCCTGCACAGACGTAAGCGCCTCTGCAAGCTCATTCAGATGGAGATTGTCATTGTAAACCATATCCATCTCGTTGCTCATGTTATTGATTCCAAGCAGCAGAACCATATTCACAACGAGTACCAGCAGATTCGCAATGAGATAAATGCCGCTTATCTTCCCCTGCAGAGAAAGATCACGGAGTTTCTTCGTCATCTTCGCCACCTCCCAGATACGCAGAGACATTGTCTTTATTGATTAATTTTACATCTGCAGTAAAATACTGGCTCGTATACCCAAGTTCATTGTATTCTGTCAGCGCATCAATACAAAATGCCCCCATCTGCTCCGTGTCAATAGAGACGGTTGCATAAATTACATTTCTGTCAATTCCCCTTATAATCGTGTCAGAATCATAATATCCCAGGATATTTACCTGGCCTACCTTATTATAGTCGACCACTGCCTGATACACACAGGTCGTGTTAAGTTCATTCATACAGATGATGATGTCGGGTACCTCTTCCCCCATAAAAAGATCCCTGATCGCTTCCTCTGCTGCAAAGGCATTGCTGTCATTGATAGACACCTGTGACAAATCTACCTTTACGTTTCCTTCCCCTTCATTGATAATGGTGTCCTGAATAGTTGAGAAAAAAATGACCTTTCCCGGATCCTGAGCATAGGCGCTTGCCAGCACCACGATTTTAACAGGATCCATATCGTGGCCTTCTTCATTCAAGATCTTCAAAACCTGCCTGCCATATTCCTTCCCCAGATTATAGTTTGATATGCCCACAAAACTGCATCTCTTACCGTGTGAATTATCACCGTAACAGGTTACTACAGGAATACCTTCTTCTACTGCCTCGTCAATGAAGTTCGTCATCCTGCCGCTTTCATCCGACGCCACGATAATTCCATCCACATCAGAGGAAATCGCGATTCGCATCAGTTCTTCACGGGAATAATTTTCAGAGAGGTTATCTCCCAGCATCTCCACATAAGCGTCCTCTTCCAGCCCTCTTTCATAAGCCCCCTGATAAACAGACTGCCAGAAAGAAGATTTCCTGTCATCCGTAATCATCACATAATACCGGCCATAAGTTTTATTCTCCGTTTCTTCTGTAAAACCACTCCTATAAAAGCGAAAGGCAGCAATACCCATAATAACTGTAATAATAATGACCACCGATGTAAGGATCAATGTCCATGGATATTCGTTTTCTTTCTGCCCTTTTTTCTTTTTACCAGCTTCCAAATCCCTTCTCATTGTCATTCCTCTTCTAAATCATAAAGCTTCCCTGTGGCAAAAGGGCTTCCCACATCGCATCTTCCATGATGGTATGTTTTCTGCTCTTTTCCCTCTTCCACAAGATCTGAAGTCTCCACTTTCATACGGCTGACCCCTGCCTTTGACATGGAATCCAACATTTTAATCACTTCATCCACATATTCCATCGCCATTTCCTCCGCATTTTTCTCCTGCTTCCGCTTTTGTTCTGTTTAACACAAAAGGGGCAGTCGCCTACCCCTTTTTATCATAATATGATTAATGATGAAATAATCTGATTCCCGTAAATGCCATTACCATATCGTACTTGTCACAGCATTCTATCACAAGATCATCGCGCACTGATCCGCCGGGCTGGGCAATGTATTTCACACCGCTCTTATACGCTCTTTCAATGTTATCCGAAAATGGGAAAAAGGCATCCGATCCAAGCGTCACGTCTTGATTTCCATCCAGCCATGCCCGCTTTTCTTCTCTTGTGAAAACGGACGGTTTTACCTTAAAGCGTTTCTGCCACTCCCCTTCGCGGAGTACATCTTCATATTCATCTCCAATATAAACATCAATGGTATTATCCCTGTCGGCACGTCCCAGTGTATCCACAAACTGAAGATCCAGTACCTTAGGCGCCTGACGCAGATACCAGTTATCCGCTTTCTGACCTGCCAGCCTGGTACAATGGACTCTGGACTGCTGTCCTGCACCGATTCCGATTGCCTGCCCGCCCTTTACATAGCAGACGGAATTGGACTGAGTATATTTAAGCGTAATCAGGGCAATCTTCATATCAATTAAAGCAGATTCCGGCAATTCCTTATTCTTTGTCACAAGATTGGAAAGCAGATCGCCGTTTATATCCAATTCATTCCTGCCCTGTTCAAAAGTAATTCCATACACCTGCTTTCTCTCAACGGGTGCCGGCACATAGGAGGGATCTATCTGAATAATATTATAATTGCCCTTTTTCTTTGCTTTTAAAAGTTCCATTGCTTCTTCGGTGTATCCCGGTGCAATTACGCCGTCAGACACCTCCCGCTTGATCAGCCTTGCGGTATCCACGTCGCACACATCGGACAAAGCAATGAAATCTCCGAAGGAAGACATCCTGTCTGCGCCTCTTGCTCTTGCATACGCACAGGCAAGGGGCGAGAGTTCTCCCAAATCATCCACCCAGTAAATCTTCGCAAGGGTCTGTGTAAGCGGCAGACCCACTGCTGCCCCTGCCGGGGAAACATGTTTAAAAGAGGTAGCTGCCGGAAGCCCGGTTGCCTCCTTCAATTCCTTTACCAACTGCCATCCGTTAAAAGCATCCAGGAAATTAATATATCCGGGCTTGCCATTTAACACCGTAACAGGAAGTTCACTTCCATCCTCCATAAAAATCCTGGAAGGTTTCTGGTTCGGGTTGCATCCGTATTTTAATTGAATCTCATTCATATTTTCCTCATTTCTACGCTGAATCTGCGCTCAGAATTATTTATTTTTGTTTACAATACGCGTCTCGTATCTGCCTGTTTCAATGTCAATATACCTTACAAACAAAGATACCTTATTGTCTTCATTTAAACTGTTCCAGATTCTGTCTGTAAACTCATCAATGGTTCCTTCTATCTCTACAAGTTTTGGCTCGCCTTCAAAACTCGGAAGGGGATTTCCGTCATGCATATAAGTATGTATGAAATGTCCTTCTCCCGCCGCAGGATTCTCGTAAGCATAAGTATATCTATTGCAGCCTTCAGGATTACCATTGTTACTCTTTAAAATCGACATCACATAATCGTACTTTCCATCTTTTACATTCATAAGACCTGAAATTCTGGGAGTATAATTGGGTGCATCCGGTTCGAATTCCCGGCTCCGCAATGACTGCTCGAAGGTCAGACCCTTTTTCAATCCGTCATAAGCAGTATCTGTCTGATCCCCGTTTGTGACAATCGTCATATGGTCCAGCACTCTCACCGGTGCGTAAATAATCAGGCTGGGATCTTCTAATTTAGACGGATCAAAGGCTTCCGTCCTGATTCCCTCCCCTTCTACCGCAAAAATACGGTTACGGCTGTTAGAACTTCTCCCCATAATAAAGTAAGCTGTTACAGCCTTCGTACCATCCTTTGACTTGCCAATGACGATACCTCTTCCCGGATATGCATTATCCGAAAGTTCCTGCGCAAGTGATAACATGTTCATCTCATCCTCCATTCCTATTTTACAATATAAAATTTTTGGAACAAAATAACGCCCGGACATTCCCTCACCAGGCTGCCCAGACGGTCGGCTCATTCTTGAACAATACACTCCCTGTAGGTTCTCCTACACAGGCACTTCCTGTTTCCGTCAGTCGTGTATCTATACCTTATAATAATAGAAGAAAGTCATAATTGCAAGAAGAATGCAAAGAATATTTTTCGAGTTTTTTCGCATTTTGCTATTTAATAAATAGCAAACCTCCCTATATTCCCTCCAAATCGGTACCTTTTTCCTATTTATTATGTTTATGCTACGAATTATAGTGATAGCGATACACTTAAACGTAATCAAAAAGGAGAGAGAATATTTATTATGAAGAAGATGAAAAAGAGAGTATTAGCTGTAATTGCAACCATGGCAATCATGTGCATGACCTTGACCGGCTGCGGATCAAAAATGGCTCCGGCTGATGAGACTATAAGTGCATTATTTGAACTTGCCGCAAAGAGCAATGCAGCACCTATGAAGGATCTGCTTGGTTTTGCATCAGAGGAAGATGTACGCAGCGCATTTTTTGAAGAAGGCGCTGACATGGAACTGGTAGACGAATTAAGCAGCGAGCTTACAAGTGCAGGTGTTGATTTATCCGATGAAGAAATACAGGAAATCACAGACTCCATGATGGCAGTTCTTGACAAGATCAACTACACTGCAGAAATCACTTCTGAGAGCAGTGACAAAACTGTTGTTACCTTGAAAGTATATGGTTATTCCATGGACGACATGAACCAAATCATGATTGATGCATCAAACAAAATGATGGAAAGCATCACAGAAGAAGACCAGATGGCTATTATCGAGGGTGATACCGAAGTATTGACAACATATATGCAGCAGTATATCAACGACTTTTTAGCAGGACTTTCTACTATGGAACTCAGCACTGAACCCGTAGAAGTTACCGTTAATTGTGAAAAACTTGCAGTTGATGTAAGCGGCAAGGAAACAGTAGCATGGCTTCCCAGCGACATGAACAACTTCTCAAATCAGATTGAAGCTGCTATGTTCCAGTAAGATAAAATTTACATCGAACATTACATATGGATATAGAAAAAGCTCCGGCATGAATGTGCCGGAGTTTTTCTATAAAAAGGTTTTATCTTATGACCTGCATGCACCATCAACGGACAGGATTTCCCCCGTCACGTAGCTTGCCAGATCGCTGGCAAGATAAAGAAATGCATTGGCAACTTCATCCGGTCCTCCCGGTCTTCCTAACGGAATCTTGGCAGAAATCGCATCAACCATGGCCTGCGGAAGAGCTGCAACCATATCCGTTTTGGTCACTCCCGGTGCAACTGCATTTACTCTGATATTATCCTTTCCAAGTTCCCTTGCCAGTGAAAATGTCATGCCGTTCACTGCCGATTTACTGGTCGGATATCCAACGCCGGCGGGCTGACCTGAAAGACTGACCATAGAACTGGTATTGATAATACAGCCGCCGCCCTGCTCCTTCATAATCTTTGCAGCGGGCAAAATCGCGTAAAATAATGCCTTCACATTCAAATCAATCGCTTTATCAAATTCTTCCGGTGTATAATCGTATAAAGGCGTGCTCTGAGAAATCCCTGCATTATTCACAAGAATATCAATCTTTCCGAACTTCTCCTTCACATCCAGAATCGCTTTTTCGACCTCCGATGCATCCGTAAGCTTCGGGAACATGCCCTCTGCTTCCCAATCAGGGTTTTCTTCCTTTAGTTTAGCCAGCGCCTTGTCCACAGTATCCTGCCTCGATCCGAACAGTACCACTTTAGCGCCGTTCGCAAGATACTTGCGTACAATTTCAAACCCAATTCCCCTTGTTCCGCCTGTTACAATTGCTACTTTTCCTTCCAACAACATTTTATAATTCCTTCCCTTCTTTTTTCTCCTATTATAACACCACCAAGGTTTATTTAAAAATCTTTTTATCTTTTTCTTAAATTGCGGTGGCTTGGCAATGCCGTTGTGCTCTGTACACAAAGTCATTGCCAAATGGTTATCTTTATTGCTGAAGCTTTCTTTTTCCCAGGCTGACTGCCTGAATATATTTAATCATGATCTTCCACACTCCTTTTCCAGCTAAGAACAGGATAATTCCAAAAAAGACAGATAAAGGAAGTGCTATATATGGAGGTGCCGTATATGTCCCCAACTGAAAGGATACAAATGGTATTTCCACGCCTACTATAAAACCTAAAAATTCGATAATTCCGGCTATTGGGGCAATTATGCCACTAAAGATAAGTCCTACAGCAAGGACGCTGCAAAAGGGCAGCACGAACATTCCTGTAAATCCTGCAAGGCTGTAAAATGCTGCAACTGCGCCAAATCTTCTCAGGCTGAAAGTGTTGCTTTTTGCAATCGATTCCCCCAAATATGCTCTTGCCAACTCCTTCGGATTCCCTAAGCGCTCTAGAATCTGTTCGTCTGACAGGCTTGCTTGTGTCTGTAGTTCTATCATTTCGCTTTTGATTTCATTGATAATGTCGGCACGTTCTGAGGCTGCCATAGGTCTTAAATATCTGTCAATCTTATTAAGATAGTCATTCATCATCTTATCCATTTCCTTACTCTCCTTTAATTTCTTCTATCGCTGTTAACAGGCTGTTCCACTGGACTGTCATGGCATTTAGATATTCCCTGCCCTTATCTGTAATAGAGTAATATTTCCTTGGCGGCAGTCCCTGCGTTGTTTCCTGCCAGAAAGAGGAAAGAAATCCTTCTCCAAGCAGTCTTCTAAGCAGTGGGTAAATCGTACTCTCCTTTGCTGCCAGAATAGGATGCCTCTCCAGTTCACTGATGATTTCATACCCATAATACGCTCTTTTGTCTATCATCAATAAGATGCTGTATTCCAACGTTCCGCGCTTAATCTGGGATTTCCATTCTTCTATGTTCATATATTTCCCTCCACGATATATATCGTACTGCATAGTACTATGTTTGTCAACAGTATATTTTTATATCATTTCTTATCTTTTTATTGAAATTACAAAAATCCACCGGGCTTAAAAATTTACCCAGTGGATTTCCGATTTTTACATTTACTTAAAAAGAAGAAAATTTTTAGACGCCCGTTTTTCATATTTCAACACGATTGCTGAAGTCTTCGCAAGTGTTATACCAATCTTTCCTGATATCACCGGATATTCATGAGACTGCGTAGAATATCCCTCTTCGCCGGTAAGCATCAGGCTTTTAAGCACGCTCTCCTTGGGAATCCCTAACTGCCAGACGGATACTTCCCTTGTCACCTCGTGGTCATTATTATTGATCAGCACCACAACGGCCGCTTTCCGGTTAAATCTGCCATACCCCAGCACATTATATCCATAATCAATAAATTTAAGCGACCCTGTAAGGATTTCTGGATTTTCCTTATGAATGCGTATCATTTCCCTGTGAAATTGAATCAATTCCTGATCTTCATGTCCCCACGGATAGGTTCTTCTGTTATCCGGATCCGTGAAGCCGCAGACGCCTGCTTCATCACCATAATAAATCGTAGGCGCTCCCGGCCATGTCATCTGAATGACTACTGCTTCCCGCATAACAGCTTTATTGATACCTTCATCCGCTGCTTGAGCGCCCAGTGTATTGGTTCTCCCCACCTTTTTGTTGGTTCTGGTAAGGAATCTGGAATGATCATGATTGGAAAGTTCGTTCATTGCAATATGAAGTGATGGTGTTGTAAAATTTGCCATGTGATGTCTCATAGCACCCATAAAGCTGTCGGCATTTCCATACAGATCACCCCTGTAATCGTCACTATGCTTCTGCATGCCTGTAAGGAACCATGTCACCGGCTCCATAAATGCATCATAGTTCATTACCGTATCCCATTCCTTGCCGTTCAGCCAGTCTCTGGGGTTCCCATAATGCTCTGCCAGAACGATTGCGTTGGGATTTGCCTGTCTTACAGCCTTTCGAAACTCTTTCCAGAAATAATGGTTAAATTCGGGGCTGTGACCTAAATCCGCTGCCACATCCAGACGCCAGCCATCCGCATTATAGGGAGGGGATACCCATTTCGCTGCAATCCGCATGACATAATCAAATAATTCCCGGGATTTTTCATAATTCAGCTTCGGAAGGGTATCATGCCCCCACCAGCCGTCATAGCTGGTATTGTAAGGCCACGCATTATCATTGTAAAACTGGAAATAATTATAATAAGGGCTATCTTTACTGACATGCGCTCCCTTTTCATACCCTTCCGCATTCTCATATATTCTTTCTCTGTCCATCCATTTATTGAAGGAACCGCAGTGATTGAACACACCGTCCAATATGACCTTCATGCCTCTTCTATGTGCTTCTTCAACCACCTTGGCAAACAGTTCATTGCTGGCATCCAGATTCTTCTTATTGGTAACTCTGTCAATATATCTGCTGGCAAACCGGTTCTCATGTTGGTCGTGGTAAAGCAGTTCTCCTTCATCACTGACAATTTTCCCGATATGCGGATCTATGCAGTCATAATCCTGAATATCATATTTATGATTTGAAGGGGAGACAAACAAAGGGTTAAAATATATCACATCTATCCCCAGCCCCTGCAGATAATCCATTTTGTCCAGTACGCCCTGTAAGTCTCCGCCATAGAATTCACGGACGCCCATCACTGCCGGATACTTATTCCAGTCATCAACCTTCACCGTCTTATCGCCAATATACTCATATTCCGACGTGAGCACATCATTGGAAGGATCCCCATTGTAAAAACGATCCACATAAATCTGGTACATGACCGCGCCTTTTGCCCACTTTGGCGTTTTAAATCCAGGAATGACGCGGAAATCATATTCCGGCAATGTTTCCTTCACTACTCCTCTGGTATCGTAAACACAGGTAATCTTACCAATCTGGACTTCAAAATGATATGCGTACTCCTCGTCTTCTATTTCCGTCTCACATGCAAAATAATCAAAATTATCATCCTGACTTTCTTTATGCATAATATTCCGGATTCCCCGGTTCACCATAAAGACTCTGTCAACATTATTGAGCGCCGCCCGGAACCTAATTGTAATCTGTGAATAAGGATTTGGTTCCGAAGGAGACAAGTAATCCTCTGTTGTATCGCTGAATAATGACTTTCTATCAAAAACAGGTCGCATACTCTCTATATACTGCCTGTTATACTCTGCTTTCATTAATCGATCAAAATCCATACATCCAACTCCGTTTCTTTGAAATACAATTACATAGTATATATTATACTATACCCATCAGATTATCAATATCCATTCTGCCATGAGGCAGTAAAAAAGACAGTAACGAGTTACTGTCCTTTTTAGAGAAGGTATTTCTTTCTTATGGGGTATAGCAAAAAACTATATAATGTATTGGGGGGGTTACAAGTAGTATAATAGCATACCCCTCATTTTACGTAAATACTCACGATTCACAAATATTACAATTTTCAACTTATTTTTTTGTGCATTTTATACAATTACCCTTCAAAAAAGGCTTCTGGGGAGGTATCTTTGCGTTCAAACAGAGCTTCAAATTCCTCTCTTCCAATCTTTTCTTTCTCAAGAAGAAGTTCCGCACACTTATGAAGAATATCTGTATGCTCTAAGATGATCGCTTTCGCTTTTCCATAGCATTCATCAATAATGCTCTTTACTTCCTTATCGATTTCTCCCGATATCAATTCACTGTGGCTCTTGGCATGTGCAAGATCTCTTCCAATAAACACTTCATCGTCATCACTGTTATAATTTATGACACCGATATTATCTGACATACCGTATCTTGTCACCATATCTCTGGCTGCCTTGGTCGCTTTCTTGATATCACTGGAAGCACCCGTTGTAATATCGCTGAAAATAATCTCTTCCGCAATTCTTCCGCCTAAGGAAACCATGATATCCTGCAGCATTTTTCCCTTTGTTATGAACATGTCATCATTTTCAGGAAGAGGCATTGTGTAGCCCGCTGCGCCTAATCCCGTGGGAATAATCGAAACGGTATAAACAGGTCCTACATCTGGCAGCACATGAAACAGAATCGCGTGACCTGCCTCGTGGTAGGCAGTGATCTTTTTTTCTTTCTCTGTAATGATACGGCTCTTTTTCTCAGCGCCGATACCTACTTTAATAAAGGCTTTCTTGATGTCCTCCTGCATGACAAAGCTTCTGTTCGTCTTAGCGGCTACAATGGATGCCTCATTTAAAAGATTCTCTAAATCTGCTCCCGTAAACCCTGCCGTAGTCTGGGCAATCTGCTTTAAGTCAACATCCTCTCCAAGAGGTTTATTTTTCGCATGCACCTTGAGGATGTCCTCTCTTCCGCCCACGTCCGGCCTGTTGACACTGATCTTTCTGTCAAAACGTCCCGGACGAAGGATTGCAGGGTCCAGAATGTCTACACGATTCGTAGCGGCAAGCACGATAATTCCTTCGTTTACACCAAAGCCGTCCATCTCAACAAGCAGCTGATTTAAAGTCTGCTCTCTTTCATCATGACCGCCGCCCATACCGGTACCACGGCGTCTTGCCACCGCATCGATTTCATCTATAAATACAATACAGGGCGCATGCCTCTTTGCATCCTCAAAAAGATCACGTACTCTGGATGCGCCGACACCGACGAACATCTCCACAAAATCAGAACCGGAAATACTAAAGAAAGGAACCCCCGCTTCACCTGCAATCGCCTTGGCAAGCAACGTCTTACCGGTACCGGGTGCGCCTTCTAACAGCACGCCCTTGGGAATTCTGGCTCCCACTCTGGTAAACTTGGCAGGATCTCTCAAGAATTCCACGATTTCTTCCAGTTCTTCCTTTTCCTCTTTCAACCCGGCCACATCTTTTAATGTAATCTTCCCATCACCCATGGATAATCTTGCCCGGCTTTTTCCGAAATTCATCATCTTACTATTTCCGCCGGCATTCTGGCTGTTCATCATTACGAAGAAGAAGACCATTACAATAATTGCAAGCAATACAGGAAATACACTGGTCAGAAACCAGCTTTCTTCCTGCACCTTTTTGACCTCCGGGTCAATGCCATGGGAAATCAATACTTCTTCAATCTCAGACACATCTGTCACATACAGCGTTCGCTCCGCCCCGTTCTTTAGTACGAAATCAACCTCGCCTGTAGGTGTCTGCCGGCTGGGACTGATACTTGCGTGTACCACATTGCCGCCCTCTAAATCCAAAAGCAGTTCACCCCGGGTATATTCCACCTGTCCATGATCCAAAAGATTCGGAATAATCAGCAATGCCAACAGCAATAATATGAGTATAAAATATGCATTATATCCTCTGTTTTTCTTGTTCAACCTTGTTACCTCACTTGCCGGAAATTTCCCGGCCTTGTTTTTACTTATTCAAATTCTACTATCCCAACGTAGGGAAGATTCCTATACTTTTGTGCATAATCTAATCCATATCCCACAACAAACTCATCCGGAATCTGGAAACCTGTATAATCTACCGGCACCTCCACCACTCTGCGGTCCGGCTTATCCAGCAAGGTGCAGAGCCTGATGCTTGCAGGCTTTCTTTCCCTAAGTAAATCCAACATGTAACTTAAGGTACGTCCCGAATCTACAATATCCTCTATTACGATAACGTCCTTACCCATGATTGGTTCGTCCAGATCCTTCACGATCTTTACCACACCGCTGGATTTGGTCTCATTTCCATAACTGGAAACTGACATAAAATCCAGAGAAACCGGCACCGTGATCCTTTTCGCCAGCTCACACATAAAAAAGCTCCCACCTTTGAGCGCACAGATCAAGTGAACCTCTTTACCTGCATAATCTTTGCTGATCTGCTCACCAATCTGCTTGATTTTAGCATCCACTTCCTCTTCCGAAATCAGCACTCTGATTTTTTCAGCCATACTATCAGCTCCTTTCTCTCTTCCGGCCAATACGTCTTTTGTATCCGCCGCCTGTATTTATCCTTCCTCATCCACAATGCTTACCTGCAAAATCGTCCGGGTATCCTTATGTATCTTATAATATTCGCTTATCCTTAGGCCCGGAATCCACATGACATGTTTTCCTTCCGCCAACAGATAAATCTGATTTCTCTCTTCCTTCGGGATCTTTTCATTTACAAAATAATCCTGTAGTGACTTATGCCCCATCTGGTGATTGATGGTGAGATAATCTCCCGGTCTCTTCGTACGAAACATAACAGACGAGGTTATTTTATCATAATCAAACCATTTCGTATATGTTTTTTCTGGAATATTTTGTGAATCTTTTCGTGAAAACACTGTAAATTCCACCATTCCAAGCCCCGGCACTCTGACGGCGGACAGCCTGAATGTTCCTCCGCAGACATGTTTTTCAGTGTACAGGGATATAGGAATGGATATCTCATATTCATCCTTTTTTAGTCCAGTTTTTTTGTCCTTCCTTTGTATCATACCCAATTCATATTTTTTATAAACCGTGATTCCATAGGGAAGATGTATTTCCTTGCTCCCCTCCCCCCGGAAAAGAGATTCCATATTATGAATATGTGCCGCTGTGATATCCTTTTTGCGCCCTGCCGCCATCGCCACGCTTTCCATCAGGATACGCCCTCTTAAGTATGCATCCTCCTTCAGAAGCTCCGGTATTTTTATGATGACCGTTTCCCTTCCATCTTCAACCTGCACACATCTTTCCATAGCTGCCTTCGTCTGTCTTGCAATATACTCTTCAGCACTAAGCAGCTGATCCGCCGCACGGCTCATATTGGCAACTGCTCCCTGACAAATTTCCTGCTCCGCATAAGGCAATATATGATGTCTGATACGATTTCTGGTATAAAAATCCTGCGCATTCGTGCTGTCCTGGCAGAAAGAATGACCCCTCGTTTCCAGCCATTGCTCAATCTCACTTCTCCGTAAACATAAAAGCGGACGGATGATCTTCCCATTGACCGGACGAATACCGCTTGCCCCCGTAAGCCCTGTCCCCCGGAACAGATGAAAGAGCATGGTCTCCGCTCTGTCATTGCTATTATGGGCAACTGCAATTTTACCCCTTTTGTCCCCCAGCGCCTTTTCAAATGCCTCATATCTGACGGCTCTGCCCGCCTCCTCCTCGGAAATACCGCGCTCCTTTGCTCTTTCCTTCACATTCTCCTCCACAAGGTGAAAAGCAATCCCCTGCCTGGCACAAAGCTCCCTCACAAAGCAGGCATCCTGCGCGGCATCCGGGCGGACCTTGTGATTAACATGTACTACCTCTATGGAAAATGGGATTTGCTTCTGTATTTCCGCCAGCATAAAAAGGAGGCAAACAGAATCTGCGCCTCCTGAAACTCCTGCCACTATTGTATCCCCTGATTCAATCATGTGATACTTTTTGACATACTCCAGTACTTTTTTAATCATATTATAAATATAGCGGAAACAAATGAAAAATGAAAGAGTTAATCCTCTTTTTTCCATATTCCTATCACCAAAATCGTCATATCGTCCCGGATGCGCCCTCTGCACTGGTGAATACAGAAGTTCAGTATAGCATTTGCCATCTCGCCGGGATTTTCCAAATTCGTGCTGCCGATAATCTCGGAAAGCATATCCTCTCCGATTCCCTGGGAAAGAGCATCCAGCACCCCATCCGACACCATAACAATGTAATCTCCATCCATCAAGGTTCTTCCCACCGCCTCCATATCCGGCTTCTGGAAAATACCAAGGGGAAGATTGCCGGAAGAAATCCTATCCACTAAATGCTGGCGTTTGATATAAGAACTGGCGCTTCCCACCTTCACAAACCGACATTCCCCACTGTACAGATCCATACTGCAAAGATCAAGTGTGGACATATTTGAATTTTCTTCCCCCGTAAGCAGTGCGCTGTTGATCATCTGAATCGCCATTTCCATTTGAAATCCTGCTTCCAGAAATTTTTGCATCAGTTCTACTACCATGGTGCTGTCACTGCATGCTTTTTCCCCCGAACCCATGCCGTCCGAAAGCACTGCAGTTAGGTTTCCCGCTTCCCTGCGGAAAAAGGTATAATTGTCCCCTGAAATCTTTTCTGTTTCCTTAACTGCACTGGCAACACCTGTCAGCACATGAAATCTTGCCTCCTCCACATAATAAAAAGTCTGCCAGTCTGCTCCCAGGAAAAAAGCATTGTCCTGAGCACTTATAAGGCGCATATTTAAAAGGACTGAAAGCAGATCACCGATTTCTTCCGAAGACAAGTTATTTTTCTTTATATTTCTCATGGTAAGCGATACTTCCATACGTCCTGCTTCATTTTCTATCAGATACAGATTCTTAAGCTGGATGTCCACCTCGCGCAGTGCATGTGATATCTGCTTGAAACGCCGTTCTCCCATGGGCACACATTTTCTTGATTCCTCGGCAAGCTGCGTCATAATCTGCGCCATTTCCTGAAGATGCTCCACCATCAGATTCTTATTTTCATTGAGGCGCTTCTGCCATATGTAATCTCTTCTGTCCGCTGCGGCTTCCCCGGTCATATTTTCCCTATTATTTTCAGTTTCCCGGAAGCTTTCTGCTAATTCCCTGATGGAATCCGCGTAGGTGAGCAATTTTCTTCTTCCATATTCCGGCAGTATACTGTTGAATTCTTCTCTTTCGCCTAATATCTGTTTTTTCATAGCCGCTTCCTCCTGCAAAGGATTATTATACACAGCAAGCAGTACGTATTTTGTCATAAATACGTATCAAAAACAGAAAATATTTTGACAAAAAAAGCAGGGGATTCATCCGCCTGCTTTAATTCTCATCTTCAAATAATATCTCGCCCTCATATACCAGTCCCAGTTTCTCTCTTGCCACCTCTTCAATGTACTTTTTGGTGTGCGTATATTTTTCAAATTCCTCTATTTCCTGCGCCCGTTCCTGCTCCGCTGCAATCTGCTCCTCCAACGCCGCTTCCTTCTGCTGATAAGCTTCTTTCTTCGCCATAAGTCCTATGCTGTTAAAAGCCACCACGACCAGCAGCATGAGCACGACCAGAGAAACCAGAAACATCCCAAAACGATTCTGCTGTCTTCTCCTGTATGCAGCTTTCCTTGCCATAACGATACCTTCATTCTTTCAAATCTGCTAATGTTTACATAATGTTATTTTAAGTAATTTCATCCTGCCCGTCAACTTGTTTTTCATAGATTTTCCCACTTTTCTTCCCTTTCTGGAAGAAACCTTCAGGGCTCCTCCCAGCTTTTTTCCGAGGAATCTGACCGGTTTTAATAAAAATCTGATCACACGAAAAAGTACATGAAAAATCTGCCTTATGATTGTCGAAAGAATATTGACAATCAGCGGACTGATGCTCTTTTTATATGCTATCATTCCCAGTGTCGCGCCAAACACAGCAAACCACCTTAGTATTCCGTTGTTTTCTTCATAAAGCATATAAAAAACACCAATTGCACAGGCTATCCAGAAAATCATGTCCTCCACTGAAATCAGAAAGAGGCTGTGTCTGATCAGCCTGCGCAAAATCAAGAAACCATCATATACAAATGTAATTGCTATCCCCAACAGGAAGGAGTGCAGGAGAAAGACCACCTCATTTATAATATTCTGGCTCATAGGCACCTACTTAAACAATCTGGACAGTAAGGACTCTCCCTTAGCGTTCATCCCGGACTGTTCCGAATAAGTGAGACTGTCTATCCTTCCGTCAACATCTACCTCTCCCTTATCCAGGGTAAGCCTGCTCACATGCAGTTCGACTCCCTTGATCATCAACATGCCCTGTTCTGTTTCCAGGATAATCTCATGCTCATCAAAGGACAGAACATCATTGACCCCTGTCAGATTACAGCTCCTTCTATTATTCAGTATCAGCTTATGCGCACGTTTGTTCATATTGGTCAGTTCTTCCATAATAAGCCTCCTGATACAATCTTCTCTAGAAAATTATATTAGGAGACTTGCTGTTGTAGAATCACTTTTTACAAAATTATAAATAACGGAACAATTCTTTGGCTTCTTCTTTCCTGACCGTTTCCTGCACATTCAATACTTCGACCCGGACATCCTTATTCCCAAATGCAATCGTTATTATATCTCCCGCTTTCACATTTGCTGAAGCTTTTGCAGGCTTATCATTAATAAGGACTCTTCCTGCATCACAAGCTTCATTGGCAACACTTCTTCTTTTGATTAGGCGGGAAACTTTTAAATATTTATCTAATCTCATATATCCTCTCTTACTGGACCAGATGCCCGCTTCACATGGGCTTACTGGAAAAAAAGACCTGCGGGTGCAGGCCTTCTCTAATAGTTTATCTTATTCGTTTACTAAATCCTTTAAAGCCTTACCAGCTTTGAATTTAGGTGCTTTAGAAGCTGCAATAGGCATTACCTCGCCTGTCTGAGGATTTCTGCCTTCTCTGGCTGCTCTCTTGGATACTTCAAAAGTACCAAAGCCAACCAGCTGAACCTTTCCATCTTTCTTTAATTCCTCGGATACAACATCAATAAAAGCCTTTAAAGCCTTTTCTGCATCTTTCTTGGATAATTCAGCCTGTTCTGCCATAGCTACAACTAATTCTGTTTTGTTCATTTCGAACTCCTCCTCTTTATATGAGTGTTTTTTTCGTAGATGTCTCTTTTGAAACGCCTATATCTATATATATCGTTTTTAAATATATTTGTCAAGAAATATTTCCTATTTATGCACTTTTTATGCGGTTTCCAAGGTTTTTTCGCCTTATTTTCTATCAATAATCGAATTATCACTTGCCGAATTACCGCTAACCGTATTGCCGCTTACGGAATTACCGCTAACCGTATTTCTAATTAGCGTATTTCCACTCACTGTATAATCTCCTAATGTATCCTTAGATGTAGCTTCCGTGTTTTCAGGATCCAGTTCCGGGAAAGAATACGTCACATCCTGATTGTCATCCGGAACCGTGATACTGTAGCTTCTGGTAATATATCCTGTCCTGCGCAGCGTAATCGTATGCTCACCGGCAGTCTTGGTATAAGTAACCGGTGCAATTCCTTTGTATAGATTATCCTGATACACATCCACACCCGAAGGTGCTTCGATTGTGATTCTGCTGCCTTCACTCACACTTGGCGCAATATTATTTCCGGAAACAGTGGCAGCCTCCGTTAAATTCATTTTGACCGTGGTTGTCTCTTTCTCCACCTGGAAATATTCCGAAAGGGTATCATAGCCCGATGCCTTTGCCGTCACCTGATGGAGTCCCATGGACAATCTGACTGGATATGTAGTGTCTACCCTGGCATCATCCACATACACGACTGCTGTTTCCGGTATGATTTCAAATTTTACAACTCCATTTTCCGGTTCCGGTATCTCAATATCTCCAAGATCCAGCACCGTTTCCTTATTTCTCTCAATCGTTATCTCCCGTGTTTCATCAATCCCTGCACCGGTAAGTCTGACACTATAATTTCCCTCAGGAACCGTAAACAACATATCCGGCGCAATCTGGGAAATGACAGTTTGTCCGATCTCTATCCATCCTCCCAAAACTGCCTCGTCATTTACAAGATCCAGATATCCATGCCCTTTATCCACTGTGATGCTTATAATGCTATGCCCTTTTCCGCGGAAAGTCAAAACATCCTGATGGATGATCTCATCCGTTTCAATTGGTCTGCCGTCTGAAAATGCGAGCACCGTCTCATCTATGCTGTAAGTCTCATCACCAATGGCGGCGCTTCCCTTCCCTGCGTCCAGATTATATTTCACTACACCTTCATAGCTCCACGCATCTCCTGAAAGTACAACAGAACCCGCTCTGTCAAGCTCACTGTTATATGTAAGATCAGCCACATCCCCTGCCTTAAGCTGTACCATACTCATGGCACTGCCATACTTATCCTGAACCATTGTGGCACCATCATAGCTTAAGGTCCTGTTTTCCTTCCTTTCTATCAGATATACGCTTATTGTCTGGTCCTGTGCATTAACAGATTTGATAACCGCAGAAGCGGCAGAGGTGTAAATATTCACAGGCTCTTCCTGCTCACCGTTTTCATAAGCACTCTCAAAAGTTGATTCACGTGCCATACTGGCGGCACTGCATCCAGTCAATATAAGACATAGTCCGCAAAGAAGAGGTTTTATCATCTTTTGTATTTTATTTCTATTCATCATATTCCTATTCCTCAAATACAAACAATCTTAGTTTTCTAATTTAGAGTATACCACGAAGCCCAAATTAGTCAAACCTTTATGTGCAGTTGTTAAAAGGTGGCAGTTCAAACTGTCTTTTGTACTTTACGATATTCCATATCGGCTCTTGAACTTTTCAAGAAATTTCTGTTTATCTTTTTCTTGTTCCGTCACTTTATTCAGCTTTTCCAGATTTTTTCCGGGAATCCACGCCTTACCGGAATTATAATAAAAATTGACAATTTTCCAAAATTTCTCCGGATAAGCCAGCCGGTAATATAATTGCCGATATTCTTCCTTTTCCATGGGTCTTACTTTTTCATATGTATCCACCAGCTCAAAACCTATACTCTCTACCCAGCCGCTCTTCTCAAGCAGCTTTCTCATAAACAAATATAAATCTCTGACCGGGCTCTCGGAAACACATTTTTCAAAATTAATCAGATTCATCTGATCACCGGCAACGATAATATTATGATATTGATAATCGCCATGGCATATGAACCGCTTTTCTTCCTCTTTTTGATAAAACCGAAGTTCCTCGGCAAGCTGCAGTGCCAAGTTAAAAAAGTAATCATAATTCTTGATCAGGCAGATCTCAAAATCCGTTTTCTGACCCCGGTCTTTCAGGTATTTTCTGACCCTTCGAAGCTCTTTGTTATGTTTTTCAAATTCCATATAAGCATAGCGCGGCTCACCCACACCGGATAGCAGGGAACTATCAGCATAAGATACATTATGAAACTGGGCAAGCACCCTCACTGCCTGCCTGCATTCCTCCATATCCTTAACATTGCATTCCCGTCCTTCAAAATATGTTTTAAGAATATATAAGGTTCCATCTTGATCCTGCGTCAAAAGCTCCTGCTCCTTATTTTTAAGGATGCTTTCTACGTTCTCAAATCCCCTTTCCTTCACCATGGTAAGCAATGCATTCTGGAAAGCAGCCTTCTCCCTATGCCCGGCATACTCTTTCAAAATCAGAACCCCTTGCCTTGTTTCACAAAGAATAGCGCCCCGCCCCTTCCAGGTACGAAGCACTTCTATATCATAATTTTCCAGCAGACTGATGCTTCTGTCATTCACGGCGATTACCCCCAATTCGTGTCATATCCTATCATATGAGTAACCGCCTTAAAGTATTACTGAAATTCTTCTGCTGCCTTTATAAGAATTTCCTTTTCATTGAGGGAAGGATCTTCAATCACAAGATCCAGTAACTTCTTAAGTATTAATCCAATTTCCGGTCCCGGCTGCATCCCCATTTCCCTCATCAGGTCTTTTCCCGTAACAGCAAGCGTTTTTAAAGATACACACTGCTTCTGTGCAACTATTTCTTCATAAACCTGACGGACCGCCTCTAACCTCTCTACTTTCTCCTTACGCATATAGGCGCTCTGAGCCTTTATATCTGCCAGCTTAACATCGAACAAAAGCGGAAAAACATCCTCACCTATCTTCATGATCGCACGCCTTACATATTTAGGTCCCGGTTCAACATCATAATCATGATATCTTACCAGATTCGTGGTCATATAAATGGTGTCATTATCAAACTTTAATCTCTTCAAAATATCCCGGGTCATTTTCTCAGAAAGAGCCGGATGCCCATGAAAGTGAACAATTCCCTCCTCATCTAGCGTAAGCGTTCCGGGCTTGCCTATATCATGGAACAACATGGCAAGGCGCAGCACCTTATCCGCCCGTATTTCCTGCATCGCCCTTAATGTATGCTCTCCCACACTATAGCAATGGTGAGGGTTATTCTGTTCTGTTTCCATACATGCATCAAACTCCGGCAATATGATTTTGGTAATTCCCGTTTCATAAGCAATCCGAAGCTTTTCCGGATGCGGTGATATCACCAGCTTTATCAGTTCGCTTTGAATCCTTTCCGCACTGATATGAACCAGATTCGGGGAAAGCTCTCTCATAGCATCCAACGTCTTTTCTTCAATCTCATATCCCAGCTGGGCAGAAAAGCGCACGGCACGCATCAAACGCAGTGCATCCTCAGTAAACCGCTGCATCGGGTCTCCCACACAGCGGATGACCTTTTTTTCTATATCCCTCATGCCTTCAAAGGCATCCACCAACCCTGCTTTATCATTGTACGCCATGGCATTGATGGTAAAATCCCTGCGCTTTAAGTCCTCCACCAGGTTTGCCGTGAAAGTCACTTCCTTAGGATGCCTGCCGTCTTCGTATTCACCGTCAATGCGATAGGTAGTGACTTCAAAGCCTTCCTTGTCCAGCATCACCGTAACCGTTCCATGCTGTATCCCAGTGTCAATTGTCCGTGGGAAAAGCGCCTTTACCTGATCCGGCTTTGCAGAGGTAGTGATATCCCAGTCATCCGGCGTTCTGCCCAAAATAAAGTCACGAATGCAGCCGCCTACTGCATATGCTTCGTAGCCGGCTTCCATGATGGTATCTATAATAAATTTCACTTTTTCAGGTAATTGTATCATGACTGTATTCTGCATTCGTAAATTCCTTCTAAACTTGCTGCGTCATTAATATGCTCTTCCCCAGTATACCATTTTCTTCGCTGGTTTCCCACAGTAAACACAAGCCTTCGACAGGCACTCCTGTTCAAAAGGCATACACCTGCTGGTAACTGCCATATTTTCTTTGATGGCTTCCTCACAGGCAGTTTCTCCGCACCACATAGCTTTCACAAAGCCTGCCTTCTCTTCAAAAATCTTTTCAAATTCTTCCCTGCTGCCTGCTGTGTAAGTGTGTGCTTCAAGGTGCTTTCTTGCCCTTTCCAACATATCCTTTTGAATCTTTACAAGGAGTTCTGCTATCGTCGCCTCCAGTTTATCAAGTTCTACCTCAATCTTTTCTCTGGTATCGCGGCGGCAGATAACACATTTGCCTGCCTCAATATCCTTCGGTCCGATTTCCACACGCATAGGAATTCCCCTCATTTCCTGCTCAGAGAATTTCCATCCGGGACTCTTATCACTGTCATCCACTTTTACGCGGAAACCTTTTAATCTGTCACGCAGTTCATATGCTTTGTCAAGAACGCCTTCCTTCTTCTGCTGAATCGGAATGATCATGACCTGCGTGGGTGCAATCTTAGGAGGCAGCACCAGACCCGAATCATCTCCATGTACCATAATGATTGCACCGATAATTCTGGTAGACATTCCCCATGAAGTCTGATGCACATATTTCAGCTGATTGTCTTTATCTGTAAACTGAATGCCGAAAGCTTTTGCAAAACCATCTCCAAAGTTATGACTGGTACCGGACTGCAGTGCCTTGCCATCATGCATCAGTGCTTCTATGGTGTAAGTCGCCTCCGCCCCTGCAAATTTTTCTTTATCCGTCTTACGCCCTTTAATAACAGGAATTGCAAGCACTTCCTCGCAGAAATCAGCATAGACGTTCAGCATCTGTTCTGTTCTCTCCTGTGCCTCCTGGGCAGTAGCATGGGCAGTATGCCCCTCCTGCCATAAGAACTCCCGGGAGCGCAGAAATGGTCTTGTCTCCTTCTCCCAGCGCACCACGCTGCACCACTGATTATATACTTTAGGCAGATCACGGTAAGAATGAATATCTCCCTTATAAAAATCACAGAACAAGGTTTCTGAAGTAGGTCTGACACACATTCTTTCCTGAAGCGGATTAAGTCCTCCATGGGTCACCCATGCAACCTCAGGCGCAAAACCCTCCACATGATCTTTTTCCTTTTGCAGGAGACTTTCCGGGATGAACATAGGCATATATACATTCTCCACACCGGTTGCCTTGAATCTGTCATCCAACTGCCGCTGAATATTCTCCCAAATAGCATATCCGGCAGGCTTAATTACCATACAGCCCTTTACATTGGAATAATCAATCAATTCTGCTTTTTTTACCACATCCGTATACCACTGCGCAAAATCTTCGCTCATGGATGTGATTGCTTCTACTAATTTTTTCTCAGCCATTTTCTCCTCTTTTCTGTACGGTTCTTTCTTCTTTACTTTCCACTTCAATTCCTATACCGAAAAGTCCGTGCCTCCGTACCAGCTATAGACTTTCCAGACAAAAACACAAAGGGCGGCACACCTCTCCACCCCGCAAGGGACCGGAAACCGGCGGTACCACCCTAATTAATGCAACAAACTAAGCACTGTTGTAAACATTCTCTTTTCATACCGTTATCGCCGGTGCTACGCTGCACTTTCATGCAGGACTCCAAGGCAGGTTCCGGATATTTCACTTGAAAATCTTTCAGCTCCTTCCGGCAGATTCTCTATGGAGTCTGCTCTATAAGGGATTTTCTCTCTGGAAGCTTCTTATCTGTACTATTCCTTTTCTTCGCCACGTCTTTGATGCTATTTTATTTTTATGCTCCGCTTTGCACGGAACCAAACTGTATCATGATTGTAGATAAAAAAGAAGCATTTGTCAACAGACTTCTTCCAAAAACTACTGCACCCCATACCCGGAACCAGGACTGAGCTGTTACTGCGACCTTCTTTTCGCCTCTCCCATTCCCAAAATCAAAAATAAAAAAGGAAGATTCAACACCTGCGCAAAACTCACCATATTATGGACAAAATAGCAGGCAATGCACACAGCAAAAAAGTAAAATTCCGCATTCTGTTCTTTCTCTTTCATGCACTTTCTTCCAAAAGAAATAAAAATACCTGCAAAAAAGCACACACCAAATATCCCTGTATTTACCAGGGCAGTGAGAAATTCATTGTGCGCATTGGTCAGGCGGTTAGCCCCAAAGTAATCTCTAAGGTCTCCCGCAACTTCCGGCAGGGAATATGCATATGCAGAAAAACAATCCGGTCCTATCCCAAACAGTTTTTGGAAAACCGACATCTGACCATACATCCGAAGACCATTGTAAATAGCTGCTCCTCTGCCATTTCCCCATTTTCTGTTTAGCAAAAATCCATCCTTGTTTTCAAGCCCGGGAATCCCTATCCACGTGTTGACTCCCGTCAGCACCAGCCAGAGCAGAATCCCGCCTCCCAGCAGCAGACTCATGATTCTATGAATATTTCTCTGTTTTCTGTCATCTATAGATCCCTTCCACATAAAGCGCAGGAAGAGATGCCCCCCCAAAGCAACTGCACCAATCAGCAAAGTGATATTGGAATTTGTCAGATAACCGCACAAATTATCCATATCATAATTATACCCATCCGGCACAAACATACGAATCAAGCGAACCAGCTGTGCCGAAAATCCCCATAAAAAAATTAGCAGAAGGTAATCCCTGACCCATTCCTTCTTTTTTACAGCTATCCATAGTAAAATAAAAAATAAGGCGCCAAAGAAAAGAAAGACGCTGCTTCCCCCCTGACAAAATCCTGCCATAAATGCAATGACCGCATAAACACCATACAGCACCTTTCCCCGTTCCTGAAACAAAAACGGGCAGATACCTATGGGTGCCAAAACCGAAAGATACCCGCAAAACCAATTAATATTTCCCAGCGTAGAAATGAAAGAAGCGTCCCTGATTTCTATAGGGAGAAGATAAATTGAAAACCGGTCCAAAATACCAAGAAGAAAAACCGTCCCCGACACTGCCAGCGCCACATACCAGACGATCTTTTCCCCTCCCCAAAATCTGGAGACAAACAAATATAACCCACATAAGGTAAGCAAAAGCACCAACCCAATATACCAGCCCTCCGTCCCCCAGAGAGCTTCCTTCCGATAGTCAGAAAAAGCATAAGAAACAAAAATTTCCGTAGCATACAACATTACAAATACATCTGTCACCGACATTCCATCCCAATTAATGAGATAGGCTTCCTTCTGCCTGATACGCCGACAAATCACCTGCCCTCCGTAAATCACACCAATCAGTGTAAAAATACCAAGTGCCGCCAGAGAACAATAAATAAAGAACTGGTACTTCGCCTTCCCGATATCCACATACCCTTGTTTCATATACAAAGGATATACCCCAAAAATCAGCAATAAATATGCAGTTGTAAACAAGTTCCCTGCCCTTTTTACCAATGTTCCACCTCTTTTGCCCATCTACAGCAACAACACCAGTATAGCAGTCGAAACCCCATTCTGTAAATATTACAAGGCGTTTAACTATTTATTCTGCAGCTATGTCTTTTTTAGGACGCAGCTTTGCGCGTAACTTCATAATTGGTTCGCTTTCACTGCTGATCATACAGAAAATCAAAAGCGCGATTGCAACTGCTGCATTATTGAACTGCCCTGAAATCCCCAGCGCAACAATTCCAAACTTAATCAGCTGAACCGTCAGGGAACCTATATAGACCCCTACCATCAGATTTACGCGCTTTTCAATCGCTGCTGCCACAAAGAAGCACATAATTGCATTAAATACCATATCCATGCTTCCCATATTTGTGACAGGTACTTGTTTGAAGGATCGTGCAAGAGTCAATGTACCGTAAATACCACTGAAAAATCCGACTAAGACAAATGAAATCACTTTCACCTTTCTAACATCAATTCCCTGCTGCTCTGCAACATTGATGTTGCTGGAAACTGCCTTCAAATTAAATCCATATTTCGTCCTTGCATAAAGGAAATAGGCAATCACAAAACTGATTAACGTACAAATGACAACAACCACTACACTGTTAAAAATAGCATAGTCCTTGCTCACTGTAATTCCTCCTCCTCCCCAGGCAAGAGCGGATATACTTTCCAGAACTAACATGCACCCTACCGTTGCAATGATGGATGGAACTTTAATCCATATGTAAATCATCCCGCATGCAAGACCGATTAGCGTGCTGGTGACAATGATACTGATCGCTATCACAACCGGGCTTCCCCCCAAACGATTGCCAATACCTGCTCCAATGATAATACCGGAAATCACATTTGCCCCTGCTGCAAAATGCCATAAGCCAAGCTTGCAGGCAAATGCAACACCCCATGCCAGAATAGAAGGCAACATTGCCTGACGTAGAATGTCAAAAATTTGTGTTCCGCCCATTGCCTTTGGCGCTGCAATCAACAGAATCACATATAAAACCAACGGAATCGCTATTGCAATCATATAATTTTTTATCTGATAGCTAATTCTTTTCGTCATATTCCTTTCTCCTATTAGGAAGCTGCTGCTTTGACAGTAATCAATTTATGTCTACAGCAGCTTCCTGTCTTCATTTACTAAACTTCAGATGTTTTACCAAGTATTTATTCCATTTTGTCTACAACCATTTCCAGACTATAATTTGCCATTTCTTTTTCGAAGGAAGCTAAATCCATATCTACCATACTCTTTATCTCATCTGCTGTGTAGCTGTTGAACTCTCCAAAATACTGTTCATAGGTTTTAGCATCTTCCGCAGACTTCATATAAATATAATTGGAACCATATTCAGTAGGTGTTTCGGATTTCGGATTATCCGTCATTTTGCAGTACAGATTGATCAGTGCATAAACAGGGTCGATCTGTGCTCCAGTTGTCAACATACACAGATTTCCAGCATTGAAAGACCCTTCAATATCAGCCGGTGTGTCAAATGATGTAAGCTTAATATCTGTACCCTCAAGGTCTGTAACAATTGCATCAATAGCACCATTGGAACCAGAAGAAAGAATCAATCCGTCAATATCAGGATAAGCTGCAAGAAGCTGATCTGTTGCATCTACCATTTCTGTTGCGGTTGCTGTACTGGTGTTAGTAGAAACATAGTAAGTCAATCCTTTTTCATCTAAATATTCCATTGTACCTTGCTGACGACGGTCAATAACACCGTTGCCTGCCTCACGGTTGATAAGCCCAAAGGTAGTACATCCCTGTGCAATCAGCTCATCAACCATATCAACACCGGCAGATCCTTCATCCTCACAGATATATCCTGCAAAGTGATCGCTTGACATACAATAGTTATAAGCTTCTTCGTCTATAATGTTGCGGAAGAATACCTGATAATCAACATCAGCTTCCTCACAAACCTTAAGCAGCTCGTCTGTTGATGTATCCACTATAACACAACACATGATGCCGTCTGCTCCGGCTGCTATCAGATTTTCAAGATCAGTGGTCTGATTTTCAGCATCATAGCTTCCTGTTCTATAAATCAGGTTAATACCAAGATCATCTGCTACCGCATCCAATGCCTTCTTTGAATCAGCGCCAAGCCCATCATCGGTAGACCAAATGATGACTCCCACTGTAAGATTAGCATCAGCAGTATCTTCACTGCCTGTTTCTGCTCCTGCTGCCTCACTGCTTTCGGCAGAGGTATTCCCAGCTGTACTTTCTCCGGCATTCTGTCCAGATCCACATGCCGTTAAAAGCACCATCATAAGGGACATCGAAAGAGCCACAAGTTTCATCCATTTCTTTTTCATATTCTTTCCTCCATTTTTCATTTTTTAATATCCTAATCTTTATTTAGTAAATGAAAGCCAAATCAAAAGCCTGCTTTATAAAATATACGGAACGCCATCACGGTCAAAGGTCAGCGTTACAGATGCCAGGAAAATAATCCCCTCAATCAGACCTATTACCTCCGGGCTTGTCCCCAAAACAGTAAGACCATTCTCTAGGCACAAATATATGAGAACACCCACAACTACACTATAAATTTTTTCTTTGGTGCCTCCGGTAAGGGCCGCTCCCCCGATTACCATCATCAGAAGTACCGATACATGAAAACCGGAACCCGTCGTTGCACTGGTGGAGCCGGAACGCAAGACAATCAGAAGTGTCGCAAGCCCCATCATGATACCTGCTACCAAATAGGACAACAATTTATATTTTGTCACATTGATTCCTGCCGCCTTTGCCGCACTTGGATTTGAACCAATTGCCATCGCACGTTTCCCCAGCTTTGTATAATGGAAAATCACCGTCAACACGAAAATTGCCATAATTGTTATGATGTAGAAGCCCGTCCTGTTGTAGAGAAAACTAAATTCCCCTGGCAGGCTCAAAGCCTTTGTTCGGTTGCCGATTATAAATCCCGCCACTCCTTTTCCAAAGAAAGAAACTGCGAAGGAAGCAATCACACTGTTAATGCCCAGCAAAATGTTAATGCCTCCGATTGCCATTTCACATGCAATTGCAATTAGGAAGATGACTGGAAACATCATCCAGCTGCCGGTAACTTCTGTTGCCAGCAGGCTCAGACATGCTGATAAGCAGACAATACCATCCAGAGACATATCCATATTACCCAAGGACATTGTAAAGATAATGCCAAGCCCCGCTACAATATAAGTACATGATTGCAACATGATTTGTTTCAGATTATTAATTTTCATCGTTGTTCCATGAGTCAAAATGGCAAAAAGCGCTACAACAAACAGCAAAGCAAATACCGGAAGATAAGCCCGTATCCTGTCCTTTGTGATGAATTTATGTTTTGTTGTTTCTTTCACAAAAAACACCTCCTTAAATCATTTTGATAATGACATCATGCTCTGTCACATCAACACTTCGCTTAATGCGCGCAGTCACTTCGCCATCCTTCATAATAACCAGATTATCTGCCATTCCCAGCAGCTCAGGAAGTTCCTCTGAAACCATCAGTATCGCACGGCCTTCCTCTTTAAACTTTTCCAGTAAGCGGTAAATTGCCGCTTTGACTCCAATATCAATTCCTCTGGTAGGACAATCCATAATAAGAATTTCGACATCGTTTGCCATGCATTTGGCAATTGCAACCTTTTGTTTGTTGCCGCCGCTTAAGCTGGATACAGGTAACTCCATACCACCAATTTTGATACTTAAAGCCTCCACCTGTGTGCTTGCCAGCTTCCTGGTCGCCCCAGGTGTTATCAGGAAACCTTTTTTTATCTTATCCATTGCCATCAGATTGATATTATCCCGAATGCTCGCTGCCAGCATCAGTCCTTCCAGTTCACGGTCTTTAGGGACATATCCCATTCCGTTTTCTGCTGCCTGAGTGGAATTTTTGATACTCACACCCTTCTGCGGAAGACATACTTCTCCAGTATCTGGCTGTCTCAAGCCAAATACTACCTTGCACAGATCATGCATACCGCAATCAGTCAGACCGCCGATTCCAAGAATCTCTCCTTTATGCACTTGAAGGGAAACATCTTTAAGGGTATTTCCGAGAGTAACATGGCTCACATCCAGCATCACTGTCTCATGATCATAATTATCATCATAATCGCTTCGATAATAACCTTCGGACAATTCACGCCCAATCATATTCTGACGCATACTGTCAATGGTAATCTCGTCTCCATATAAAGTAGTAACATATGCACCGTCGCGCATAACTGTTACATTGTCGCAAATCTCTTTAAGTTCATCCAGGTCGTGGGAAATGAAGATTACAGTTTTTCCCTCCTCTTTCATTTGATTCATAATACGATAAATCACCTCACGCCCTTTCTGGGACAGCGCTGTGGTCGTCTCATCCACAATCAAAATCCGGGGATCAGCTTTCATCGCCATTCCTGCTTCCACTAGCTTTCGATCTTCAAAACTGAGTTCATCAATCAAATGAGCAGGATTTACATCTCCAAGGTCAATACTCTCCAACACCTTCTTTGCTTCTTTGTCCATCTTACGCCGGTTAACAATGCCATAACGGCTGAATTTATCTTCTTCGCCCAGATAAATATTTTCGGAAACTGTCAGATGATTGATTGTTCCTTTTTCCTGAAGAAGCATACATACACCTGCCGCACGTCCCTCCAGCATGCTCTTCGGCGCATGAACTTTCCCATCCATCATCATCGTTCCGCTATCCGGTCTTTGACTTCCAGCAATCATAGTCGTCACGGTTGATTTTCCGCTGCCGTTCTCTCCAATCAGTCCCCGAATCTCACCCGCATACAATTCCAGATGCATATCCACAACAGCCCGTGTAGAACCAAATGATTTATTCAAACCCTCTACTTTTAAAACAACCTTTTTTTCCATATTTTCACCATTTTCCTATAGATCCTCGCCGTTAGAAGCAATGACCTTTTTATACCATTCAAAGGAATCCTTAGGACTCCGGTTCAAGGTTCCTTCCCCCTTATCATCCCGGTCAACATAAATGAATCCATAGCGCTTCTTCATTTCACCGGTGGTAAAGGATACGCAATCAATGCACCCCCAAGGAGTATACCCCATCAGTTCTACACCATCTTCCTCAAATGCTTTCTTCATTTGCTCGATATGTGCTCTCAGATACGCTATACGATAAGTATCATGGCATGCTCCATCTGCGTCCTTTTCGTCTATCACACCCAGACCATTCTCCACAATGAAAAGAGGTCTCTCATATCGTTCATAAAGTAGATTAAGAGCATATCTAAGACCTTCAGGATCAATTGTCCAGTTCCAGTCGGTTACATCCACATAGGGATTCTTTACATCTGAAACCCACTTATCGCTTTGCTTTGTGTCGATGTCAACCACATTTGTCATGTAATAGGAAAATCCTATGTAATCCACCGTTCCTTTTGACAAATCCTTAATATCCTCATTACTGATATCCAGTTTGAAACCTTTTCTTTCAAAAAACTTAAGAGCATACGTCGGATAATGACCACGGCACTGAACATCACAGAAGAACCATTTTTCATGCATTTTTTCATTTGCCAGCAGTACATTTGCCGGTTTGCAGTTCAAAGGATAAATGGGAACCATGGCAATCATATTGCCTATTTTAAATTCAGGATTAATTTCATGTCCTATCCTGACAGCTCTTGCGCTTGCCACCAACTGATAGTGTGCACACTGATACATTGTCTTTTCGGGATCCGGATATTGATTAAAGTGGACGCCTGCATTGGTCCAGCCAAAAATATCATTCCGATAATTCATCTGGTTATTAATTTCATTAAATGTCATCCAGTATTTGACCTTATCCCTGTACCGCTTAAAGCAAACTTCTGCAAAGTGCAAAAAATAATCAATGGTTTTTCGGTTTGCAAATCCGCCGTATGTCCTTGCAAGATGGTAAGGCATCTCAAAGTGAGACAGCGTAATCACCGGCTCAATGCCATATTTCAAAAGTTCATCAAAAACTTTATCATAAAACTGCAGTCCTTCCTCAGCCGGTTCTTCTTCATCACCCTTTGGAAAAATTCTAGACCACGCTATGGAGGTTCGGAAGCACTTAAATCCCATTTGGGCAAAGAGAGCAATATCTTCTTTATACCGATGATAAAAATCGATGCCTTCATGATTCGGATAATAAAACCCTTCCACTACACCTTCCGTAATGATACGGGGAACGTCATGAGAACCTGCCGTCATTACATCGGCCACGCTGAGCCCTTTGGAGGTTCCATAGAGCCCTCCTTCAAACTGGTGTGCAGCCAGTGCACCTCCCCACAGAAAATCATCCTTCAACATATACCGTCTCCAATCTGTTTTCGTGTTGTGATTTTGATAGGGGCATCTGCGGGTTGCAGATGCCCGATATCGTATCACTGAGTCAGTCTACTGCGCTCCTGTTCTGGTCACCGGATTTGTGCAATAATCAGGCTCCTTATCTTTTTGCTCCCAGATATACAGCTGATTGCCTTCGCTGTCTTCTATCACCGCATAATCCTGACCTTCGAAAGAAAAGCGCTCACGCAGCACCTTGCCTCCGAATTCTACTGTCTTTTTCAATGTATCCTCAATATCCTTCACTTCAACTACAAAGCAGTCTGTCGGTTTGACTTCTCCCTCTTTAGCATAAGGTGTCAGGAAACCATATCCGAAAGAACATACTCTTGGTTCCCAGTCCTCTGTTCCTGGTCCTGTAGCGCAATACATGGTAGGATTTTCGGGATCGGAATTTTCTGTTTCAATGATATCCCATCCAAAAATGTCTTCATAAAAAGATCTCATTTCCTGCGCCTGTCCTTCATTGTATCCCATAACCCATTGCCTTGTCCGTCCATGTCCCTTAAGAGGCGCAAAATCCTTTGCCGGATGGAAAGAAATATCAAAAGGATCTCTGTTGGGATCAACCTCGGGCGGATCAACGTGGATACGTCTTTTTTCAATGCTGCCGCACCAAGGCTCCTCTAAAAATTGTGAACGCGGTGCTCCGCATCCGGGGCAATGTGCAGGGACTTCTGTCTCTTCAAACGCAATGGGGAAGCCGCAGGCAAAACATGTATATATTTTTTTCATCTCTTCTCCTCCTTATATAACGTCGTACTCGGTTTCCAGCTCATCCCAGGTTCTTGAAGACGGGCATTTCCACAGGTACAGATAATTACCAGCGGGATCTTCTACTACTGCATGAATTTCCCAGCTTTGCTTACTGTCGTCCAAAGGTTTTGCAAGTGCTGATTTGCTCTTGTCAAGAATCAGCTTACCGCCATGGTCGATAATTTTCTGAATCGTTTCTTCCAGAGGCCGATCCATATGAATTTCCGTGAACGGTCCCTGTTTCTCAATCTCTCCCGGCGCCCAATGAACAAACATGTTCATATGTCCCGGTGTTACTCCTTCATAATCATACTGTGAAGGTCCTGTTGCCATCAGCAGTGAAGGATGCTCGTCGCCGGCCGGAACACCGCTGGCCGCCACTGGCATTTCAATCATGTCCCATCCGAACACATTGATATAGAAGTTCTGGAAACGACGCAGATCCTTATACGTAGTCACATAAAGTCTGGTACGTCCGTGAAGACTTTTGGCCGTAAATTTCTTTGGTGGCCGATTAGGGTTAGGGTAAGTTGTTTTGACTTGTTCCATTTTCATTCATCCTCTCTTTCATTTTTGATATAATAAGCATCATCAGATGTCATTATTATGACGGTGGAGCAAATAGTTATACATAGCGCCAATCAGGTTGCATTCGCTCAGATAATGGCATTTGACTACATCTGCATATAATTCTTTTCCCACTTCCATGGCATGATAGTACGAGCAAAGTTCCTGATTCAAATCCTCAAAAATACGATTTTCCAAGCTAAGACCGCCGCCGATTGCAATTTTTTCCGGTGCATAGCAAATTTGTACATTGTGGACAACCACGGCCAGCGACCTGATAAAATTCTGGTAGATATATGTAACATCAGCATCACCCTCTGAAAGCCACTTGAAGATCTGAACGCCGTCAGATTTAATTTTTTTCAAACTGCCTTTGGGATCTGCATAAGGCATTTGAATGAGACCATCAAGCCATGTAAGAATTGATGCAGAGTCCTGGACAGAGAGATCCAGATTTTTTGCTTTGCAGACCCTATAACACAGTCCATGCATTGCCGCCGACATATATGCACAGCACAAAGGCGTCTTTTGAGTTGGATCCGTAATCAGATAAGACAACTCTCCTGCGGAAAAATCCCGTCCGCTGTGAATCTTACCATCTTTAATGATTCCTCCTGCAATTCCGGAACCCAATACAATCACTGCTCCATCCCTGCATTTTGCCAAGGCACCTTTCCATGCTTCTGCCAAAGCAGCACACTTTCCATCGTTTTCCATCGTTATAGGCACCGGACACTTTTCCCCCAAAAGCTGGTAGATATTAAACCCGTAAAGTGCTTTATACGCTCCCGAATCAAACAAAATCCCTTTTGTAGATGAAATATAACCCGGCATACTAATGGCTATGCCTTCGATTTCATTCCGAAAGCATTCATACAAATTGGTTACCGTCTCAACAAACTCGTCTACAGAATTAAGCGGTGCCGGAACCTTAGCTGAATGTTCCAAATGAGCCTCCTGATCCACAAGAGCATATTTGACGGAGCTGCCGCCGAAATCCAAAGCCAAACATTTCATATCTCTATTCCTCTTCTCGTTTTGTCTGTGAACTAAAGGTAACAAATATTTGCGCTTTGTTATATCATTTTTCTCATATTTATGTTACAATTTTCATATATATATTAATTTCGATAATTATACCAAATATATTTCTATTTTTTTGTGCATATTTACAAAAATCTGCCTTTGATGCATACAATTGAAATCAGGAGATAGCATTATGCCCTATGTAAATAATAAAGCCTTATATTACCAGCAGTTTTTACGGCGCGAGAATGGCACCCGCCATCACAAATATGATGAAGAGCTACACATGTACAATATGATCAGGGATGGAAATATGGATGCCGTTGCAGTAAGCAAGAACTTATTTCTGTCAGAATTGAGCGGTCATTTATCAGATACTCCGCTAAAAAATTTCAAATATCTTTTTATAGCTTCCATCACCCTGACAACGCGTTTTTCCATTGAAGGCGGTATGGATGAGGAAGATGCATACACCGCCAGCGACCTCTATATTCAACGGGTGGATTCTTGTCAGGATGTTGACAGTATTATTCAATTATACGAAGATATGATCAGCTTTTTCACATCACAAATGTCTGAAATTCATAAACGTCCCCTTTATTCAAAGCCCATTCTGACGTGCATGGATTACATTTACTATCATCTACATGAAAAGCTGTCTATAGAAACCCTTGCTGCCAAAGTCAACCTAAACCCCAATTACCTGTCTGGATTGTTTAAAAAAGAAACTGAAATGACCATCTCCCAGTACATTACAGACCGCCGGATGCAGGCCGCCAAAAATATGCTCCTATACTCCGACACACCGACCGCTGACATCGCTTCCATACTGGCCTTCAATTCCCAAAGCCACTTTATTCAAGTTTTTAAAAAGAGCTTTGGTATGACGCCCAAAAAATATCGGGAGCGTTTCTTTGAGTCTGCCTTTAAACGCAGCGGACTTTCCGAGCGATACCATTAACAGCCTCATTCAGCTATGATGCTGCCGCTTAGCTGAATAGGACTGTCTGTGAATTCACCCCTATTCTGGCTCCAAAACCGTTTCCTCCCGTTCCATCCTACTCCACAAATATTTACAAGACTCACATATAATCACCAGCGACAGCGGTCCTTTAACGATTCCCCACACCCCAAACAAATGGATCCCGGCAAAGACTGCAAACAAAATTCCTACTGGCCACACCCCAACCTTCTCTCCAATCAGTTTGGGTTCCAAAAATTCCCGGATCAGCGCACAGACAGCATAGAGGCAGAAGCAAAAAAAAGCCTGCCAGTAATTTCCGCTGATCAGCCGGAAAATCGCCAGCGGAATCAGCATAATTCCGGTTCCTATAAAAGGAAGCATGTCCATAATCCCTGTCAATATCCCATAGACAATACCCCCTTCCATTCCCATCAGCGCAAGCGCAACAGCACATATGGTACTGATGGTACAGAGGATGATGATTTGTGCCTTGATAAAAGTCTTCACATAAAGAATCACCTTTTTCACAACTTCCCTTACGCCCAAAAGTCCCTCTTCTTTCTTTAACCGGAGCATATATTTATCGTAATCCTTCATAATAAGCAGCACTGCAATCATCATCACTACAATGATGCTGATAAAACTCACAATGCTTTTCATATAATTTACAGATTTTCCCATAATTTCAGGCAGCACATTGACCTCAAGATTATCAATAAAAAGATTCACCTGCTCTACAATAAATTTTTCAATCTGGACACCATCCACCCCAAACTTTTCTCCCATCATACTGCAGCAGTCCCCTAAAAGAACATTGAACTCCTTCTGGTAATCCGGTATCTGCCCTGCCAGACGCCCCCCGCCGGAAATGAGCGCTGATAAGATTATCCACATTAGTATTAGAATCAGAACACCGACTGCAAATAAAAGGATTCCTGCCAGAATCGATTTTCGTATTTTCATTTTATTGTGAAGTATCTGTACCGCCGGATTCAAAAGCCCCGCCAGTAAAAAGGCAAAAAGAAATGGCGACACGATAGGACTGATATATTTCATTGCCAGATATACCAAAAAACTTACCGCCGCCAATATCAGATATTTTTTTCCCGCTTCGCTTAAATTTATTTTATTTACAGAAAATTTATCCATAAAAAATCACCCATACCTTACCATTTTACACAAAAGACTACTGGTAGTATGGGTAATTTCAAGTGAAATATGACCTTAAAAATTTTAAATTCCTCTGGTAAAGAAAGGAAGAAAAATTTCTCCTTCCGGCTGTTTCTCAAAAATCATTTCTTTTCTTTTTACAGGATGCTCCAGTATCAGCTTATAGGCACAAAGCGCCACATTTCTGCATCCGATTTCTCTGCCAAGCTGTTTCGAACTTTCAGTGCCGTATTTGCTGTCCCCCAAAAGAGGCATGTCATTATATGCAAATTGTGCCCGAATCTGATGATGCCGTCCGGTAAGGAGCTGAATTTCCACTAGGGAAACCTCCTGTTCCTTTTCCAAAATCATCAGTGTTTTCATCTTTTTATAAATCAAAATCGCCTTTTTGGCATTCGGAAAGTCTTCCTTTACCACAACAGATTTATTCGTCTTGGCATCCTTATATAAATAATTCTCCAGCTGTTCTTCTTCCTGGCGGGATTCCCCGTAAATGACCGCATAATAATACTTATGCATTTTGCCGTTGTTTATCTGACTGCTTAATCCTGCCGCCGCCTGCTTCGTTTTGGCAAAGACCAGTATTCCTGAAACCGGCTGATCCAGCCTGTGGACAACTCCCAGATAAGGCTCACCACTCCCCCGATATTCAGGCTTCCCGGCAAGATAATTCTTTAATTCACTGACCATATCCTGCTGACCGATTCTTGCCGTCTGGGTGGCAATTCCCGCGGGCTTAAACACGACAATTATATGTTCATCTTCGTAAATAATATTTTTCTGCACTTGATTTTCCGTCCTTACACTTTAAAGCGATAACCTACTCCCCAGATTGTTTCAATATATTGGGGCTTTGCAGAGTCATACTCAATCTTTTCACGTATCTTCTTAATATGCACTGTCACTGTCGCGATATCTCCGATGGAATCCATATCCCAGATTTCCCGAAACAGTTCTTCCTTTGTGTATACATGATTTGGATGCTCCGCCAAGAAGGTGAGAAGATCAAATTCTTTGCCGGTAAATGCCTTTTCTACACCGTCTACAATCACTCTTCTCGCTGTCTTATCAATGCGGATGCCCCGGATTTCAATAATGTCATTATTTTTCTGTGTAGAGCCCACAAGCCTGTCATACCTTGCCATATGCGCTTTCACTCTGGCAACCAGCTCACTGGGGCTGAAAGGCTTGGTCATATAATCATCAGCGCCCAGACCCAAGCCTCTGATCTTATCAATATCATCTTTTTTGGCGGATACCATGATGATCGGGATATTCTTTTCCTCTCTGATTCGTTTACAGATTTCAAATCCATCCATACCGGGCAGCATCAAATCAAGCACGATTAAATCAAATTCCTCAGACATTGCTGCTTTAAGCCCCTCATCACCCTTATTCCGAATCTCCACATCGAATCCGCTCAGTTCAAGATAATCCTTTTCCAGATCAGCAATTGCTTCTTCATCCTCAATAATTAAAATTCTGCTCATTTCACTAATCGTTCCTTTCAATCTGTTTCTTTTTTAAATCATAGTGCCTATGCACGCAAGATTCCCTATTCCGCCTCCTGATATTTACGGATTACGAAATGCATGCAGGTTTCTTCACCCTCTTTGCTGGTAGCCCAGATGTAACCGCCATGGTCTTCAATGATTTTCTTTACAATGGATAATCCAATTCCGCTTCCGCCCTGCGCTGAATTTCTCGAGGTATCTGATCTGTAAAAACGTTCAAATATCTTGGGCAGGTCTTTTGCCGCAATTCCTTTTCCATTATCTTCTATCTCCACGCGTATGGAATCTATTTCATCCAAAATTCGAATATCGATTTCTCCTTTTGGCTTATCAAGATACTTAATACTATTTCCTATAATATTATTGATTACTCGCTTCAGCTGCTCCGGATCTGCAATGATCAGCGTGCCCGGCGCTACCAAATTGGAGTAATTCAGTTCTATATTTTTAGACTCCAGATCAAGTCCCACTTCTTCGATACAATCTCCAAAATATTCAGAAACGTTTATTTTGTGGAAGTGATAGGGAATACGGTTGGAATCAATTCCTGAATATACAGTCAGTTCATTGATCAGCCTGTCCATATCATTTGCTTTATTATAGATGGTCCTGATGTATTTATCCATTTTTTCCGGTGTGTCTGCCACACCATCCATGATTCCTTCCACATATCCTTTTATTGCCGTAATCGGCGTTTTTAAATCATGGGATATGTTACTTACCAGTTCCTTGTTCTGCTTTTCTGCCAGAATCTTTTCATCTGTGGACTCCTTCAGCCGCAGCCGCATGTCCTCATAGTTTCGGTATAGCTCTCCTATCTCTCCGTCATCTTTGTCAGGGAGCCTGTATTCAAGATTGCCCTCCGCAATATTCTGCATGGCAATATTCAACTGGTTGACTGGAGAAAAAACGCCGCGGCTGATCCAATTTGTTAAAAACAGACTTGTGAAAATCAGAATTACCATAATAGCAATTGCCATATCCACAAACAGTTTTCTCGAAATAATAGAATTGCTCCTTGTAATTACAAAAAAGCTGCCCTCACTTCCATCATCAAAATGAAAATCCATCTGCCGCACCAGATTTTTCATATCATCATAATAGAAACTTAGTTTCTCCTTCTGCCCTATATTTTCTTCCTGAAAATCCGGCAGCTTGTCAAAAATCTGCTTTGCCGCCACTTCATTGCCCGTATAAAAAAGGATATCCTGTTTCCGCAAGATGATATAAGAAGACTTATTGGCAATCTTTTCATTAATCCTTGCAAGAATATTTTCTTTCTCTAGATTGGAAGGATCTTCTGTCAAAATCACTTCAACTTCCCGGAAAATCTCATCAGAAATCAACCTGGATGCCTGCGTGGGATCAATCAGCATGTTATAATCGTCATTGCGGAATCCGTATTCTTCCTGCTCCTTGATGAGATAACCTCCTATACAGATAAACGCTGTACAGGCAAGTACCAGAGGAAGTAAAATGATTGTCAGAAATGTTATCACTAATCTGGTCTTAAACTTCATCCCTATCCCCTTACATGTCTTTTATATCGATTATAGCACATACTATAAAAAGCATGTTATTAAAGAATCAATGAATCTATAAAAAATTTATAAATTGCAAGGGAGATATTGACTTTTTATATATATTTTGTATAATTAAAACAGTAATGATTACTATTTTATCAGAAAGGAATCTTCATGAATCTGAAGCACAGTAAACAGCGAGATTCTATTAAAGCATTTCTGGCCACCAGAAAAGATCATCCTACTGCAGATGTTGTCTACAGGAATGTTCGCGAGTCCTTTCCGAATATCAGCCTGGGAACTGTATACCGGAATCTGACCCTGCTTGCCGATATCGGTGAAATAGCAAGAATCCGGGTAGGCGATAGCGTAGATCACTTTGATTATGATACTTCACCTCATTATCATTTCGTATGTTCCGAATGCGGATGTGTAATGGATCTGAATATACCAATGACAGAGCATCTATCAAAGGCAGCACAGAAGAACTTTAAAGGTGAAATTGAAGGACAAGTGACCTACTTTTATGGCCGCTGTAACAATTGTTTATCCAAAAATTAATATATAAGAAAAGGAGATAAGTATTATGAAATTTGTATGTCAGGTATGTGGCTATGTTTATGAAGGAGATGCGGCACCTGAGAAATGCCCCGTTTGTAACGCACCCGCAGAGAAATTCACCGCCCAAGGTGAAGAGAAAGTTTGGGCTGCTGAGCATGTGGTAGGCGTTGCTAAAGGCGTAAGCGAAGACATTCTTGAAGATTTAAGAGCAAATTTCAACGGCGAATGTACAGAAGTTGGTATGTACCTTGCAATGGCAAGAGTTGCTCACAGAGAAGGCTATCCTGAAATCGGTTTATATTGGGAAAAAGCTGCTTATGAAGAAGCTGAACATGCTGCTAAATTTGCTGAACTGTTAGGCGAAGTTGTAACCGACTCCACCAAGAAGAACCTTGAAATGAGAGTAGAAGCTGAAAACGGCGCTACAGCTGGTAAATTCGACCTCGCTAAGCGCGCAAAAGCTGCAAACCTTGACGCAATCCATGACACCGTTCATGAGATGGCTCGTGACGAAGCTAGACATGGCAAGGCATTTGAAGGCCTGCTTAAGAGATATTTTAATTAAGAAAGGAGCTTATCTACAATGAAAAAATATTTTTGTAATCCCTGCGGCTACACATATGATCCTGAAAAAGGTGATCCTGAACATGGTATCGCACCCGGCACAGCTTTCGAAGATCTTCCGGATGACTGGTGCTGTCCTCTCTGCGGCGTGTCCAAAGATATGTTCCAGCCCTGCATAGATAATTACAACTAATCATTTTTAAGTAAAATAAAGGAGTATTGAACCAACCCGTTCAATACTCCTTCCTTATATCTCTTAATTTATTTTGGAATAACCAAAACCGTTTGCGAATGCATCAATCTTCTTTCCATCTCTGCATAAAGCGCATCCTTCCGGATTGTATGTCTTATAATCCGGTATATCCGTAATTGTAAACAAGGATTGGATAGGAATGCCCATAACACTGTTTGCTGCGCTGAAGACTGCACTGATACCGCTGATCTTTGCTCCATAATAGCCAAGAGCCTGAGCTGCTTTTACAATTGTCTGCCCCGTCGTTGCTGATGCCATAAGCAAAAGAATATTTTTGTCCCGGATCATTGGAACCATGTTCTCCCTGAAAACAAGCTGTCCTGAATTTACATACTCAGGTGTAACAATATAGATTGTATTATGTGAATTCATGGAATAAACACCCGCTCTTGTCAGATCCTCGGCAAGAAAAGCACCTATAATCTCACAGCCGTCAATACATACGATCGTATCAACAACAGTCGTCGCCGTTATCTGCTCACTGAGCGCCTTTGCTACCGCTGAGGCTTCACTGAGTCTGGATTTGATGGTGGTCATATCCAGAAAATAATTTACATGGGAATTCGGTGTTACAAAATGCCCGGGAATGGCTTTCAGCACAACGTTGCGATACTGTTTTGATTGGATTTTAATAGTCTCTTGCATAAGCATATCCCCCTTAATCAATATAATTGTGTTTTAAATTGTATGACAATGGTATATTAATATAGTAAATGATTAGATATTATTATGCAATCATTTCTTTTGTCTGATAGCAAAATTATTATCACTGCAATTTAAATTTATTTACCTCATCGTTCAATTCCCGTGAAACTTCCCTATTGGCATCCGCCTCACTGCTGATATCCTTCACACTGATCGTCAGCTCCGTTGACATTTCAGCAACATTTGCAACGCCCTTTGCACAATCCTCAACCGCAACGTTCACCATGGAAATCGCGTCCTTTATGCTATCAATGTTGTCCCGAATCTGTTTACTTTCATCAGCAAATTCTTCCATGATCTGTCCCATGCTTCCAACATCGCTTTGATAATTTTCGCTGGTTTCCAGAAGTTTCTGATAACCTGCTATTGCCGTCTCATTCATAAAGCCTAACATATTTTCAGCTTCTTTTGATAATTCATTGACAGCTTCCGTTACGTTAGCGCTTACTGTGCGGATCTGGGATGCCGCCTCCGCCGAATTTGTTGCAAGCTTTCCGATTTCATTCGCAACCACCGCAAAGCCTTTTCCTGCCTCTCCTGCTCTTGCCGCCTCTATACTTGCATTTAATGCCAGCAAATTCGTCTGACTTGTAATACTTATAATGTTGGCGGTCAGTACGCTTATTTCCTCGACCGCACGGGATTTCTCAATCTTCTCGTTGACGGAAGAAGCCATGACCTTGGTCTGCTCTATCGCGTTCTTCTGGTTTTCAACAGCATTCTTATAAATCTCTGCTGCTTTTTCCATAATCCTGACGGCGGATTCCTTTCCGTCCTCTGTCTTTTGCGAAATGTCAGCAATCGTCTTATAAACTTCTTCTATCGATTCATGAACCTGTCCTAATGAAGCGCTGGTTTCTTCCATCGCTGCACTCATTTCTTCCATGGTTGCAGATACATCTGCAATGTTGCCCTCTGCTCCAAAAAGGCTTTGAACCACTTTCTCAGAAGAATTGCTCAGCTTCTTAGAATTTTCGGATATATTCAGCATGATCTCTCTGATATGGGCAAGCAGCGCATTCACATTCTCCGCAATAAGCTCCATCTCATCACCAGTCTTGATATCTAACTTTTGGGTCAGATCTCCTTCATTATGGACAAGTTCATAAATTTTTCCGTCCACGGCGCGGAGATTTCTCATAATCCTTCCCACAATCAGGTACAGAATAAGGATGCCCGCTGCCAGACAGACAGCGCCAAGTTCGATCACCCAGAGCCTCAAGGTATTCAATTTTGAAACCACATGTGCCGCATCATAATCACAGCCAAGTACTGCTGCTACCTTGCCGTCCTGACTTAAAATGGGCTTATATACCGAAATAAGTTCCCCGTCTTCTGTAGAGTCTATATAATCCTGTACATATTCATTTCCCTGAAAAACATCCGCCAGTTCCTCGTAAGAAACGTCAAATACTTCTCCCGGAGCATTCTGACCGCTTGTTTCATCCGTATCAATTCCGTAATATACCTGACTGCCATCCGTATACAAAGTATACATGTAAGCAATTCCACAACTTTTTTGTAAATTCCGCATCATGATGAGCAGGCTCTGGTATTCTTCTGTTTCCTTACTGTCTGCTCCTATCAGCGCAACTGTATCTCCGTCTATCATTTTTGCAGCAATCTCTGCCGCCATGTCAGCCTCCTCTACCCCCATTTCGACCATGGCTGATTCCATATGCTCAAAGGAACTGATTCCCATGACCAGACAGACTGCAATAACGAGCAGACTTGCCGGAAACAATATCTTTACTTTAATGCTTATTTTTCTTACCCTTTGTTTCATGCTGATTCCCCACCCTTCATTATTTACTTGTCTGTTGTTTTAATCCAATGTATAACTGTTCAGATATTTCTCCTGTTCCGGCGTGAGCACATCGATCTCCTTTCCGAGGAATGCCAGTTTTCTTTTTGCTACATCCTGATCAACTTCCCTCGGCACATCGATCAACTTCTCTTTAAGTTCGCTTCCGTGTTCAACCAAATACTTGGCAGACAGCGCCTGAATCGCAAAACTCATATCCATGATCTCTGCCGGATGTCCGTCGCCGGCAGCTAAATTGACCAGTCTTCCCTCTGCCAGAACGAAGATCCACTGTCCGGTAGGCAGCTTATATCCCATAATATTTTTTCTCTGCTCTCTTGTCTCCACAGCAATTTCACGAAGTCTCGCCATATCAATCTCACAGTCAAAATGACCTGCATTACAAAGAATGGCGCCGTCCTTCATCACTTTGAAGTCTTCCTCATCGATTACCTTGTCACAGCCAGTAACCGTTACAAAGAAATCTCCCACCTTCGCGGCTTCGTTCATAGGCATTACATCAAACCCGTCCATCACTGCTTCTATTGCCTTGATAGGATCGATTTCTGTTACGATTACTCTTGCGCCAAGTCCCTTGGCTCTCATGGCAGTACCCTTACCGCACCACCCATAACCTGCTACTACTACGATCTTACCTGCCACAATCAGGTTTGTTGTCCGGTTGATACCATCCCATACAGATTGTCCGGTACCATAACGATTATCAAATAAATGCTTGCAGTCTGCATTGTTCACACGTACCATGGGGAATTTCAGCTCTCCGGCATGATTCATCGCTTCCAGACGGATAATTCCGGTAGTTGTCTCCTCGCAGCCGCCGATGATGTTCGGTATCAATTCAGGCATCTGCGTATGTACCATATTTACCAGATCACCGCCGTCATCAATAATGATATTAGGTCCTGCTTCCAGTACATGGCGAATATGCAGTTCATATTCCTCCGGTGTACAATCATACCAAGCATGAACCTCAAGCCCCGCCTTCACCAGTGCTGCTGCCACATCATCCTGTGTGGACAAAGGATTAGAGCCTGTTACGAACATTTCTGCTCCCCCTGCCTTTAACACCAGACAAAGATAGGCTGTTTTTGCTTCCAAATGCACGGAAAGTGCAATTTTCTTTCCTTCAAAGGGTTTTGTCTTTGAGAACTCCTCCTCAAGGGTGCGGAGCAGATCGCAATTTCTTTTTACCCACTCAATCTTGCGCTCTCCCGATTCGGCTAAACGAATGTCTCTGATTTCACTGTTCATCTTCTTATCCTCCAAATAGAATCTATAAATTTCAGCCGAATTTTTATTATAGTGATGGTCGTCTGTCCTATCATCACTTTTATGATAACCGCAAAGCAGCTACATACAATTAATATTCTTTTTTGTCAAGACCCATACGGACTATGATGTCATTAACCTTCTGATACACCAGCTCTTCATCCATGGTCAGAATCTTTCTGTTTTCCATGGTGACTTTTCCGTCAATCAGAACTGTTTCCACCTCTGAACCATTTGCGGAGTAAGACAGACCGGCAAGAAGGTTGTTTCTCGGTGTCAGGGAAGGTGTATTCAAATTAAGAATTGCAATATCCGCTTTCTTTCCCTCTTCCAGAGATCCTATTTCTTTTTCAAGTCCAAGGGCCTTGGCTCCATTTATGGTTGCAATTCTAAATCCTTCTTTTGCGCTGATGCACTGCGGCGTTTTCTTAACGCCTTTGTGGATTAAGGTAAGAAGGCTTAATTCGTGAAACATGTTAAGGCTGTTGTTGCTTGCTGCCCCATCCGTTCCAAGGCAGACGTTAATCCCCTTTTCAAGCAGGGCGGGAACAGGTGCGAAACCATTGCCCAGCTTCATGTTGCTGGCGGGATTGGTGACCACGCTGACATTCTTTTTCCTTAAAATTTCCATGTCGCTTTCTGTGATCTGTACACAATGGGCAGCTATGGCAGGTACATCGAACAGTCCGTTTCTATCCGCCATCTCAATGGGCGAGCAGCCATACTTTTCTTTGATCTGCTGAATCTCACTTTCGCTTTCAGAAAGATGCACATGAATCCTCATCTGATTCTTTTTGGCTTCTTCGGAAACGATACGCATATAAGCGTCATCACATGTATAGGGTGCATGCGGTCCCAACATGAAGGTCAGTCTGTCGCAATCCTTTGCCGCATCTCGCTCCTCGTAAGCCTGTCTAAGCCGCATCTGCCCTGCCTCATCATTTCCGCTTCCCACCAGACCGCGGCTGATGACGGCACGCATACCAGATTCCTTTACCGCCCTTGTCGTCTGATGAATGTTCATCTGCATATCATTAAAACAGGTGGTTCCGCTTTTCATCATTTCAATGATTGCCAGACAAGCTCCCCAATAAGTGTCCTCGTCTGTCATCTGCTGCTCAATCGGATCAATCGTTCCAAAAAGCCAGTCCATAAAACTCAAATCGTCCGCCACATTTCTCATAAAGGACATATATGAATGCGTATGACAATTCACAAGCCCCGGTATGGCGAGTTTATTCTTTCCTTCAATCACCTTGTCAGCCCGAAAGCCTTCCGGCTGTGTACCGATCGCTGCAATTTTGCTTCCTTCAATATAAATATCCGTTTCCCTAATTACATCCTTCTCCCCTTCCGGGAGTACTGCCAGAATATTTTTCAACACAATTCCCATATATAAAATTCCTCACCTTTCCTGCGTCCTGCAATATGATACGGAAAACAATCCGCATTTCTATTTTATCACATCATTTTACCCGAAACAATAAAAGCCCCACAGGATTGCAAAGGAAAATTTCTGTGAGGCTTTTCAAATCGATCAATTTTACCCTATTAATATTTGTTTTTGTATTTTTCTACAATGGCAATCATGCGGTCCCACTTTTCTTCCATATCCGCTATGAGCTTAAACTGCGTCCTTGCCCGGTCCAGGTTATGCTCTTTTCTGTGAATCTTAAAGTACACATCTCCTTCCAGAAAATCTGCCAGAAAGCGTATACCGCATTCATAAGTCATCAGTTTTGCCCCCATAGGAAGCATTTCAATTTCTTTCTCTGTAAGGCTCCCGCCGCATCCTTCAAGGAAACCTTTCGTGAAGGTCTCAAATAGAGACAGATCCAGTTCGATTTTGCTTAAATCTTTTTCATCTTCGGCACCTGTACTTGCTCCAAAGCGGATGGAATCACCGAAATCATAGTGGGAAAGACCGGGCATTACCGTATCCAGATCAATGATGCACAATGCCTTTTTGGTGTCTGCATCAAACAAAATATTATTTAATTTTGTGTCATTGTGCGTTACACGAAGAGGCAGTTTCCCTTCCGCCAGAAGATCCAGCAGAACCGGTGTGTCCTTCTCTCTCTCAAGGGCAAAGGCAATCTCCTCTTTAGCAAGCGCCGCCCTTCCCAGCTTATCCTCCTGCACTGCCTTTTGAAAGTCACGAAAACGGGAGGGAGTATTATGAAAATTAGGAATCGTCTCATGAAGTTCCTCGGCAGGATAATCTGCAAGCATCCTCTGGAAATTCCCAAAAGCCACGGCACTGTCATAAAAATCTTTTGCACTTTCCACCTGTTCCAGACATATGGTTCGCTCTATGTACAAAAACACCCTCCAATAATTGTGACCGCTGTCTTCATAGTAATTTTCTCCATTTCGGGTCTTTATGACATTTAGAGTCTCCCTGTCAGGATCCCCGCCCTGCTCTTTGATCACCCTGCGCAGATATTCTGTAACATTTACCACATTTTCCATAAGCTGCTGGGGCTTTTTAAAAATGGCATGATTCATTCTCTGCAGAATATATTTTCTGTCACCATTTGATGTTTCATAGGTGAGCAGAAATGTGTCATTGATATGACCATTTCCATAAGGCTGCTGATCTACCAGCTTCCCTTCCAGGTCAAACTGCGCAATTGCTTCTACTATTTTGGCACAAGCCGGATTTTCTATCTTCATACCTTCTGCTCCTTATAATCTACCCAGCGCATTTCCATGGGAGCCATATCAAGATGCTGCATCAATTTCCCCTGCACATATAAATCGGTCTGCCTTGGCTCTTTGGAATTGTTTATGACCGCGATTTTTCCTGTTTTTTCAAAAACAGCAAGTTCCGTGTCCACATTGGTAACATAAAACTTCTTCATCTCTTCTTCCTGATGCGCTGCATAATAAATTGCCCGCAACAGGATACGGCAATTCTGGGGCGAATAAGGAAGCCCTGTAAAATAGACGCTTCTCCCTTTTCCATATTGATTGACCACCAGACGGCTGTATGGTCTGTCCATATTCAATATCTGATAGTGCTCACCCTGAGCATAGATACGGCTTTTACCTTCCCCAAAATCAATCTCACCGGGCACATCCTCCAGAATAAAATGGCTGCTGTCTGCTTCATTATATTTGTCTGTGCTCATGGAAAATCCCATCTCCCTGTCTACCCCCAGCACATCGCTGAGCTGGAAATAATGCCCCTGATACTGACAGGCGCTGGGCTCTCCTACTCCAATCAATCCGCCGCCTTCATCCACAAATCTGCGAATGGCACATACGACTTTTTCATCTTTCCAGTTCTCTGCGCCGCTCCATGCCGTGTATGCATCTCCCGCATTGATAATGACTTTAATTGAGGGATCGATTCCTTCCCTCACCTGATCAAAGGTGATAAATTCCACCTCAACAGGCATGCCGCTTAAGCATTCAATCACACCCACATAAGAATAGATTTCCCTGTACCACAGAGCATGATGGACCTGATTCGACATCCACCTTCTTAAATTGCCCCAGCAATTTAAAATAGCTACCTTGAAAGGAGCCGTATATGCCTTGCTTCCCTCCATATTTTTATGTATCTGACGAAATTCATCCACTACCCTGCCGATCTGGTCTATAAAGCCGGGCCATTCAGAAGCCAGCTTCAGATAGCCCCCATATCCGATTCGGTCTAAAGGAGAGCGCAGAATGGCTCTTCTCGCCTTAATCCAGTTATCCTGAGCTTCCCCGATTGGATCTCCCCCTTTAGTAAAAACATCCGGGAAAAAATAAGGAAGCAGGCGTCCTTCTGTATATTTCACGCCCTTAATATCAGAAATCATGCGCAGCGTGACACCATCGCCAACGGATCCCACAACAGCGTCCAGACCTATTTTCTCAAAATATTTTCCATAGGGTTCAGTCCCTATCCAGTGATCCCCGAGAAACATCATGGCTTCTTTGCCATAACTGTGCACAATATCCACTAACTCCTTTGCCAGCGCACATACTTCCATCTGCTGGAACTCTATGAAATCCTTAAATTCTTTGGATGGTACCCTGAAAATAGAGTTGTGGTATCCCTGATCCACAATAAATTCGGGACGGAATCTGTACCCCGCCCATTTTTCAAATTTTTCAAGAATATAGGGGCTTACACTGGCGCTGTAACCAAACCATTCAACAAATTTTTCTCTCTTTTGATCGTCAAATGTGAGCGTAAACTGGTGGAAAAAGGTCGTGAACCGCACTACATTTACATGCGGATTTTCCTCGCACCACTTTCTGAGTTTTTCCTTTACATAAACCTGTGTCTTGGGCTGCCTTACATCATATGTCAGCTGATGGGGGGCATTCTTCCAGTCATTTGTAATGTAATTATACATATGCACCGGATCCCAGATCAGAAAAGCCAGGAAACTCACTGTGTATTGGTGGTAAGGAACAGATACGATCACTACTTCTCCTGAGGTCTCATCATATTCCCACTTATCCGCCGGAACCACCTCTCCCGTAGTCCTGTCAATGACCTCCCACCACCTCTTAGGATCATCAATGGTATTCACCTTCAGCTGCTCGGTATGAAATCCCTTCATAATCTCTATGCGAAGACTGCTGCCTTTTGCTGTCACATGGTCACTGATCAGATATTCTTGCTGTATTTCCTCCGGATTTTTCATTGCCCAGTCATTGTCTTTTCTGGTCGTATAATAAGTAGCATATATTTTTGCATCCTGATCAAGCAGTTCTTCAGGCATTGTTGTTCCGTCACAATCCCTTAAGGCATCTGCCTTAAGCAGATTCTTTAAACGTATTGTTTCTTCAACCATATCTACATCTGTAGGCAGCGTCAGTCTGCCTGCATCTTCCATGTTCATTCCTCCATTCTTTCGCCTTATCATCATTGAAATTTCTTATTGTACAGATAAAGAAGAATCAATATCCCCGCAAGACCCACCAGCATGATCGAAAGTCCCAGCGGTCCAATCCTGCGCTGCCCTATTGCAATAAGCGCCATACTGCCAACAAAAACAAGTATATATATCAATCTGACAATCCATTTCATAGCCTCTCCTCCTTTAACCTTTCAATCCGCCAAGGCTCATACCCTGGGTCAACTTCTTCTGAAGCAAAATGTATAAAATCAAAGTAGGAAGCATTACGATTACCAGTCCGGCGTAAAGCTGTCCATAATTTGCCGCCGCCTTCTGTGCCTGCATAAGCTGCATAAGACCTACCGGAAGCGTCTTGGCATCCTTTGTAAGCAAGGTCATGGAAATGATGTATTCATTCCAGAAGGACAAAAAGTTAAACAGAATCACCGTAATAATGCTGGGCAGCGCCATCGGCATCATAATTTTTACCATGGTCCTGAAATAACCGCTTCCATCCACATATGCCGCCTCTTCATAATCTCTCGGTATCGTGACAAAAAAACCGGACAGCAGATAAATGGTAAAAGGTAACGCAGTAGATGCATATACAAGCGCCACCACAAAAAGATTATTCAGGAAAAATCCGTTTCCTCCAAGGCTCTTTAAAAATTTATCAGCGTCCACAAACATAAGGAAAATTGGTACCACAATATAATTTACATTGATGAACAATCCGCCCATAAACATAACATTAATCAGTTTGCTTCCTGTGAAACGATACCTTGCAAGTACATAAGCCGCAGGCAGCGCCACCATCAGCAATATGGCAAGCGCCAGAACTGTTACCAGTATGGAATTCAGAAAATATTCTCCCATCTTTGCTTTTTCAAAAGCATCTATAAAGTTCTGATAGTAAATGCCTTTCGGCATAGTCCAGGGATTCCCATAAAATTCTGAATTTTCCTTTATGGATGCCAGAAATACCCAGGCCACCGGCACAATAATACTGACCGCAAGGGTAATCAGGGCAACATATATAAAAAGTTTATATAAAGCATCAAAGCTCATTTCTTTTTTCTTTTTCATATGCACCCCTCCTTAAAATTCCAATGGTTCTCGTTTCGTAACGAGATTGACAATAGCCGATAAACCAAAAGAAAATATAAACACCACAACACCGATTGCCATACCATATCCATATGAGGAATTGGTATATGCCTGTTTATACATATAACTCAAAAATACTTCTGTTGCTCCGTCCGGACCGCCGTTTGTCAGCGCCTTTACGAACAGGAAACTCAGATTGATAGAACTGATCACAAAGAAAGTTAAAGTAGTCCTTACATTGGTCCATATCAGTGGCAAGGTAATGGAAAAGAACTGCCGCATCCGCCCCGCTCCTTCCAAATTTGCCGATTCGTAAAGACTTTCCGGCACACTTGCCATACTTGCCATATACATGACCATGTAATAACCGATTGCCTGCCATATCATGGCGATCACCAAACTGTAGATTACCAGTTTCTGATCCCCCAGCCAGAGAATCGGAGTCTTATCACTTCCTCTGAAAATGCCGATGATACTGTTCAAAAGCCCATTATTGGGATCATAAATTGCCGAAAAAATTGCTGAAATAACCACCACCGATAAAATATTAGGAATATAGAATATGATCCTGTAAAAATTCTGTCCTTTAATCTCTTCTCTGGATAATATTGCTGCAAATATCAGAGAAAGCGCCATTGTTACAATGGTTACACAGACAATCAAAAGGACTGTATTCTGAAACGAGCGGAAAAAATTCATATCTTCCACTAAAATTTTAAAGTTGTTCAGTCCTACAAATTCCTTGGTATTGGAATATCCTCCCCATTTATAAAGCGACATTTTAAACACGTTAAAGGTTGGAATCAGCATAAAAATGATAAACAATATAACCGCAGGTGTCACACATACCCCAATAAAAACGCTTCTTGCTCTGCTCTTTTTCACATGCATACCCCCATTTTCCCAAACAACGGATGCCTCGCCTTGCGAGTCATCCATATGAAACAAAAGTGCTCCAAAGGCGGAAACCTCTGGAGCACTCCTTAAACTCTTATTCCATTGCCGCTCTTAATTTATCACTTGCTTCTTCTACGGCTGCCTGCCAATCGGCTACAGTCTTGTCACCGCTTACGATACTGTTGACTGTTCCGCATAAGGTATCCAGCATGTTAACGCCTTCTACCGGTGCAGTAGCGGCAAATCCGCCCATAACTGCGGTTGCGCCATTGTCATAGATGCTGTAGAACATCTTATTGTCGCCTTCCAGATAATCACTGACTCCAGTAATCGGCTGAATTGCTGTAGATTTTGCAAAAATCTGTGCTGCTTCATCAGAATACATATAAGCTACGAATTCTTTCGCCATATCCTGATTCTGTGCTGCTGCAGGAATCCACATCTGCTCGAACCAGCAGAAGGAGCAGCCTGCTCCGCCGTCATTCACTGCGGGAAGCGCCATAAATCCCCATTCAAAACCATCTGCTCTGGGAGCATCTGCCATTTCACCGGGCAGCCATGTACCGTTAGGACAGAAGATTGCTTTGTTGTCAAGAATCAGCTGCTGATTCTTTGTAAAGTTGTCATTGTTCGCATTTGCAACGGTAGTTGCTTCTGTATAGCCTGCCAATGTGCCAACCAGTTCAAATACCTTGGTTGCGTCTGCGCTTTCCCAGATGCCGTCCTCATATGTCATACAGCTGTCGAAGAAATCCGATCCGCCTGCAGAAGCCAATGCTGCATATGTAAATGCATCAAAATATCCGGTTGTAGGATAAGTAAACAGTGCAATTCCATCTGCCGCTGCTGTATCGCCCAGCTCCCACATTTCACTCCAGGTAGTAGGAACATCCCAGCCTTTTTCCTTAAACAGTCCTGCATTGTAGAACAGACCGCAGGGGCTGTAGAACATAGGTGCATAATAGGTTACGCCGTCCCCGTAGGGATTGGTTGCCAATGTGTCAAGGAAACCGGGAATGATTTTATCTTTTACTTTTACGTCTTCGCCGGGTACCGTCATCTCAAGGACGTCTGTTAAAGGAAGAAGCGCATTTTCCTTGGTCAGTGTCTCTGTCAGAGCTGCTTCACGGCCTGTAGCAAGATGTACTACATCAGGATAATCGCCTGCCTTCATGCTGGGGCTGATTACATCTTCCAGTTTCTTATCAATCGTAAGCTCTACGGTAACACCGGGATGAGAAGCTTCAAAAGCTGCTACAACCTCTGACCACATGTCTGCACCGTAGCCGCCTTCAAAAGCTGCTACCTTAAGTACCTGCTCTTCCACTGCGCTTCCTCCGCCGGCATCCTCTGACGATGTTTCGGTCTGTGCCGCATCGCTGGAGCTACTGTCTGCCCCGGATGAACCAGCATCGTTGCCTGAACCGCCGCACCCTGCAAGCAAAGACGCAGCCATGGTCATTACAAGCAAAGCTGAAATAACTTTTTTCAATTTCATAATAAATTCCTCCTTAAAATTCGTGCTGAGCACTTACTCCCATCAGTTCCACTTCTTAAATGTATCTTAAGTATAGTAAAATCATTTTTTTTAATCAATCTTATTGTTGCTTGATATTTTATATATCTTGCTTTTATATATTTTTATTTAAAATTTTGATATTGTGTTTTTCTTTCTGTGCAAATTATCCATATAAATGATATTCTTCTTTTGCTTTTTATGCATATTATTAGATACAAATCATTTGCCGCGAATTATTTATGATCAACTGCTGTATATTTTATTTCATTTTATCCTTTGCTATTTCTTTTGCTCTTTTTATATATTTTATCCCGTTTTTATCATATGGACAAAATATATAAATTCTGCTATATTTAGTGCATACAATTTTCGGGGAAGGCAAAAAACAATGGGAAATACGAGACATCGCATAGAAAACAACAAGTCATCTTACTTTGATCATTCCAAACTTTTATATGTATCCACCTCAAAATATGAGGGGGACTGGCAAAGCATTCTTCATTCTCACCCTTTTAGCGAATTATTTTATGTTGTAAGCGGAAGCGGTTCCTTCATTGCAGAAGGCTCGGAATTTCCTGTGGCTAAAAATGACATGGTCATCATTAATCCCCATGTACAGCATACTGAAAAATCCCTTCAGACAACTCCCCTTGAATATATCGTATTAGGAATCGAAGGTCTTTCATTTTCATTTGAAAATATCGCCTCTGCCCAGGATGGTATTTCTGTGCAGACCGCATCCGGCGCTGTATATAAATATAATATGCAAAGTTCCAAGGTTTATGCCTATTTGAATATTATGCTGGAAGAAATTGCCCGCAAAGAGGAGAATTATGAGACCGTCTGTCAGAATCTTCTGGAAGTACTTTTGATCTGTATGCTGCGGAACGACAACCTGTCTGTCGTAAAAAGCAATAATACGATTTTAAATAGAGAATGCACCCAGATCAAAAACTATCTGGATGCAAATTATTCGGAAAATATCACTCTGGATACTTTGGCTTCCCTCACCCACATGAATAAATATTACATGGCCCATGCCTTTACGAAATACACAGGACTTTCCCCCATCAATTATCTTCTGCAGAAGAGAATCCAGGAAGGAAAGTCCCTGCTTGAATCTACTACCTGCTCCATTTCCCAGATTTCTACGATGCTGGGCTTTTCATCCCAATCCTATTTCTCCCAGGTATTTAAAAAAGCCACCGGGAAAACACCTATCCAGCATAGGAACGAATACCGAAAGCAGGCATAAAATTCTCCATTATTTATTGACGATGTTCCTGTCTTCACCCTTCAAAAAGGCTTCTATATTTTTACAAGTTTCAGAAACGCACCTGTTTCTCGCCTCATCACTTGCCCATGCAAGATGAGGTGTAATGATCAGTTTATTACTGTCCATAATTTTGCTTAACGGGTTGCTCTCCTTCATAGGCTCTGTGCTGGTCACATCCAGCCCTGCCCCCGCAATATATCCTTCCGTCAGCGCCGTATATAAATCTCCATCATTCACCACCGGTCCTCTTGCCACGTTAATCAAGATTGCATTTTTCTTCATCTTCCTTAATGCATCCAAATTAATCAAATTCCTTGTCTTATCGCTCAGCGGACAATGAAGCGACAAAAAATCCGATTCTTTAAGAAGCGTGTCAAAGCTGGCCCTTTCATACTCTGTACAGGTACTGCTGCCAGAAGCAGAATAAAATATAATCTTGCAGCCAAATGCTTCTGCAATCTTTGCCACCTTTCTTCCAATATTACCCATACCTACGATTCCCCACGTTTTCCCTGCCAGTTCCGTAAATGGACGGTCAAAGTTTGAGAACCTGTCCTGTGCCGCATAGGCACCTGACTTAACATACTCATCATAATGACGAAGTTTTTCCAACACATAAAAGCAAAGAGCAAAGGTATGCTGCGCCACAGCATCTGTAGAATAATTCACGATATTTGCCACTTTAATTCCCCTGCTCTTACAATATTCCAGATCCACATTATCATACCCTGTAGCAAACTCACATATCAATTTCACATTTGCGGCATCCTTCAATGTGTTCTCATTTAAAGGAACTTTATTTGCAACTATGATTTCCGCATCCTTTACCTTTTCCTTTACATCTGCTGCCGTAGTATTCGGATATACCGTCATTTCACCCAATTTCCCAATAGCGTCCATCGACACATCCGTACCCACACTGTTTCTCTCCAAAACAACAATCTTCATACACTTCTCTCCTTTTCATACCAAAACATATTACGCACTTTCTGCCTCTAATTTGTATTATACCTAATCCCTGCTTCATTGAACAGGAATAAAATATTTGTTTATTGAAATAGTGCTCTTGACATTGTGATATCAAAATGATATCATTCAAATATCAATTAATCAAAGGAGACGATTACATTATGGATGAAAAAGTTCTTAATAACAAGAAAAACGGTATGGTCATGTTATTTCTATTTATTTTTTTGTACCTTATTTCTATTGTGTGCATTATTTCAGGAGGATTTCTGATTGAATACAGCGGTAATCCTGTTTTGCTTATCATTGGCGTTCTCTATGCGGCGCTTGGTTGGATTCCTTTTGGCGGATTAAAAGTCATAAAGCCCCAGGAAGCGCTGGTGCTTACGCTTTTCGGGAAATATGTGGGAACTTTAAAAGATGCCGGTTTTTATTTTATCAATCCCTTCTGCTCAAGTTTCAACCCGGCAGCAAAGACAAAACTGAACCAAAGCGGCGATGTAAATGAAAAAAACCTTTTAGGCACACTTACAATCGGCACAGACGCAAATGCATCACAGCCAGAAGCTGCAAACAAGAAAATTTCCCTTAAAATAATGACGCTGAACAATAACCGACAGAAAATCAACGATTGTCTGGGGAATCCTGTGGAGATTGGCATTGCAGTGATGTGGAAAGTGGTGGATACCGCAAAAGCGGTCTTCAATGTAGATAACTACAAGGAATATCTGTCCTTACAGTGTGACAGCGCACTTAGGGATATTGTCCGGATGTATCCTTACGACGTTGCTCCTAATGTGGATACTACAGGAGACGGCATCGCAGACGAGGGCTCTCTTAGAGGCTCCAGCGAGATTGTTGCAGAGAGGATCCGGTCTGAAATCCAGAAAAAGGTAAATGAAGCAGGTCTTGAAATCATAGAAGCCAGAATCACTTATCTTGCATATGCACCGGAAATTGCCGCAGTAATGCTGCAGCGCCAGCAGGCATCCGCTATCATTGATGCCAGAAAGATGATTGTAGATGGAGCCGTGGGCATGGTGGAAATGGCGCTTGAACGTCTCAGCGAAAACGAAGTCGTCACATTAGACGAAGAGCGAAAAGCCGCCATGGTGTCCAATTTACTGGTAGTTCTGTGCGGAAACCGGGATGCCCAGCCCATTGTAAACTCAGGAAGCCTTTATTAATATGGCAGACAATACTAAGAAACAAGTGCCTCTCCGGCTTTCTCCTAAACTTTATGATGCCATAGCTGCATGGGCAGAGGATGACTTCCGTTCCGTCAATGGGCAGATTGAATATTTACTGACGGAATGTGTCAGACAAAGAAAAAAGAACGGGAAACCGGTTCCCAATGAATTTGATATTCCGCCGGAGCTGAATCTACAATAAAATTTAAAAAAAATATTCTAAATAAAAGGAGTACAAAAAATGATTTTAGTAAACACAGATTACATTAACGGAAAAGAACTTGAAATGCTTGGTCTGGTAAAGGGCAGCACCATCCAGTCAAAGAATATCGGCAGGGACATCACCCAGAGCTTTAAAACCATCGTCGGCGGTGAACTAAAAGCTTACACCGATATGATGAACGAAGCAAGGGATCTGGCAACAAAACGTATGATAGCGGAAGCAGAGCGCCTTTCCGCTGACGCAATTGTCAACATCCGCTACTCCTCCTCTTCTGTCATGCAGGGGGCTGCCGAAGTGATGGCTTATGGGACAGCAGTGAAATTCAAATAAATCTTTCACTGCAAATATAAAAATAAAACGGCGATTGCACTATCTGTTGCTCAGATAACGCAGTCGCCGTTTTGCTATTTTCACTCTTCTGCAAAAAAACGGTTTTTCAGCATACGCAGAACCTTATACAAAGGTTTTCCGAGTACAATCGTCAAAACAAAATTCCACACCCCATGCCATACATCCCACGGAAGCCCTGATATCCAGTATGCAAGAGCATAGGACGGGTCTATGGGAAGGTAGGCTATGGCAAACAGACCGCCAAATATCAGCCCAAAGCATCCTGCCACTACACTCCAGACCAGAATTTCTTCCTTCACCAGCTTCTTAAGCAGCAACACGCTTAAGCAGAGCAGGGGCCACACATACAGGTAGCTTACCCACCAGCTTCCAAATCCCCATTGTATCAGTTCGAACAAATTAAACACCGTTATAGTCAAGAAGGTTTCCCGTCCAAAAACCAGCGTATAAACAATAACCAGAGTAGAAATTAATTCCACATTGGCAAAAGCCTCCAATGCCACCTTTGACACATAAAGGATAGCACTTAAAAGCGCTATCCTTGTCATTTTCCTAACCGACATCCTACCACCCCTGCTTCAGAGTAAAGCAATATACATCTCCATCCGCAAGGGGAATCTCGTCTGCTCCTGTCATACTGGATTCTCCATTAACCAGTACACACCACCAGTACTGGTTATCCAAATCTTCCTGCATTCCGTCAAACCCGGTGATATAAATTCCATAGCTGGACTCCTGCCATTCGCAGCTCTCCATCGTCCTTAAAAATTCTCCCAGATATTCGGCATCCGACCTATATTCTGCTGTCTGAGAATATCCATCTCTGTCAGAAACCACCTCAACCTGAAATTCCTTCATACCGGATTGCGTAGCGCGATAGTTCAGCATCCCTGCCACTACTGCCGCAATAACAAGAATCGCCGCAAATACGCCTACCAAAGTAATCGTCTGTTTTTTGTTCATCCTTTTCTCCTTTCCTTCCTACCAAAGAAACAGATTTATGATTACGGCAAGTCTTAGGACTTGGCTTCTTTTGATTTTCCGTCTTCTCATATCTGTGCTGCTTTTAAAATATACTTCATGCTGCGCACATCATTGATACAATGGCTGGCATTCCTGCCCTGGAATCTCATCCGCCTTACCTCAGAGTAAGCTGCCAATGATTTTCACATTGTTCCTTTTTAAGCCGGATGATAGTCCGGCACCGCAATCATCGACGGATTTCCCGTCTGTTGCCAAGTTATTATTTTAACATAAAAGCATGAAGTTGCAAGGGCAACATCATTTTATTTGCAAATACTCATCCAACATATCACATACACACTCCCTAATCTCCAATGCAATCTTCTTAGCCTGTGTTTCCCGAATACCAATCTGTATGGCTACAGCAAGCAAATCTGCCAGCGCAGGATTAGAGCCATTTCCATTGATGGTTGTAGCATGTTCTCCCCCAAGGGAATTGCTGTAAGTCAGATCATAGGCAGGTGCAAGTCTCCAACGCGCTTCCGCTTCATCATACAGATAGGAAAAATTTTTTGAATGATCATCCCTGTTGTGGGCGAACACATTAAAGCACATCAATCTATATAGCTTCAGTACCTCTGAAAAATCCTTCGTGATTTCCAAAGTGAGTTTCATCAGAAGATGATAATCCAGATTTGGAATCCGATGCGATGTTTCCAATATTGCACTGACAGAAAGCATATGGATTTTAGTCGTAACATTTCCAGCATCTCTTTTCCGGTCAAAACGTTTCGTGCCAAAATATCCCGCACATCTTTCAGAATGGAACAATTTTGTTTCTGTCATTTCAATGCCACATTCTTTTGCACACAAGGAATACTCATACTCCTGTTTGCCAATATCCTTTTTATCATCATGAGACGGAAACTTGATAATCCACTCCTCACCATCTATTTCCGTCAGGATTTTAGGCCTTGCGCCGCCGGAGGAACCTCCCAGTTGAAATAATTGATCCAGATCAGCAGAATATTCCGTTTTCAATAGATTCTCACATTCTTCTGCAACTTGATCAAGTTCCATTATCGATGACACAGCATTCAGTTGTATCTCCGGTCTATAAGAAAGTGCACCCATTCCTGAATTTCCTACAATCGCAAGTCTGTTCAAATTACCCACCATGGCAGGATTCATATGATTTTTGAGCATCAGACGATCTACCAGAAAACGTCCCCACCCATCCGGAAGGCTGTCTGCGAACACACCAAACAAACCGCCAAAAGGATCCATATCCGGAATAAAAATTCTTTTTTCTAAAGGCAGAGAAAACGGACTAATAGAAAATCCGTTTTCAATCCATTCCTTATCGTATTCAAAAGCTGCCAGATGCTCCTTATACAGCGCTAAAGTTCCTACCTTATTCTCATGATAAAATACATTTAGTTGTTTAATCCTGTCCACGGATAATCTCCTCTATAGACAATGGCGGAACATCCTCAAATAAATGCTCCAGTTCATTGTTTAAACCCAGCGCAGTTGCAATTTTGATAAGGGAGAGAAATGAGATCTCACCGCTTTGCTCAAATCGTTTAACAGAACCAAGACTCACTCCCGATAATTCGCTTAGTTTCTTCTGCGATATTTTCCGCCTTTTTCTAATCATGCGGACACGTTCAGCAATAAGTGTCTGTAATTCTCCCGGTGTTTTTTGTAAAAAAGAAAATGTTGTCTTCATAGATAATATTTTATCCCAAATATTAAAAAATTACAATTATTAGCTAATATTTTATCTATTCATATATCTTAGAGTCTGACACCCCAGTTTTAAAAAACCATTTCCATTCTCTGTCTAAGGACGCAAACTTATTTACCCCATTTTGATAAACAAATTCCTGATTGGCTAACTCCACGCAATCCTGCCCGTTTTCTTCCTCTGCGTCACGGGCAATTTTTAACCCTATGTCCAGTGTGTTCTCATAGGCAAATTTTTCCGGAATTTGTACCTCTATTTCCTTTTCCACACTTTCACCGTTGGATATCTGATACAATTCCGGCATCTGAATCTCCTGAAAGACCCATTCCCCATCAGCGCCTACAGCCAGAAATACTTTATAGTCAGAAGGAAGCGGCGCATATCCCGTATTGCATAAGCGGATATTCATTTTCATTCCATTTTGAAAAAGCTCCCCTTCCAGATGTATTTGCCGCATGACAAGATCCGAAAGGAACAGGCGGTATCCCAGATGATTCTCCAAATAACTTTTCGCATCCATACCTCCCATCGTTTCCGCTTCCCACCTAGCGAGCACCTCTTCGTTATATTTCAGGTTCAGATATCCTATATGCATTTTTGCAAATTCCCGATCTGCATTTTCCGGAAGGCTAAACTCCCCTGCCATCGGCATCTCCCCACCGTTTACCTGTCCTGCGAGATTTAGCTGCATCCATTCCAACTCATACTCGCGGCTCATTCCTGCTTCATCATAAGTCCCCATATCATTATCCGTGGACAACAGACCGTCATTGTGAAATCCCAGCCTGTTTGTTAAAACGCCTTCCTCCATGGCTTCCCTTATAAATCGCGGTCTGCGTACATCTACCTTGATCTGGGGAGATAAATATGCTTCCCATTGTCTTAAAATGTACAATCTGCTCTCCGCCTGTTCTTCTTCCGTTCCATCTAAATAGCGGCTGGAATGCCATTCTCCATAATCTCCCAGCATTCCTGCCTGCACCACAAGAATCTGATCGGCATAGGTATTTAAAATTTCAGATATCTGTTCCATATGCCTGCCCATCCGCTCTATGCTGTCCGGTTCTTCCACGTTTCCATCAAAATCATAGGCGGCCCGGAACACAACCGCAACATGACTGTCTTTGGCTGTTCGCAGTGCATTTTCAAGTTCCTCCAGCTTTTCTTCCGGCAGATCCTCCGAAAGATACTCTCCTATATTGAAAGTAAGAAGAATGATCCTTACCTCTTTTGCTATATCCGGTATCCTTTCATAATTCCTGCTGTTAACCTGGATATAAAAGCCTCGATTCGGATTCTCAAGCCGCCGATCTGTCTCCTGAAATTTCCAATTGCCTTTTGACATTAAAACTATATATGCTGCTGCCAAAACTAATAATATAACGAAAAACAGAATCCCCGTACAAGGAATAGACCTCTTTACCCTACGCAAAATAACCTCCTGAATGCAATCTGCCCTTTTCATTGAAATATATTTTATAAATTATAGAAGAATTTATTTTTTACGTCAATTTTGTTTGTTTTTTGTTGACAATCCTTTACCACTGCGCTATGATAAAGAAAATTTAAAACCTAAACCGTTGACGCGGAGATAAAGGTGATGATGCTCCCACAGAGAGCCCGGATTGCTGGAAACGGGTGGAAAACAAGTCATCAAATGGACCGCAGAGGGTGCAGTGAACAATAGCTTACTTCGTAAATCTATCAGTTTACTTCGTAAAACTGTCAGCTTACTTCGTAATCTGTTAAGTATTCTGCAACGTAAGGCACACGTCAGTTGCCGGGGATATGTTGGTATCCTGTTAAGTGTACAGCGCAGGCTGTAAATCAAGGTGGCACCGCGGATAGTTTATATTCGTCCTTGGCAGAAGTTAATTTCTGTCGAGGGCGTTTTTTTATTAACATAAGAAATCCCAATAGCCTACGGGCGGAAAGGAAAAATATGATTCAACCTGAACTTAAAATTTTAAAAGAACTTCAACAGGAAAATAAGTATAAAACGGCTCCCGTCAGCATGGAAATTCTTTCTGACGTAAGGACACCCATTGAAGTTTTAAAAATCCTGAAAAATGTATCCAGCCATTGTTATCTGCTGGAATCTGTTTCTGACCATGAAAAATGGGGACGGTACACTTTTTTAGGCTATGACCCCAGCCTGGAAATCACTTGTCAGAACGGGCAGATGAAAGTGGGCGCGCTCTCATTTGAAACCGCAGAGCCCGGCAAATACATCCGGCAGGTAATTGAGGAGCATCAAAGCCCCCGCTTCTCCTACCTCCCCCCCTTTACAGGCGGTCTGGTGGGGTATTTCTCTTATGATTATCTGAAATATGCGGAACCCTCGTTAAATCTGGATGCTGTTGATACGGAAGGGTTCAAAGATGTAGACTTGATGCTTTTTGACAAAGTGATTGCCTTTGACAACTTCAAGCAAAAGATTATTTTAATCGTCAATATCAGCCTTGAACATCTTGAAACAGAATACAACAGAGCCATTTTGGAATTAAAGCAGCTGTCCGATCTGATTAAAAACGGCACTCCCATAGCAGAGGATCCCGGTAAATGCACCACCGACTTCCGCCCTTTATTCCAGCAGGAAGAGTATTGCGCCATGGTGGAAAAAGCAAAGCATCACATTAAAGAGGGGGACATTTTCCAAATCGTTCTCTCCAACCGTTTGGAGGCAGACTTTGAGGGAAGTCTTTTAAACACCTATCGGGTGCTGCGCACTATGAATCCCTCTCCTTATATGTTTTATTTTTCCAGCAGCGATATGGAGGTGGCAGGCGCCTCCCCGGAAACCTTAGTCAAACTGGAAGACGGCATTCTCCACACCTTTCCATTGGCAGGAACAAGACCCAGAGGAAAGACGGAGGAAGAGGACAAAGCCTTAGAAGAGGAACTGCTTGCTGACCCAAAAGAGTTGGCAGAGCATAATATGCTGGTAGACCTTGGCAGAAATGACATTGGAAAAATCAGCAAGTTCGGAACCGTAGAAGTGGAAAAATATCATTGTATTGAAAGATATTCCCACGTCATGCACATCGGTTCCACGGTCCGGGGAGAAATCCGTGAAAACGAAGATGCACTTTCTGCTATAGATGCGATTCTTCCCGCCGGAACCCTCTCAGGCGCGCCGAAAATTAAAGCCTGTCAGTTAATCAACGATCTGGAAAACAACAAGCGGGGCATCTACGGCGGCGCCATCGGTTATCTGGATTTTACCGGCAACTTAGATACCTGTATTGCTATCAGAATCGCTTATAAAAAGAATGGCAAAGTATTTGTCAGAAGCGGCGCCGGCATCGTGGCGGATTCCGTTCCCGAGAAGGAATTCCAGGAATGCCTTAACAAAGCTGCTGCCGTTGTAAATGCATTAAAAACTGCTAAGGAGATAGACCAATGATTTTATTAATCGATAATTATGACAGCTTTTCTTACAATCTGTTTCAGCTGGTAGGATCATTAAATCCGGATATTAAGGTTGTTCGGAATGATGCTTATTCCGTAGAAGAAATAAAAGAAATGAAACCTGATGCCATTATTCTTTCTCCCGGTCCCGGAAAACCGGAAGACGCAGGCATATGCGTAAGTGTTGTAAAAGAGTTGGGAAGCCAGTTTCCTATTTTAGGTGTGTGCCTGGGGCACCAGTCCATCTGCACAGCTTACGGAGGAACGGTCTCCTATGCCAAAGAGCTGATGCACGGAAAGCAGTCTCTGACCGCACTTGACAAGGAATGCCCGATTTTTAAGAACCTCCCGGAAACTATACCGGTCGCCAGATATCACTCTCTCGCCCTGCTGGAGAATACGCTTCCCGAATGCCTTTCCATAACCGCCAGGACGCAGGACGGTGAAGTGATGGCGGTGAAGCATAAGGACTATAAGGTTTATGGTTTGCAGTTTCATCCTGAATCCATTCTTACACCGGACGGAAAAACAATTGTAAAAAATTTTCTGGAACAGATAGCATAAGTTTCAGTATCAATAAAAAAGGAATAGCAAACAAATACAGCAATAGCAGAAAGGAATATGGTGATTAAAATGATTAAAGAAGCAATCGTAAAAATCGTTGACAAACAGGACTTAACTTATGACGAGGCTTATGCCGTTATCAATGAAATCATGAGCGGCGAGACCTCTCCTACACAAAACGCAGCTTTTCTGGCGGCTTTGTCCACCAAAAGCACAAAGGCGGAGACCACAGATGAAATTGCAGGCTGTGCTGCAGCCATGCGGGATCACGCTACAAAGGTACCCCACAGCATGGATGTCATGGAAATCGTGGGAACCGGCGGTGACGGCGCTCACAGCTTTAATATTTCAACTACCTCCGCACTGGTAGCTGCCGCCGGCGGCGTTAAAGTCGCCAAGCATGGCAACCGTGCCGCTTCCTCTAAGTGCGGAACGGCGGACTGCTTAGAGGCTCTCGGCGTCAACATCGACCAGTCACCGGAAAAGTGTATCTCCCTTCTTGAAAAAGCCGGCATCTGCTTCTTCTTTGCACAGAAATATCACACTTCCATGAAGTATGTAGGTCCTATCCGCAAGGAACTTGGCATCCGCACGGTGTTCAATATTTTAGGTCCCCTGACCAACCCCGCCTCCCCAAACAGGCAGCTCCTTGGCGTTTACGATGAATCTCTGGTAGAGCCTCTTGCAAGAGTTCTTACCAGCTTGGGTGTAAAACACGGAATGGTAGTCTACGGAACGGATAAAATGGATGAGATATCTGCCAGCGCTCCCACCATGATCTGTGAGTTTCATGAGGGTGCATACAAAACCTATACGATTACTCCAGAAGAATTCGGTCTTGCCTCCTGTAAAAAAGAAGACCTTGTAGGCGGCACTCCTGCTGAAAATGCAGAAATTACACTCTCTATTTTAAAAGGAGAAAAAGGTCCCAAGCGCAATGCGGTACTTTTAAATTCCGGAGCTGCCCTTTACATTGCAGGAAAGGCGGATTCCTTTAAAGACGGCATTACCCTTGCCGCAGAACTGATTGACAGCGGAAAGGCACTTGCAGTACTGGAGACATTCAAAACAGAAAGCAATGCCTAACTCCAAAAACAAATTGGATAGAAGTGATCTAAAGCGTTGAAAAATTTAACGATTACAGAAAGGTTAAACATAAAATGGCAACCATATTAGAAACCATAGCAGATTATGCCAAAAAACGGGTGGAGGAAGCAAATGCCGTCCATCCTCTTGCAGAAATAAAAGAACTTGCCCTTTCCATGGACTGCCAGACGGAATTTCCCTTTGAAAAAGCGTTATCTTCTGAAGGTATCAGCTTTATCTGCGAATGCAAAAAGGCATCTCCTTCCAAGGGATTGATTGCAGAGGATTTTCCCTATCTTTCCATAGCCAGAGAGTATGAAGAAGCAGGGGCATCCTGCATCTCCGTGCTGACAGAGCCAAAATGGTTTTTAGGGAAGGATGAATATCTGAAAGAAATCGCAGGGACTGTTTCCATTCCCTGCATCCGCAAGGATTTTACGGTGGACGAATACATGATTTACGAGGCAAAATTGTTAGGCGCAAGCGCCGTCCTGTTGATTTGTTCCCTGCTTTCCACCGATACCTTAAAGCACTATATTGAAATCTGTGACCGGCTTGGACTCTCAGCCCTTGTGGAAGCACATGATGAAGCGGAAATTGCTTCCGCCATTAAAGCAGGCGCCCGCATTATAGGTGTAAACAACCGGAACCTTAAAAACTTTTCCGTAGATATAAACAACAGCGCCCGTCTCCGCTCACTGGTGCCGGAATCCATTTTATTCGTTGCAGAAAGCGGCATCCGCTGCCGGGAGGATATCGTATCTTTGGAACAATCCCGCGTGAATGCTGTGTTAATTGGCGAGACCCTTATGCGCTCCCCCAACAAGAAAGCCATGCTGGATGAACTTAAAGGAATAAACGGAGGCGCATCATGACAAAGATAAAAATATGCGGTCTGAAGTCAGAAGACGACATTTCCTATGTCAATGAATTAAGACCTGACTATATCGGATTTGTTTTTCTGCAAGGGAGGGCGCGTTACGTCTCTCCCGAAAGGGCTGCTCATTTGAAAAGCCTTCTGGGTCCTGCCATTCAAAGTGTGGGCGTCTTTGTAAATGAGCCCCTTGAAAACGTAGCCGCTCTTTTACAGAATGGAACCATACAGGCAGCACAGCTCCACGGACAGGAGGATGCCGATTATGCGCAAAGGCTAAAGTGCCTGTGCGATAAACCCATTATCAAAGCCTTTATCATTAAGACCAGAGAAGACATAGAAAAAGCTCTCGCCTATCCTTGTGATTATCTGCTTTTGGACAACGGGCTTGGAACAGGAGAGACCTTCGACTGGTCACTGATACAGGATATCCGCAGACCCTTTTTCCTGGCAGGCGGGCTGACGCCCCAGAATGTAAAAGACGCCATATCCCTGACCCATCCTTACGGAGTGGACACCAGTTCCGGGGTAGAGACAGATGGGTGCAAAGATTATGCCAAAATAAAAGCATTTATCAATGCGGTCCGAAAGGAAGGCTAGAAACTATTTTTCAACATTATTTTAGGAATCAATAGGAGGAAAACATGTCAGATTCAAAAGGACGCTTCGGAGTTCACGGCGGACAATACATTCCTGAAACCCTCATGAATGCCGTCATTGAACTGGAGGAAGCATACAATCATTATAAGAATGATCCGGAATTCAACAAGGAGCTCACCGCTCTTTTCAATGAATATGCAGGACGTCCCAGCCGTCTGTACTACGCAGAAAAACTGACGAAAGATTTAGGCGGTGCAAAAATCTATTTAAAGAGAGAGGATTTAAACCATACCGGTTCCCACAAGATCAACAATGTCTTAGGACAGGCGCTCCTTGCAAAGAAGATGGGCAAAACCAGACTGATTGCCGAAACCGGCGCCGGTCAGCACGGCGTTGCCACCGCTACTGCCGCTGCACTCCTTGGCATGGAGTGCGTGGTCTTTATGGGTGAGGAAGATACGAAGCGGCAGGCACTTAATGTATACCGGATGCGTCTTTTAGGTTCGGAAGTCATTCCTGTAAAGACCGGAACAGCAACTTTAAAGGACGCCGTTTCCGAAGCCATGCGTGAATGGACCAGCCGGATTGACGACACCCATTACTGCCTCGGATCAGTTATGGGACCCCATCCTTTCCCCACCATTGTGAGAGATTTCCAGGCTGTCATTTCACGGGAGATCAAGCAGCAGATTCTGGAAAAGGAAGGACGCCTTCCGGATGTAGTCATGGCATGCGTAGGCGGCGGCAGCAATGCCATGGGAACCTTTTACCATTTTATTGAGGATAAAGATGTAGAACTGATTGGCTGTGAAGCTGCGGGACGGGGAATTGATACCTTCGAGACAGCCGCTACCATTAACACCGGAAGGCTTGGTATTTTCCACGGAATGAAATCCTACTTCTGTCAGGATAAATATGGGCAGATTGCTCCCGTTTATTCCATCTCCGCAGGACTGGATTATCCCGGCATCGGTCCTGAGCATGCATGGCTCCACGATCAGGGAAGGGCAAGCTATGTTCCTGTCACAGACGAAGAAGCGGTAAACGCCTTTGAATATCTTTCCCGCACAGAAGGCATCATTCCCGCCATAGAAAGTGCTCATGCCGTTGCCCACGCAATAAAAATTGCTCCAAAGTATGATAAAGACAAGATCATCGTCATCACTATTTCAGGACGCGGCGACAAAGACTGCGCTGCCATTGCGCGTTACAGAGGGGAGGATATCCATGAGTAAAATTGCTGATGCTTTTGCCAAGGGCAAAGCCTTTATCCCATTTATCACCTGCGGTGATCCGGATCTTGAAACCACCAAGGAAATCGTACGCAGTATGGCTGCAAACGGTGCTGATTTGATTGAACTTGGCATTCCTTTTTCCGACCCCACTGCAGAAGGTCCTGTGATTCAAGGAGCCAACCTGCGGGCATTAAAAAATGGCGTGACTACCGATCAGATTTTTGATATGGTCAGAGAACTGCGAACAGACTCTGCCCATCCCGTAAGCCTTCCCATGGTATTCATGACCTATGCCAACGTGGTATTTTCTTATGATGCGGAAAAGTTCATCCGCACCTGCCGGGAAATCGGCATCGACGGGCTAATTCTCCCCGATCTTCCCTTTGAGGAAAAAGGAGAATTTGACGAAATCTGCAGAAAATATGATATAGACCTTATTTCATTGATTGCCCCCACCTCCGAAAACCGGGTGGCAATGATTGCAAAAGAGGCAAAAGGCTTTATTTACATCGTTTCCAGCTTAGGCGTCACCGGTGTGCGCAGCGAGATCAAAACTGATATCGCTTCCCTCGTAAAATTGGTAAGGGAAAATGCTTCCGTCCCCTGCGCCGTAGGCTTTGGAATCTCTACTCCCGAACAGGCGGCTAAGATGGCAGGAATATCCGACGGTGCAATCGTGGGATCTGCTATCATTAAACTGGTGGCTCAATATGGAAAAGATGCAGCCGGACCGGTTGGAGAATATGTAAGAAAAATGAAAGATGCCATATGACCTTATAGAATGCATTTGTAACATACCAAAGGGCTCTGAGAATAATTCCCAGAGCCCTGTATTTTACCTGTAAATTTCCTTATCTTCCAAAAAGTCAAGCTCTTCTTGCCTGTTTACAAAAATAAATGGTGCTGCTTGGATTTAATCAACTATTTTTCAATCTTTTGCCTGTAAATCTCCTTCAAATCATCAATTGCCATCTCAATGTCAAGTGTATGAAACCCCAGCCAGCATTCGTTCATTGTTTCGGCCCCGGCAATTTTATATATCTCCCAACTGTTTTCATTGGTATAATAATGCCAGTAACGATAGATATACCCCGCCCAGTACATCACCTCTGCATGATAAACTATGCCAGCCTTTTTAAGACCATTTACTTCTTCATCCAATTCTTCCAGAATATACTCTTCGCCAGCCCATTGCAGGCGATCATAAATATCATCCAGAGATGCAGCCACATGGCTATTCATAAAATCCTTTATAAATACCGGGCAATCATACCCTTTCTTTCGTGCAAGCTCAAATAATCGACCTTGTATATCACAGAGTTGACGCTTTTGAGAATCAAGATTTGCCATATCATTCACCTGCCTTTAATATTTCATCAAAGAACTGCCCCTCACGGCGATATTTCCGACAAATTTCATCTGCCATTGCAATACCTTTAGAGCGATTTACTTCGCTTTCCCGCTTTAAACCAATCCGATCCTCCTCTGAAAGCTCCTGTTCATCAAGAACACTTATTTTTTTACATGCCCTTTCTGTTAAGGCCACATATTGCTTGCCAAGCTTTAGTGCAGAAAGACTATGAATCAGTGCAGTATCCGTAATCTCTCCATTAAAGAAGCGATCAAGAACGACAAACATTCTATCATTTGCAATATAACCGATAATCATGTCACAGCCTTTACTTAAATCTGTAATCCTATTATAGATTTGCGTATTTTTTACAGTTTCCATTTTGCCGCGATTAAATGCAATTAGCAATGCCCAATCTAATCCTACTTCCACATCAAAAATTTTAAGATTGGACAGATCAACCTGTAATGTATAGATTTTGGCTTTTGGATAATTGCAAATCAAAGTAAGCGGCTGCATGCGGTCTGTACCCATATAAAAACCTTTTCCAAAATCACAATATTCACGGCTTACAGGTGCAATAGCACCACTAATGCCTGATTTCGAACCATGATAAAGAGTTACAATATCATTGGTACTAATAATATGATTTCCTTCAAACCGGGAGAAATCAATGTTACTACTGGCACATAAGTTCTTAATTGCATTAATAGCAATTCTCGATGGCTCACAGTGACCTTTCTCCCAGCGGTTTACAGTAGCAAAACTAACACCCAGTTTTCCCGCCAATTCACTCTGGCTTAGCTTTAAGCATGAACGTATTTCCTTTATTATTTCGGAGTTTTTCACAGCAACCTCCCACTATAATATATAACATCTGTTCATTTCAATTATAACATATGTATATTTATAACACAACGATTCCTTCCAAAACACTCCTTCTCGTCCGAAACCATTTATACATTATTCTTTTATCAAAGAATAAGCCGATATCTTCTTAATCGGCAGTGCCAGACACACGCTTATAATGAAATCCGCCGCTATCTGCGCCGCTGCGAACAGCAACAGAACCGTCAGTGAAACCTGCAGGTTATTTTTCATAGCACCAATCATCTGGAAAAGCACTTTATTTACCACAGGCATATACCAGATTCCCAATATAGCCGAGGTCAGTACAGCAGCGATAGATACAGGAAGAAAACTCCCTGCTATCTGTATGATCAGCTGAATATTGGAATATCCCATTGCCTTATAGATTCCAAATTCCTGCTTCCTTCTTACAATCAATGACTTAATTATAATTGAAAGAATCAGAAAAACAATCAGCACCGTCACTAAGAAAATCGCCGCAATGATTCCCTTCACTATTCCCTGATACATGCCCTGTGAGGATTCCATCATTTTATCGTAATTCACGGAAGCAATGATGTCAGTGTCATATTCTTCCTCTATTTCTCTCAAAAAAGCTTCCGCATCTACTCCATCCGCCAAATAAAGATACAGAGACTGGCTATTAAAATTACTGTCTAAATGCAGATATCCTTCCTTGGTAAGTTCTATCACTTCTCCCTGATAATTGACGCTCTGCACATACCCAACAATATCATAGGTATAAGTATTGTCCCCGCACTGGATTTCTATCTTATCTCCAATAGAATAATCCTCTGCATATGCACTCCCCACAGCAATTTCATTGTCTTTTTCGGGATTTCTTCCCTCATAGCACAAATCATTGGAAACAAGTGAGAAATCCTCAGATAAAAATGCTGTGGCGCTGCCGGCTTTTGTTTTTACATTTCCCGCTGTATATTCCAGCACCTTTTCTATCTGTGTTTTATCTTTCAGTTCATTTTTCACATATTCTAAGGTTTCTGGCTTTGTCGTTAAGATAATCCCCGGCATCTCTTCTGACAGCGTGCTGCTAAAATTCTCCGGGCAGATTACCACATTATAAAATAGTGTCCCCGCAAAAGCTACCAGCATCATCATCAAAAAGGATACTATAAAAAGTAAGACATTTTGCTTTGCCGAGGCTGCCGTCTGCTTTAAAATCAAGTTAATCTGAAGACTGCCTGCTGTTTTATCTAAAGGAAAATAATTTCTTTTGCTTCCCTTATCTGGACTATTTCCTCTAATCGCATCAATGGGTACAAGTTTCTTAATCCGCTTTGCTGCAAAATAAGTAAAAAACAATGTAATTCCGCCAAGTAATAAAACCGTTAGGAAAAGCGCCGCCGCGTCAAAATGCAGGGCAAAGGAAAATCCTGACTGCATTGCAAGGCTTTCTGATAGAACAGGCAGAAGAAGATAGGAAAGGCACGCCCCCGCAAAGGCCGTCAAAACGCCCACCAGCATATATGGCAGTATGGTGGCAAAAATAATCATTGATCCCGTATAGCCAAGGGCTTTTAATACACCCATATTGGTAATTTCTTCCTCAATGCCGTTCTGTATACGAAATTTACACAGAAACATACTTACCAGCAGAATGATAAAAGAAAAAACAACTAAAATCAGGATAGTCAGATTACACACCATCGTCCTTACCTGCTTTGCCGAATCACGATCCAGTATAGACAACAGATGAATGTTTTCTTCGGAAAGCATGGTACTGATTTCATTTTTTATGTCCTGAACATTCCCATCTGTCATAAGAGAATACTCTGCAATCCGATTTACTTCCCTTTCCTTCTCTAGTTCCCGATAAGTCTCTTCCGGAAGATATGCTAAAAGCAATCCGCTTCCTGCGTTCCCATACTGCATTTCTTCCAGAATCCCTGCGATCTGAAAAAGATACTCTTCCCCATCAATTTCATAAATGATGTCATCTCCCAGCTGGAATTCCCCAAATTCCGCTACAAAAAGCGGAACATAAACGGGTGCATCAAATTCCTTCCCGCTCTCCTTGAGCAGTTTAAATTGATTGAGCCGGCGTGCTTCATCCAAATTGTAAAATACCGTGTTCATGGTAAAGTCCACACCCCGGAATTCTTTCATCACAGCGGAAACAAAAATCCCTTCTCGTCTCTCCACATCCTTCACTCCGGTAAGCTTCAGGCATTCCTCCGAGAGCACATCCTTATCCTGCATTTGGGGAATGCAGAAATTGATATTTGCAGTATCTAAATCGTTTAACTTTTTGTCATATGCTTTATCAACCTGAAACGTTAGAACCAACGCCAGATTTAAGATAAAAGCAGTAATCAGGAGGATGATTCCAAAGGACGCATACTGTCCCTTATCTTTTATTAAATTATGTAATATCAGACCTCTTATTTTTTTCATCTTACCACCCCATTTCCTGTAAGAAACAGTTCAACTTCTCTTTTCTTTCCTCGTTATCCGGATGATAATTTCCCAAATCACATTCCCCGAAAATCTGACCGTCTTTCAGATAAATAACGCGGTTGCCCCTAAGTGCGGATTTTTTATCATGCGTTACCATGATGATACTCTGCCCGTTACAATGCAGTTTTGTAAATACATCCAGAACCGCATCCGAATTGTTGGAATTTAAAGCTCCTGTGGGCTCGTCGGCAAATACCACTTCAGGAGAATTGATGACCGCCCTTACAATTCCTGCCCTCTGTGCCTCACCTCCCGAAATCCGGGAAGAAAACTTCTTCTGTGTGATTTCCGGAATATTTACCAGTTCAAATAATTTGGAGGCCCTCTTTGCAATTTCCTTCCGATTGCAACTCACCAAAGCGCCTGCCGTAATCACATTGTCCATCAGACTCATCTTTTCCAAAAGATAAATCTGCTGAAACACAAAACCACAGTTTTTCCTTCGAAACACTGCAAGCTGATCGTCGTTAAGTTCCGTAATCCTTTTTCCACAAAATTCAATCTCCCCGGAAGTAGGTCTGTCCATACCAGACAAAGAATACATCAAGGTTGATTTTCCTGCCCCGGAAGATCCCATAATCACAGTAAAGTCTCCCTTATAAATATCCAGATCTAGATTATCAAAAATATCCTGCGACCTGTCTTTGGTCATAAAACTCTTTTTTAACTTTTTTGCGGAAATAACAGTTTCTTTAACAAATGCCATATTTTGCATCCTCCTTTTTTTCACAAATAACCAGTTCGCTGTTTATTCCATTTAATTCAATTAAATTTTCTGATTCTTCGTCCGCAAAAGACGCTGTTTTCCTGCCATCCTTCTCATAAGAAATGCTTGTTTTGATTCCCTTCGCAACAGCAGTAAAGCCGGTTCCTTCCGGCAGACTGATTCTGGAAGTTGCCGAAATCTGATTGATTTCTATAGAACCGTTCAGAGATTTGCAGATGATATTCATATCCAGATTACAGTTTATTTCTATTGTTCCAGCAACCTCATCCAGCGTGAAATTTTTTGTTTTTGTATCAAATTCAATACTTTCGCACTCCAGAGAACGTACCTCGATATTTTCTGCATTAACAGCCAATTCAATTTTACCCACATATTTGTTTGGAAGCTGTACAAATATCGTGAGCGCTTCTTTGGCTGCTGCCTCCGTCATCCCATTTTTCCGGGTGACATCCAGGTCAATGCGATTTTTAATATCATCAATTTTCAATTTAAAATCACTTTGAAGAGTAGAAAGTGTATTGGATGCCAGACGGACGCGGATTTTTTCCCCATCATAGCCCGACATAACAAGCGTATTGGCGCCGCCTAATTTCATATCATATCGCTTAGGAAAATCAATATCATATTCTGTGACACTTTCAAATAGGTAATCCGTAACCTGCCTGACGTTCTTTTCATTTGACAAAAGTTCATCAATAGAAATATTGAACAAAGTTGAAATCGCCATAATGTTTTCAATATCTGGAATGCCCGCATTTGTCTCCCATTTTGTGATGGCCTGGCGGGATACCCCGATTTTTTCTGCCAGTTTTTCCTGGGATATACCTGCCTGCTTGCGGATCGATTTTAATTTTTCTCCAAATGTCATGATTTATGACCTCCTTAATCTGATACGCCAAGTATAGAAAATCGCTCTTTGCATTGCAAGCAAATAAAAATAACATTTGAGACAATTCTGCTACTTTGCGTGGCATCCTCTGCTTGATATGATATTTGGTAAAAAATGGAGGTAAACAATTCTGTGATGAAAGCATTTGACTGCTTGACAAGGAAGTAACAAGATGATACTATGTGGGCAATTTCTCAAGAGGCGGATAAAATACACATTCAAATGCCTTTAAGGAGAAATGAATAAAAAAATAAAAGGAGGTGAGAACTATGAGCAAGACTTATCAGGAAAGACTGGAATACGTTGGGGATTCCGATCAGTTAATGTCCTTGCACGAAGCTGTTTTAACGGGCGGATTTCAGAAAGGTGTTCAGGTGATAGAGGTGGCAAACGGCGGAAATTTGTCGGTGACCGTACTTCCTGGACGCTGTATGGATTTGTATCAAGTACGTTACAAGGGAAAGAACATGAACTATATCGCTCCCTGCGGCATTGTCGCACCGGAGTATTACGACGCCCAAGGTTTTCGTTGGCTGCGTAACTTTTTCGTGGGTATGCTGACGACCTGCGGTCTGCAGAATTTGGGTATTCCTACAGAAAAGGATGGAGAAGAACTTGGCCTTCATGGCAGAATTGCCAATGCGCCTGCAGAGAATGTGAAATATGCGCGAGGCGTAAACGGTGAAAATCCTACAATTACACTGGAAGGGACTATGCGCGAGGCACGTATTTTTGGAGAGAATCTGACCCTGCACCGGAAGTTGGAGTTTGAATACGAGAATGATAGTATTCTTATGACCGATACCATTACGAACCATGGTTTTGGAAACAGACAGTTTGTCTATGCTCTGCATTTGAACTATGGATATCCTCTTCTGGAAGAAGGCACAAAGTTAATCTTTGACAGCCTGGAGACTGTCCCCCGTGAGGCACATGCGGCAAAATATGCAGATACTTGGCGACAGGTAGAAGCACCGCAATATCCCTATCCGGAGCGCTGCTATTTCCATAAGATTCAAAAGGATAAAAACGGAATGGCCCAATATACAGTTTTTAATGAGAAGCGCAGTATTGGCGTGAACATCCAGTATGACGGAAATGATCTTCCCTACTTCTGCCAGTGGAAGATGCTTGGTAAGGGCGAGTATGTCATGGGCATGGAACCAATGAATACGTTCTTAGATGGTCCAAAGGTAGATCAAGAAGGTTGTCCTGCCCCCATTCTGGAACCGGGCGAGAGCAAGATTTACAAAGTAAAAATGAATTTTATTGACAAACTATAAGGAGGAAAAATACTATGAAGCGTTCAAAAATCAATCAGAGTATCCAGGAAATGGAAGCAATGCTGAAGAAACATAAGATTGAACTGCCGCCTTTCTGTATGTGGTCCCCAGAGGAATGGATGACAAAAAATCACGAGTACGACGAGATTCGCGATAATATGCTGGGCTGGGACATTACAGACTGCGGTCTGGAAGATTTTGACAAAGTCGGCTTTGCGCTGATTACGATCCGTAACGGGAACCAGAAGGATCCGAAATACAAAAAGGTCTATGCAGAGAAGCTGATTTACCTAAAAGATGGACAGACCTTCCCTTCTCATTTCCATTGGATAAAGAGTGAGGATATCATCAATCGCGGCGGCGGTACACTGCTTCTTAAGGTCTACAATGATGATGGAGAAGGCGGATATGCTGACACAGATGTTCTTGTAAACTCAGACGGACGCTCTTATTATGTGCCAGCCGGTACGGAGGTAGAGATCAGGCCGGGCGAGAGCATTACCCTGTGGCCTCATCAGTATCACAGCTTTGCGGTAGTTCCAGGATCCGGAGATATTCTTATCGGCGAGGTTTCTATGTGCAATGACGATACTACCGACAACCGTTTTCACGATCCCGTAGGTCGTTTTCCGAAGATTGAAGAAGATGAACCGCCTTACCGCCTGCTTTGCAATGAATATCCAAAAGCTGAATAAAATCGCCTAAAACTATCATGAACCAGTGCAATAGACGCATTGGAAATAATTGTATATAAAAAGAGTGAAAAAAAGATTGACAAATAATGATTACTAACTTAAAATTTTACTTAAACGAGGATAAGGAGTACAAATTTTTGGAATCGATTTCAAAAGATGGAAATGTAAATATTGCACTGGTAGCAAAAATGGCGCAGGTTTCCAGAACTACTGTCTCAAGAGTTTTAAATAACAGCCCTCTGGTGAAAAAGGAAACAGAAACACGGGTAAGGGAAGTTATTAATGAGTTGGGATATGCGCCAAGCGAATTGGCAAGAAGCCTGAGGATAAACGAAACAAAAACAATCGGAGTGATTATATCAAATATTATGGGTTCCTTTTATACTGCCGTAGTCAGAGGGATTGAGGATGTAGCCAGTAAAAGAAATTATAGTATAATTCTTTGCAACACAGACGATGATCCTGAAAAAGAGAAGCGCTATCTGAAAGAACTCATAAGCAGAAAGGTTGATGGACTAATTGTTTCAAGCGCCAACGTGGGAACAGACTATTATAATATAGTTGGAGATCAGAAAATAGTATTCTTCGACAGAAGACCCAATGGCGACGTCCAGAGCAAATATGATATTGTTCTGGTACAAAATAGAGAAGGAAGCAGACAAGCTGTTACACATTTAATTGAAAAAGGATATAAACGAATAGGAATCATAAACGGTTCCGTAGATTCCACTACAGGTAGAGAACGTTTAAGAGGATATGAGATTGCTTTAGAGGAAAACGGAATGGCAGTGGAGCCAGAACTTATAAAGACCGGAGACTTCCTTGCAAGCAATACCTATGAAGATGCCATGGACTTGCTAGTGAATCAGCATTGTGACGCTTTGTTTGCAACGAACGACCTTATACTATGGGGCGTATTGAAGGCAGTCAGAGTACTAAATAAAAAGATTCCGGAAGAGTTGGGAATTGTGGCGTTTGATGATATGGAATGGAGACAGTTTTCCAATCCGCGGATTACGTCCATTAAGCAGCCTACCTATGAAATAGGGGCAACTGCAATGAATCTGCTCTTAGAAAGAATCGCGGGCGATATGGGGGACAGCAAAGAAGTAGTCCTTCCAGTTGGGCTGGAGATTCGGGAATCTACATTAAAGTAATTATAATTTGAAACATTCCTTTTTTTGCCGGCAAAATTGGAATCGATTTCATTTTATGTAAATTTTTTCAAATATCAAAACAAAGGAGGATTAAGTTGTATGAAAAAAAGTATTGCAATTATTATGTCATTGATACTGGTTTTATTGTGTGTAGGATGTTCGTCTGGTCAAGCAGAAAGCACATCAGATGAAAATACACAGCCCCAAAATGAGGCTGCAGTAGAGCAATCCAACACAGAAAATGCTAATGAACAGGAATCAAAAGAAATAACAGTTGGTGTGTCTTTTATGACATTGAACAGTCCATTCTTTGAGGCTATGCAAAAAGGCGTGGAAGAAGAGGCAAAGGCAGCAGGAATTGAAGTAATTGTTTCGGATGCTCAGCTGAATGTTGCTGACCAGATCAGCAGCGTCGAAAATTTAATCGCACAGAAAGTAGATGTGATCTTATTGAATGCGGTTGATTCGAAAGCCATCGTACCGGCTGTGGAAGCAGCAAATGCGGCAGGAATTCCGGTTATTTGCCTTGATGTCATGTCAGAAGGCGGAGACATTACCGCTTTCATCGCATCAAACAATAGAGCTGCGGGCGAAATGGGAGGAGAATTTATTGCAGAGCAGTTGGAAGGAAAAGGAAAAGTCATTATTTTAGATGGTCCTCCAATCAGCTCTTTCCAGGAAAGAACCGAGGGCTATCAGGCAGCGCTGGAAAAATATCCAGATATTGAGATCGTGCAAAAAATAGATGCAGTTGAGAACAGTATTTCTGCATTTGTTACGGCAGCAGATAATATTCTTTCTGCCTACCCTGACGTGAATGCCGTATTAGCAGTAAATGATTATGGCTCCATTGCTGTAGAATCTGCCATTGAATCAGCTACAAAAGATTTTGATATTATCGCAGTCGGTATTGACGGAATGGATGATGCTGTTTCGTTGATTCTCAGCGGAGATATCGTGGCAGGAACCGTGGCACAGCAGCCTGCGGAGATGGGAAGGATTGGAATTCAAACGGCACTTAAAGTTGTAAATGGTGAAAGCGTTGAAGAAAATATAGAAGTTCCTTTGAAAATGGTCTCAAAAGAAAATGCAGAAGGGTTCTCCTGGTAACAGTGCAAAAAATAGAAATGGAGAGATTATTAAATAACTCTCCATTTCTAATGGAAAGGAGAAGAAATGGCGGAATTATTAAAAGTAGTAAACGTTACAAAGAAATTTCCGGGTGTACTGGCACTCGACAAGGTCAGTTTTTCACTGAAAGAAGGAGAAATTCATGCACTTGTAGGCGCTAATGGTGCAGGAAAATCCACATTGATTAAGACATTGGCCGGCGTGCATAAGCCTGACGGCGGCTGGATCGAACTAAATGGTGAAAAACAGCTTTTTCGCAATCCTAATGATGCTAAGGAGAAAGGGATTGCTGTAATATATCAAGAGTTTACTCTGTTTTCAGATTTAGACGTAGCGAAAAATATATACTTCGGGGAGGAGCCGATCTCTTCCCGAACCCACTTGATTGATTGGAAAACAGTCTATAAAAACGCGGCGGAATTATTGAATAAATTTGACTTAGATTTAAATATTTACGAAAAAATCAGTAACTTAAGCGTGGCACAGCAACAGATGGTCGAGATTGCCAAGGCGCTTTCCTATAATGCAAAAATACTCATCATGGACGAACCGACAGCCACTTTAACAATTCAAGAGGTGGAACAACTTTTTTGTATTATTGAAGATTTAAGAAAGAAGGGAGTTTCCATTATCTACATTTCTCACAGGCTCGACGAAGTGACAAGAATTAGTGACAGACTTACTGTTTTAAGAAATGGAAGTGTTGTGGAAACTGCTGTTACCAACGAGGTCAGTAAAGAAGATATTATTAAGTTAATGGTGGGAGAAGATATTGACAATCGAATTAAAGAAAATGAGATTGTCGATTCTGAACCTGTTCTAAAAGTCGAAAATTTGTCCAATCAATACATCCATAATATTTCATTGACATTGAAAAAAGGAGAAGTACTGGGAATAGCGGGCCTGGTAGGCGCTGGCCGCACAGAATGTGTAAGGGCAATTTTCGGCGCAGACTCCATAACGGATGGAAAAATTGAGGTGTTTGGCGAGGAATGTAGAATAAAAGAACCGAAAGATGCGATCTCTCATCGGATAGGCCTGCTTCCTGAAAGCAGAAAAGAACAAGGACTGTTTATGAATCTGAACATCCGAAGAAATATTGCCATGGTAAATCTGAAAAAGTTTATATCCAGCTTTATTATTAATACAAAAAAAGAACGGCAGGAAGCGGAAAAGCAGATAGATAACTTAAAGATTAAGACGCCGACGACGGAATTTCCTGTGCTGAATTTAAGCGGGGGAAATCAACAGAAAGTGGTGTTGGGCAAATGGTTATGTGCCAACAGTGATATTTTGATTCTCGATGAACCTACAAGGGGTGTTGATGTGGGGGCAAAAGAAGAAATTTTTCAGGCAATCAATATATTAGTGGAACAAGGCAAATCAGTGATTTTTATTTCATCAGAATTAGAAGAGGTCCTACGTGTAAGTAACAGGATTATTACGATGTATAAGGGCAGAATTACTGGTGAATTTGAACAAAAAAATATTACATTGAATGAAATGATGAAATACATTACAGGAGGTCAGTAAATGAAAAGTCCGGAAAATAAAAAGAAATTTAAGTTGTTAAAACAACGAGAATTTATTGCATTTGCAGCACTTGTCATTATATTTGTGTTTTTCAGCCTGGGAAGCAAGAACTTTTTTACATTGTTCAATATTATGAACATATTCAGGCAGGCTTCTATTAATGCGATTATCGCAGTTGGAATGACGTTCGTGATCATATCAGGCGGAATTGATTTGTCCGTTGGCGCGACTGTATCTCTTTCAGGAGTAATAGCCGCCATAGCGATGGGGAATTGGGGCATGAATTCCATAGTGGGTATTATATGCGGTCTGGCCGTTGGCGTGGCAATAGGATTTGTAAACGGATTTGTCATTACAAAAGGCGGAGTTCCGCCAATCATTTCTACAGTAGCGACCATGACAATTGCAAGTGGACTTGCGCTGGTATTAACAGGAGGAAGATCCGTAACAAATCTTCCGGATAATTTTTCTATTATTGGCAGAGGAAACATAGGAATATTACCAATTCCTGTTTTCATTATTATCATTACTTATATTTTAGGACATATACTTTTAACTAAAACCAGATTTGGGGCGACCGTATTTGGAATAGGCGGAAATGAAGAAGCGGCAAGATTAGCAGGAATTTCCGTAGAATGGGTAAAGATTCGTGTGTACATGTTTTGTGGAGCCATGTCAGCGGTCAGCGGACTTATCATGGCTTCCCGGCTAAATTCCGGACAACCTCTTGCCGGTGATGGATTAGACCTAAATGCTATTGCTGCTGTTGTCATTGGCGGGGCTAGTGTCAATGGAGGAGTCGGAGGAGTTGTAGGGAGTTTAATAGGAGCACTTTTAATGAGCGTCCTTACAAATGGATTCGATTTAATTGGCATGGGACGGTATTATCAGATGATTTTTACAGGAATTGTACTTATTTTGGCAGTGACTTTACAGAAGAAAACAAGATAATGAGGTAAACAATATGAGCACAAGAGAAAAAATACATGAAGTGATAGAGAATAATAAAGAGTACTGCTTTGACTTATTGAAAGACATGGTTGCATTTGACAGCCGTATCCTGGAAAACGGAATACATGGAAAAGAAAAGGGAATTCAGGATTACTTGAAAAAACGCTTTTCATCAATGGGAGCAAAGGTGGATTCTTTCTCTCCGGATAACAATGAAATTTGTGGCTGTATTGGATATAATGCAAATCATGATTATAAAGATCGCGAAAATGTCGTGGCGACTTTTAAAGGTGCCGGCAAAGGCCGTTCCATCCTGCTGAACGGACATTGTGACATTGTTCCGCCTGGAGACGAACAGCTATGGAGCAGTAACCCCTTCACCTGCATAGAGAAAGAAGGTCGCTTCTATGGCCGCGGAACTACCGATATGAAGGGAGGGCTTGCAGCGGCAATCCTTGCGGTGGATTGTTTACAGAAAGCAGGAATCAAACTTGCCGGAGATGTCTTTATTGAATCTGTGATTGATGAAGAAGGAGGCGGGAACGGAACCATTGCCTGCTGCGTTCGGGGCTACAAGGCGGATGGAGCAATTATCATGGAACCCACCCAATTGGCGGTCATGCCATGTAACAGAGGAGCATTTCTGGCAGAGTTCACAGTTGTAGGATCTTCTTCTCATGCGAGTACAAAGGGATGGGGTGTAAATGCAATAGAGAAAGCAATCAAGTTGATCAATGCTCTTCATGAACTGGAAGATAAATGGCTGATGACAAAGCGGCATCCTCTTCTGAGTAATCCCACAATTAATATCGGTCAAATTGAAGGCGGCTTGGGAGCATCCATTGTTCCGGAAAAATGTGTAGTCAAATTCGATGTTGAATTTCTTCCCAGCGAATATGATCAAAATTACAAAATGGTTGATATATCATCGGAAGATATCAAAAAAGAAGTTGAGGATTGTCTGCAAAGAGCCTGCCAGGGAGATGAATGGCTTTGCACACATCCCGTAAGTGTAAATTGGTTCCAAGAGACCCTATGTTTCGAAACGGATATTTCCGATAGCTTTGTGCAAAGTGTGATTAAGAGTGAAAAAGAGGTCATGGGAGATGTAACAGTTGCAGGCCTTCCCTGTGGATGTGACGGCGCCCAATTGTCTAAAATCGGAAACATGCCAGTCATAATATTAGGACCTGGAGATTTGCATTGCCTGCATACAACAGATGAAAGCATGGACAAGGAATTATTCTTTAATGCAATAGAAGTTTACGCAAATATAATTGCCGAATGGGTTGGAATTGTGGAGGAATAAGTATGTTTGATAAAAATAATTGGATGAAACAGGCAAGCATTGTCTCAAAAGTATTAGAAAAGGCTCCTTCCTTTGAAAAAGGATATATGCTGCCGGCACAGGAATTCAAACTCCGCCAGGAAAAAACATGGAATATGTTAAAGGAAAAGGGATATGATTGCGGGATTGTTTATTCGGATGAACATTATTGTGGTGACGTTCCGTACCTTGCAGGAAATAACAATATTATTGTGGAACCAATAGGAGCAGTACTTGGAGAAAACGGTCTGTATTTGATGGCAGGTCCAGAAAGCGCTATCGTTGCGGAACAATTTTGTCCACGTTCAGGCGCCAAGATAAGGGTTATGGATATTTTGAACCTAGGCACTGGGCAAACAGATCAAAACTTAAATACGCCAGCATCAATCGTGACGGAAGCTTGCGGAAAAATACCTGAAAAAATAGCGATTCTTTCTTCCAAAGTTTTCTTCCCGGTTGGGTTATATCAGGAACTCTCAGAGCAGTTAGCACAGACCAAAATAGATGATTTGTCAGAAGATTATTATAAAATAAAATATAATAAGTCGGAATTAGAATTAAAGCTAATCGAGGAAAGCTGCAGAATCAGCGATATTATGATTGAGGCTATGGTAAGAATCCTAGCGCCCGGACTGACGGAAGCACAGGTCGCCCAATGGGGATATGCGGTTGCTAATGAACTGGGAGCTGACGAGCAGGGATTTAAGATTATGGTAATGTCCGGCGAAAACAACAGAACGATGATCGGAAGGGCAACTAACAAAATAATACAGGAAGGAGAAGTTGTAAGCATAGGCGTAGCGCCTAAACGAGACGGGCTTTGTGGAGCGCAGAGGGTGTCTGTGATGTGCGTGAAAGATAAATTTGAAATTCCTGATCAGCACACAGTCCTGATGGAGTTTTTGGAAGGAGCATTTCAATTTTCTGTAGAAGAGTTTGAACGAATCGTAAAAGAAAAGCTTCCCGGAAATACACATGAAAAATCAATGATTCAGTATTATCGGGACAGAGAAGATGAAATTGGAAAGAAATTAGAGATTCCTATTAGTCAGTTCAGTGAATTAAAGGGATATGTCACGTCACATAATTCCGGCTATACAGAATGTCAGGAAATGTATGGAGCGTTGTCAGAAAAATTCAAAGATGAAATTCCTGAAAATATCGTTCTGATGATGGATGTTGGATTAAAGGGATACGGAAAAGACTGGAGTCAGATACGAATACCTGGTTTAGATTACCTGGTAATAGAAAAGACCCTTATTAAGGAAGGGGATCATGTACGGGTATTGAATCGGCTGCCAGTGAATGTACAGGATTTTGTTGGAGAGGCTTTTAATTAAACTCTTACTTCCCCAGGCAATTCGCCAAGTGAACGTGCCGCGTTCATTTGGCGAATGCTATCTATATAACTCCTATTTGACATTTGAGTAAAAAGAGGATTGTATTTTGTGTTGGCGGAAGTCCGATAGATAATCTAGAAATTGATCCGACTCTTAAAAAGAACTTTATTCTAACGATTTTCCACAGCCGCGGCAATAACGATCTTCCGGCTTTACTTTTCTTCCACAAGAGGGACAGTAATTTACGGGCGTTTCATACCTAGTAATCTGGCGTCTCTTACGCGACAAAATGACAGCCACTGTGACGCCCACACATAAAATNCATACCAAGACAACACAAAGTAAAGGTATCCGATTTTTATATAAAAACGACTGCTCTGCCTCGTCATCCGTTATTACATAATTNANATCTTCCTTTTCTGCATACTTTTGGGCGTATGATTTGGAAGANCAATATATGCTCACCTTTCCCTTTGCCTGTATACCATNNATTCCTGGATTTTGATCAAAAGCATAAGGATCTATTTCCGTGACNCTGTCAGGAATACTTATGGATTCAAGACTGTCACAGCAAAAAAAGGCATTGGCTCCAATTTTTTTAATTCCATCAGGTATTATAATAGATGTACAGTCCCTGCACCAAAAAAATGTAAGCGGCGCTATTTCTGTAACCNGNTATCNGTCGATCTCATCAGGTACAATAATNGTTCCCTCCNCATTTTTCTGCTTATACCTGCTAATCGATATTGTCCCNTCTGNAAGAAATTCGTAATCATATAAGATAGGCAAATTTTCTCCAATTCCATATGTAATACACTCAATATCTTTAGAAATCGCGTATTGTTCAGAGAAAGAACCAGGATGACAATAAAATGTAACCTTCCCAGAGGAAGCAAATGCGTCATCGGCAATTGAAACAATACTATCAGGAAGAACTATTGTAAGATCTTCATTTTCGCTAAATGCCTGCTCTCCAATTTCCCTAATGCCATCCGATATGATAATTGTATTGGCACGTTGAAATTCATCCCTGATACCTTTACCAATACCAATCACAGTTTTTCCGTCAACAACAGNNGGAATTTCATAATCCACTTTGTAGTTTTCCATACCTATCCCTGACAGATTAGGAAATGCACATACCCCTAAGACCATGATTNCCTCACATTCACCATCCTCTTCATAGAGTAGTTCGTCATACATATATCCTGATGGAGAATCAGNGACAAACCTCGTCCATCTCCCNCCTTCTGCTTGAACTGGTATCTGCCAAAAGCAACTACACAGAAATACTATTGCTGCCAACACTAAAGATTTTTTCACTTTTCATCGTCTCCCTGTTTTTGTATTATATCTTTACNGCAAATTTCTTCTATTTACCAATTAACACACTCTTCCTATTATATTCTTTTGCAAATATTGGATAAATTGNAATCAATAACCTTGTGCAAAAACAAAAAAAGCATACCAGACTTTTACATCTGATATGCCTTAAAAACACTAATTACATTTGCAATAATTCAACATTTTCTTTTGCTATTTCGTGATATACATAACTTGCCCATTCTTCCACAGTATCATGCATTGTATAATCAGGATCATTTACGAGTGCTTTTGAAAGATAAGAATCACGAACAGCACGTGTAGCGCTTACTTCGTCCATATTATAAGTTTTTATCAAACATTCTACAACAAAGTGCTTAAATTCTTTGATTTCTGCTCTATTCATATCATTCACACCTTCTTCCTTTTTAATCCTATATCAATTATATCTAAATATTTTTGTTTGTTTTTTATTATATCACATTGCAAATTCACTATGCAAGTTTTAGACAGCTCAGTATGAAAAGAGTATTGATATCCATATATCGAACCATTTTTTAATAATTGATTATAATTTACATTACTTGGCAGTAATAACCCACTATTAACCTTATAGGCTATATTAACAATATTACCATCAGCTATTTCACCATATACTATATCATATTCACCNTTTCTATTGTGATTCACAAGTTCATATTGCTTCAATATATCATCAGACAATCTATTATTTAACACAAATTCTGACCATGCCTTACCATGCATGGGAAATTGCNTTATTTTAATCAAGTCTTTATTTNTTGAAAAGTCACAGTTAACTTCAACAATATATGGTTCTTCATTTGTCTTATTAAAATAATTATATGTTTTCGTTTTTCTAATAGCAGTGATTGCAGCATGTTCATAACTTGGTGTAGTATAAAAACCCACACCAAAATCTAAGTATTTTTGACTTTTACTAAAATCTATCCCGCACAAACAAATATTTNCNGCAGANCTGAAATTCGTGCCGTGGTATAGCTTCATATAATTCCCCTTAAATTTTATTATTAACCATAACACAAACTTCTACATTTTTCCACTAAATATTTTATTTCCTCCTCTGTGCAGGGCGNAAAGAAATTCCNTTTNGTTTTGCTTTCTTTAAGTTATGAGCATCTTCCGGCACTCGGGAAATGCAGATCAGCAGCACNGTCGCCAGCAACATAATACTCAATGAACCACTGGCTAAAAAAATATTTCCCTTATCAGACGTACCGGAATAAGAAGTCGTATCAAACCCAATCATTGTCAANGCAGCCGAAAAAGGATAAATATGCCTAAGCAGCCCCGACTTAAAGAACATGACGCAATATCCTGCGATAAAAGCAATTACAGAACCTCCCATAAANACNCCCGGCTTTCTGCNNCAAATCATGATAATCGGGAGNACCACAATGTAAATACAAAAGGAAAGCCCTATCATCTGCAACAGACTNAGTATTAATATGGAAATCTCTATATTTGCAAGANCCGCACAAATCCCNACAANCACCGTAACNGCAAAGCAATAAATACCAAATAGCATTGCCAGCAGACCAATCGCAGCCAGTTTTCCCNCCAAAAATTTCCGAAANGAGAGNGGAACNGTCAGGATNTTTTTCAAAGTATCATCTGTATATTCCCTGTTGATTAAATANCCGCCAATTAAAGTAAATAAGACNGGCATGAAAATTTGCGCACTGCCCCAGATGGTNGCTTCCNCTAACGCAGCAAAATCATAGTTNGGATTCCTTAATTCCTCATTCATGNCAGCCTGTGAAAACAATTGAAGCAGCGGTGAGCACAGCATNCCAATCACACCAATCAGAAGGATATGATACCTTNTTATTTTCATAAATTCAGTTTTNATGATATTCAACATAATGAATCTGCCTCCTTACACACCTTGTTTCTGATAGANCTTCATCATCANCACCATGAAAACAACTGCTTCCATAATCAATATTGCAAAGGCAGCAGGTGTTGATACGAAATANGGGCTGAACTGATTATAAAATTCAGTCATGATTTGTCCCGCACCCTCCAATGAATGAAATTGATAAANCCACCGAAAGATTATGGGAACCGGAAGAAATGTGGCAATATTCANCCCTAATGGCACCCGTAGAAAGGTATCGCTGATATGNAGGATATAACCAAGCGCAGTATAAGCAAATGCAATAATGACGGAAATAATATAGGACTTATTGCACCAGATCACCAAAAATATGCAGGGCATTGCTGCTGCCCAGAGTAAAATTCCAGTACAAAATGTAAGAAAAAACTGTAATGCCCATCCCTTTAGCGATGTGCCTGACACAGCCGNTAACAGAATCGTGATTCCATANCCNGCAAGTTCATATGCAACATCAAAAAGCAAAAGCACTATAAATTTTGCAAGGGCAAGNCGACTCTTTGTAACAGGAACACACATCAGATTTTTTAATGTATCATAATCATGCTCTTCAAAAAATAAATTGGCTGCTATCACAACCGACAGNGGAATCANAATTAAAAAACCATTNTCTTCTCTTACGACNGACATCATGTTGTCCAAATCNGCATTTGATAAAAGCATANAATAGAATAACGGCATAATGAAAGTCGTAAGAAATGNAGCCTGAAACAATCTTCTTCGTTTCAATTTCCANAATTCGCAGATGATCAGTTTAAGCAATTCCCTCACCTCCTGTNACCCGNTTGAAATAGTCCTCCAGACTNTCTTCACAAGTATGCGCCTCCGATACNTCCAGCCCGTTTTNCACAAANGCGGTAACAATTCTCCCCACNGGTATATCAAGGTTATGNACTCGCAGATTGTGATCATCCTGTATAGAAAAGTGNTTTTCATGAAAATCGCACTCTAAAATCCTCGCTGCCTGCGCCGTATTTGANATCATAAAGTGNATATGTTTNCTGCTTTTCTGNTCCAGCTGCGCAAGACTTTCTTCTTCCAACAATACNCCGTGGTCGATAATCCCAATGTCGTCNGCCAGCAGNGAAATTTCAGAAAGGATATGACTGGANATCAANATCGTCTTTCCTCTTTCATCGCACAATTGCNGGATNAANGAACGNACCTCCGCAATTCCGATAGGNTCAAGCCCATTGATCGGCTCGTCTAAAATCAAAAGTTCCGGATCGTGCATGATTGCAAGCGCAATCGCCAGCCTCTGCTTCATGCCGAGCGAATACNGGGAAAATAACTTTTTATCCTTATAGGGCAGACCAACTAAATCCAGNGCATCCTTTATGGCGTGATCATTTGGCACTCCCCTTAANGTGGCAAAAATACGCAGATTTTCACTGCCTGTCAAATTAGGATAAAAACCCGGAGATTCAATCAGACTGCCTATACGGGGCAGAAGTTTCTTTTCATTTCCATATAAAGGNTTTCCCCAGATTTTNACCTTGCCGGAAGTGGGCTTCGTCAATCCAAGAAGCATTTTCATGGTAGTGGTCTTTCCGGCTCCGTTTCTTCCAAGCAGACCATAAATCTTCCCTTTCTGCACATGGATGTTCAAATCTGCAACGCTTTTTTGCGTACCATATTGTTTTGTAAGATTTTCTGTTTCAATGATATACTCACTCATGCTATAACCTCCTCGCCGCGTTATCACAAAAATCTTTCCTGCCGTTTAACATGTTTTATTCTATCACGCCAATCTTACATTAACCTTGCCGCAACCTTGCATTAACCTTGCAATTTCAGATTCTTTATTCTGACAAAGGAAATAACAGNGTAAAAGCAGTTCCCTTTCCTGGNTNACTTTCCGCCCTCACCTCACCNTTCATTTTCCTGACAAGCTGATATACAATAGACAGCCCGAGACCGCTGCCNTTTTCGCTTCTTCCTTTATCGCATTTATAAAGCCGCTCNAAAATATGCTTTAAGTCTTCNTTCTCAATCCCNATTCCATTATCTGATAAAAGAATCTTTATATTCCCATTTTGTTTTGACAATGCTATTTCNATCTGATCTGCATGNCTATGNGAAATAACATTTTGTATGAGATTNTTTATAATCCGCATATAGGCNTCTNGATNNAGTTCCACCAGGAAAGGCTGTTCNGGAATATCAATCCNNTAATCTATCTGCTTATCTTCAAATATGGGTATCCAGTCAATTAAAATATTCCTTGTCAGTTCCGCAGCTTCAACGACAGCTATCTCCATAACAAACTCATTTGAATTGAGCTTAAACCAATCAAAAAGCACATCAATATATTCCTTCAAATCATGGGCTTTCCGACGGGCNGTTTCAATATANTTCTCACGGTCTTTNCCNGTTACGATTCCTTTGTGGGCGGCATCAAGATATCCAATCAGTGTGGTAAGGGGCGTCCTCACATCATGGGAGAGGCTCGTCATAAGCTGTTTATTGGTTTCCTCCATCTGNCGAAATGNNCCAATCCTGTTTTCATANGACACNATAATATCATTGATTTTGTANGCAAGNGGAGCGGTAAGTTCATGTGCCGACGNCAAAATGCGCCTGTTTCCGTTTCCCNTTTGCACATCAGCCAGCGCTTCGCACATTTCCGATATCTGCNNTTTTACANGNCGGATGGCAAGGAATGAAGCTGTGACAGATATAATAGCCACANCCATAGNTAGAATAAGCNTTAATTCCATATGCACCTGTCATACCTCCTTATTAAAACGATAGCCNATCCCTTTAACCGTCTGAATGTATCTTGGGTTNCCGGAATCTTCTTCTAGCTTTTTCCGCAGCCGNCTGATAATCGCCATAATGTTGCTGTCATCATAGAAATATTCNTCNCCCCATACNTCTTCGTAAATCCNCTGTTTTGTCAGAATCTTTCCCTGATTTTCAGCACAGAATAAGAGCAGGTCNAATTCCTTTGGNGGCAGTTCAAANGTTCCGTTTCCCGTAGTAATAGAGCGGCTGTCCAAATCAATCACCAGACCATCAAAAGTAAGCACANTGGGTTCCTCTTCCTTCCGGTTAAAACGGGTATANCGCCTGATTANNGAAACAATGCGGGCTATCAGCTCATCCATATCAAAAGGCTTTGTCAGATAATCNTCCGCNCCTGCCCGAAGACCGCGCACCTTTGATATATTGTCNTTTTTAGANGTAAACATCAAAACNGGCAGCCTGCTTTCTTCTCTGATCTGCTCTAAAGTTTCAAACCCATCCATACCGGGCATCATAACGTCTANAATGACAAGCTGATATTCATTTTCCTTCAATTTGATCAAACCCTCTTTTCCGGAATGGCAATAGTCAGCTTCAATATTTTCTATTAAAACGCTCTGCTTGATCAGCGCGCACAATTCTTTGTCATCATCTATAATCAAAATCTTATTCATGGGTTTTCCTCTCATTTTTTCCCATATAACAATACCCGGAAGAAAACTCCTCCGGGTATCCGTCACTGATTTATGTCAGTTTATTTTATAATCTCTTAAGCAGTTCCTCTCTCTGTGCCTCATAACCGGGCTTTCCAAGAAGGGCGAACATGTTCTTCTTATAGCTTTCCACACCAGGCTGATTGAAAGGATTTACTCCAAGCAGGTATCCGCTGACACCGCAGGCAAATTCAAAGAAGTAGAACAGCTGTCCTAAATAGAATTCATTCACTTCCGGAACAGTAACCATAAAGTTAGGTACCTGACCGTCTGTGTGGGCAAGAATGGTACCGTTCATGGCACTCTTGTTCACAAAGTCAACGCTCTTGCCTGCAAGATAATTCAGACCGTCAAGATCCACCGGCTCTTCCTGCAGAATGATTTCTTCTCTGCTGGTTTCAATATTGATAACCGTTTCAAACAGGTTTCTGGAACCATCCTGAATGAACTGACCCATGGAATGCAAATCTGTGGTCAGATCAACGCTTGCAGGGAAAATACCCTTCTGATCCTTGCCTTCGCTCTCGCCGTAGAGCTGTTTCCACCATTCGGAAACATAATGAACGCTGGGTTCATAGTTTGCCAGAATTTCAATTCCTTTTCCTTTTCTAAGCAGAATGTTGCGCAGTGCAGCATACTTCACTGCATCATTTTCTTCAAAAGGAGCTTCCAGGGCAGCCTTGCGTCCTGCCTGTGCACCTTCCATCAGTTTGTCGATATCAGCGCCGCTTACTGCGATAGGAAGCAGACCAACGGCTGTGAGAACAGAGAAACGTCCTCCTACATCATCCGGAACTACAAAGCTTTCGTAGCCTTCTTCTGTGGCAAGACTCTTCAAGGAGCCTCTTGCCTTATCTGTGGTTGCATAGATTCTCTTTGCTGCTTCTTCCTTGCCGTATTTCTTTTCCATCATTTCCTTAAATACACGGAATGCAATAGCAGGCTCTGTAGTAGTGCCGGATTTACTGATCATGTTGATGGAGAAATCCCTATCGCCGATTACGTCCATCAGATGCTTAATGTAAGTGGAACTGATGGAATTTCCTACAAAGTAAATTTCAGGTGTTTTTCTAATTTCCTTGCTTACTGTGTTGTAGAAGCTGTGTCTTAAGAATTCAATGGCAGCTCTTGCTCCAAGATAAGATCCGCCGATGCCGATTACCAGAAGGACTTCTGAATCACTCTGGATCTTAGCGGCTGCTTTCTTGATTCTGTCAAATTCCTCTTTGTCGTAGTCTACAGGAAGATCAATCCATCCAAGGAAATCATTTCCTGCTCCGGTTTTGGAAACCAGTAAATCTTTTGCGTCCATAGCCAGCTTTTTCATGGATTCTACTTCATGATCCTGAACGAAGGAAGCAGCTTTGGAATAATCAAACGTTACTTTGTTCATAATATTCGCTCCTTTTGTATTAAAAAATTATAACTAACTATATTGCCTGTCTTTTAGTGTAACAAAAGAACCCGTCTTTTTCAAGAATTTTACTAAAATAAGAGAGATCCCAATATTTTAGGGAGTACCATAGACATACATATGCCATAAACCAGATCCAGCCAGATCATGGAGCCGAATGCCCCAAGATAAATCAATCCGATAAACGGCGCAGTCACGATTTTAGCAAGCAGACCTACTTCTTTGTTTTTAAGTACGCTCTTAACCAGCGCTTTTGCATCTCCCGTACTGGGAAACGCATGCATCAAAATTGATACCCCAAGCCAGTAGAGCAGCCAGCTGCTTATGGTTACATAAAACCCCAGTGTTCCGCCTACATAGTTATAATCAAAAACATTGGCATAAGCAGGCAATGTAATCAACATACCCAGAATCGTATTGACAAAAAAGGGACCTAAACTTGTCATCAGATTTTTCCACGGATTGGACGTGACCTCATGCAAAACATAACCGCAGGGATTTTTTACTTGAAAATATTTCACTTCGTAAACCGGCATCCTACAGATTCTACAACAGATCTGGTGCGCCAGTTCATGTACAGCAACCCCTGGAAAGGTCACAATCGATATTAATATTCCCGGTATAATCATCTTTCTCCCCCTATTCCCCTATGTAATATTCTTCCAGTGTCATTTTCCCATCAAGGAAATCATAGAAGTCATCATCAAAATAATAGTCATCATCTTCATATTCGCTGACAAGTTCCATTGCTTCATCCATCCTGTCATTTGCCACTAGTGCAACTGCATAAGTATCCACCACATAATCTCCCTCCGGATACATATCATAAGCCCTGTGCGCATAGTCAAGAGCATCCTCCACATTTCCCTCCGTAAGTTCTAAGGTTGCATATACCCTCAATATGGAATAATCCTCTTTATTCGTTTCATAGACAGCTTCAAGAATTTCCCTCGCCTTATTCAAATTACCCTGTCTGCGATAATAAACTGCAATCAGCGCCTGGGCNTCGTAATAGCAGGGATTAATGTCTACGCATTCTTTAAGATACTGAATGCTCTGTTCCCCATCCTCTGTCATTCTTCCCAGATAATAATAGAGCAGCGCCTGATCATACTTTGTATTTCCAATATATTCCGATATCTTTTCACGATAAGCATCCANCATTACATAGGGATCATCATCCTCTTCCCAGTCTTCATAGAGTTCTTCCCATATGCTGTCGCTCAAATCAATNGTATCATAATAAGTATTAAGTTCGTCTATGTATCTGTTGATTCTGTAATATACTTTATCCGGAACTTCTTCTCCTACCAGGAAATTNTCAATGGCNTAAGCGGCATANTCATAATAGCTGTAATCCATTGCAACATCNGTAAGTTNTATNGCCACATCNATATTGTCNGGATTTTCATCTAAGATAGAAACCAGATTATCCATNACGGTTATCACATAACCCTCCTCGGACGTTTCCTGCGCNCTTTCATAAGAAAATACATTTACCAATCCCCTCACAGAAGGNATCATTGTAAAGACCATAAGAAAAATTACCAGNACAGCACATATGTAAAATACAGGCGGTATCTTTAATTTGATTAGTTCTTCCCTGCATTCTTTGCACAATTCAGAATTGGGATTTTCACTCCGGTCTATGGTTCTGTGCCTGCACTTTTTACATAGACCGTAATCCATCTGTTCAAAAGGATTTCCGGTATACCCGAATATTCCCTGTTCTGCCGCTCCCTGATCATAACTTTGGTTTTCGTTTCCCATAGTTTCCTCCGCTTTGTCTGTACTTTTATCTACAGCATATCCTGATTATAAACGGCTCTCTCNCCGCCGATAAATTTTCCTCTCGTTCTGGCGCATACCAGATGTGCCTGCCCTATTTCCTTAACNGAAATGCGGACAGGAACTGCTACTTCTGTAAGATGCATACCAATCAATGTGTCCCCGATNTCCATGCCTGCCTGNGCCTTTATATGCTCCACTGCNGCNGGATGTGAAAACCGTTTATAGGCTGTGGTTCCAAAGGAGCCTCCTGCCTTAGGCTGAGGGATGACATTGACAATAGAAAGCCTTTCTCTTTTTGCAAGCTCCCTTTCAATGATAATCGCCCTGTTNAAATGTTCACAACACTGAGCGGCAAGATAAAGTCCATTTTTCCTGACAGCTTCATAAATCCCCTCAAATACCGCTTCCGCCGTCTCAAGACTTGAAGATGTTCCTATCCGTTCTCCTGTCACTTCACTGGAGGAACANCCTACCACAAGGATATCTCCTTCTTCCAGATGCGCTTTACCAATCAATTCTTCAGCCGCTTGATTNGCCTGCTCTTTTACTTTCTCAAGAAATGCTTCTTCCATTTCCCTGCCTTCTTTCTATTCATAATCTTTATTACGAACCCCTTNATACATTTTTACAGGTTCTTTTAACTGTATCATAATTTTATTGCCTTGTCTGCTATTATTTTACCGTCTTTAATCCNAAAAGTAAAAAGGGAATAAATGCGGCAATCAGCCNCGCATAATTATGACATTCCGTAAAAACTTCTGTCTCTGCGAGGCTGACTCCNAAAACTGCCAGATGAACATTTTTTTGNTTCATTACTTATTCAATGGTCAAAATATCTACAAATCCAGTCACCTGAAATACATCCATNATCATATCATTTACATTTTTTATAACCATATTCCCCTGCTTNTTCATTTTTTTCTGTGCAGCCAGAAGAACTCGCAATCCGGCAGAGGAAATGTATTCAAGTTCTTTTAAGTCCAGAATCAAAGTCTGTACATCAGCTGTCAGATCTGTACTGACNTCTTTTTCCAGTTCTGGTGCCGTATTCGTATCCAGTCTTCCTTCCAGTGCCAACGTANGTACTGCATTTTCTGTGCTTTTTGTTATTGTCATTTTACATCCATACCTTTCTTTTTATCATTATTTTCATTCTAACCTTATTATCACCCAAGGTCAACAAATTCTATGGATCTGGCAAACTCCTCTTCCTTTGCACATACGGATACCTTATATCCCGGAATATCATACTCCATAACATGGCAGGAAAGGATTTTACCGTCCCGGCGCACCTTTGTTTTTTCAGAATCCAGAAGAAACTCAAAACGATCAAAGGAAAGACCCATTCCTTCCCCTGTCATCTTTATATAACTTTCTTTCATTGTCCAGATTCGGAAAAATCTGTGATCTCTCTCTTCTCCCATGCCTGCTTTTACATACTCTGCCTCGCTGGGATGAAAAAAACGCTCCGCTACTCCCTCCGGTGCTTTTGCGATTTTTTCCACATCACATCCCACTTCCTTCTCCGCCGTCGCACAGATGACTATGTTATCAGAATGTGACAGATTAAAAAAGATTCCTTCTACTACCGGTTTTCCATCTGCTCCTACCCGGATTCCGGAAGGTGATACCCCATAGCGGGGCAGGATCTCGTTTAACAAAAGACCTGCCCCAAGGCTCCGTTTTCTGTCCTCCGCCTTAAGATATTTCATAATTCTGCATTTTCTTTCGGCCCTTAGTTGTTCAAGCAGCGCGGAATCTTCTTTAGGATCCGGCAGATTCCTNGTATCCGTTGCATATAAATGTACCATACTTAAATGTACCGTCTTTCTTCTTTTTCCTATTCAAAAAATCCCAGCTTATCCAGCGCATCTATGGCATGTTCCAGATAATTGTCATCTGTAATCGGCCACTTATAGCCCAGACGGTATAACACCTCCGTGGTAAACTGATTTTTGTATCCTACGGTGTAAATCTGATCCTCGTCTCTTGACGCATATGCAATCAATCCGGACACAGCNTCGCTGTCTTCATGGGANGCAGCATAATCATTGACGCCTTTATCAAACTGCTCATCACTTACAATCTGAATTTCAAATCCATGATTTTGCATTGCATAAATCAAGTCTCCCATNAAAATNTGATGGCTGTTGCATGCATGATAAACGGTGAACTTCTTATCTGTTCCTGCCAGCTTTAAAATTGCTTCTGCGGTAGAATCNATAGGNGAAAATTCAGCNCTCTCATTCATGCCGCTTATAGGGAACATTCCCACCGCCACATATCCGCGGACGCCCCGCAAAAATCCATTGGTGACAAAGTTAATTTGGAACTCACCATCCGAGTTACGGCTCATCAGATTGCCCACACGAATGATTTTGGCATCCAGTCCATCATGAACTGCTTCCAGTATGTAACGCTCTGCCAGGAACTTGGTCCGGATGTATTCATTTGTGATTCTCTGACCGATATATAGCTCATGCTCGCAAAGATCCCTGTCAATACCGGGTTTATTACCCGTTCCTTCTCCTGCAACAGATACCGTGGATATCTGAATCAGTCTCCTGTTCAGTTCACTGCAAAGCGCAATCAGATTTCTCACACCGTCTACATTAATCTTCTGAAGCGTATCATCTGAGGAGAAATGCTTTACACATGCCGCACAGTTAATCAAAGTCTTAAATGGATATTCTCTCAGGCCTTCTAAGGACTTCTGGTCTGTAATATCTCCGTCAATACAGAAGATCCTCNTCCCAAAAAGCTCCTCGAGGGGGTCGTCAAAATAATACATCAGCATGTTCATCAGCCGTTTTTCGGAGGAAGGATATTTCCCTTTCCTTACCAGCGCATAAATTTTTCCATCATAAGAATCAAGGAATGCTTTCAGCACATGAATTCCAAGGAAGCCCGTAGCGCCTGTCAACAGGATATCGCCTAATTCCTCTTTCTTCACCAGATCTGCATTCTTTGCTCTGTTGGGAAGCAGAATGCGGCTGATCTTATCATAATTATAAGAGGATATTTCATCTTTTTCCACTGTTTCCTCTACCGAATCTTCATACACCCATGCTGCAAGCTGTCTCACTGTAGGGTATTTGAAAATGTCAGCATATACCACAGGAAGCTTTTTCGCCAAACACAGCACTGCTATCTTGGATGCTGTCAGTGACGTGCCTCCTAATTCAAAGAAGTTATCATTGATTCCGATCTTCTCCATTCCAAGCGCTTTTTCAAATATTTCACAGAGTTGTTCCTGTATCGGATTAACCGGAGGTTCATATCCGTCTCTNTCNGTCTCCACGCTGGGCGCAGGAAGAGAACGCTTGTCGATTTTTCCGCCCGGTGTAACAGGCATGCTGTCAAGATACACATAGAAGGCAGGAATCATGTATTCCGGCAGCAGCGGCTTTAAAAATTCCTGCCAAATCTGCGTATCCGGTGATGCTCCTGTGTAATATGCCACGATATATTTGTTTCCGCTCTTTTCTATAACCGTGACTGCCGCTTCCTTAATTCCCTCATAGGACAAAATGGCTCCTTCAATTTCACTTAATTCTACTCTGTAGCCGCGAATCTTCACCTGGGAATCGATTCTTCCAATATACTCTATATTTCCGTCGCCTTTCATGCGAACCATATCCCCGGTGTGATACATTCTTGCATCATCCGCGCAGGNTCTAAAAGGATTTTCCACAAAGCTTGCCGCTGTCTTTTCAGGCAGATTATGATATCCTCTTGCAATCTGTCTGCCTGCATGACACAGTTCTCCAGGTGCGCCCACCGGCAGGCGGTTTAACTTTTCATCCACAATATAGCTGCGCACATTCATCTGCGACCTGCCTATAGGGATGTTCTTATACTCCTTATCCACNACGAACTCTGTAGATGATACTGTATTTTCAGTGGGTCCATAACCATTGATCATGANGTAACTGCGGTTATAATAACGCTTAAATTTCTCACCGCCCAGCGTCATGACGCGCATATCACACGGCTCAGTCAGGATCTCTGCCACAAGTTCGCCCATCTGGGTAGGGAAAGTTCCCATGGTAATTTTTTCTTTTTTGATGGTTTCTGCCACTTGCAGGGCATCCTTTCGGATGGATTCCGGGAAGATATACAAAAGGGCTCCTACCGTAAGGGGTGCAAACAAATCATGGACAGAGGCATCAAAGCAGAAACTTGCAAACTCNGAGCAAATATCCTCAGGAACGATTTTAAGGAAGGAGTTCATGTGCATAATCAGATTGACNAGATTTCTCTGTTCAATCATAACTCCTTTGGGTTTTCCTGTGGAACCGGAGGTATAAATCATGTATGCAAGATTCTCCGGCTTAGGATCTGTAAGTTCTGCGGTCAGATGATAATTTTCACNTTCTTTTACCATATCATCCAGCCACAATACATTTCCGTTGTAGAACTTCATCAAGTCTGCATANTCCCTCACCATCANAAGGTTATCAGCGCCGGAATCTTCCAGCATATATTCAAGCCTATCCTGCGGATACTCCGGATCCAGCGGNACATATGCNCCGCCGGCTTTCATAACGCCGACATANCCTGCTACAAATTCCTTTGTCCTGCCGCAAAGAATTCCTGCCACCCGTTCCGGTCCAAATCCGTTCTCACTTAATTTTGCTGCCACATAATCAGAAATTCTATCCAGTTCNCGGTAGGTAATGGTTCCNTGGCTGTCACGCACTGCCGGTCTGTCCGGATATAGCTTTACGGCNTCCCTAAACAGATCCACAAATGTCTTGCCTGTATAAGCCGGATCATCTACCATTTCTTTTGACTCTTCAAAAAGCAGCTGGATATCCTGCGGTGTTTTTTCCTGCGCAAGTCCGTTTGCTATCTTTGAAAAATTNTCTAACATGAACTGTATGGATTCTTCTTCAAACATATCCTTNCGNTATTCCAGNTCNTATTCNAATTTGCCGTCCTGTATGCTGACAANAANCGATACCGGAGCCTTTGCNGCNTTCANGTACAGCGGAATCTGCTCGGCCGGCTCCTGCCCGATGCAGTCAAACGAAAACTGGCTTCCCTGATATACGAACATGGCNTTNGGCTGTACGTTATAGTTNCTGCTGATTTCAAAAAACGGATAAATATCGTTATCCATAGCGTTCATCAGCTGNCGCCTAAGTGTCTGGAAATAACTTTCCATATCATTTTCTATNCGGCAACGNACAGGNAGNGTCTTAACCANCATTCCAATCGTCTCCGCTAAGCGCGAATCGTTCCTGCCGTTATAAATAGTAGTAAAGACAGCCTCCTCTTTAAAATTATATTTTCCAAGCAGAATACCAAAAGCNCCNATAAAAAATACATTTTCCGTAATTCCAAATTTTTCNCAAAGCGCATGNACAAATTCTGNNGACAGACCTTCATCCACAATACTAACCGTTCCCACCGCCGGTTTTCCGTCATTTTTATCCGGATAAAAACTGGTATCACCGCCGCANTCCTCAAATTCCGAACGGTAAAATTCTTCTGCCGTTTTGTAGGTATCCGATTTTAATGCCGCCTCATGATCCAGCGCAGCATCATAGCTGGTATANCTTTCCNGTGAAAGGCTCTCATTATTATAAGCNTGATTGATATGGTCAATCAATATATCAAGAGAGGTTCCATCGGCAATCAAATGATGGAGATCAATAAACAAATAATTGCCCTCTACAGTCTGATGGATCTCAAACCGGTATAACGGTTCGCCAAACAGTCCGTACGGACGGACAAGATTCTCCATATCCAGACCTTCTACAATCTCCACATTTGCCGGCAGATCATCATTTCTTCTCTGCTTTGCTTCTCCGTCATCATTCAGGAACAGTTGAACCTTTAAATAGGGATGCGCTTCGATCGTCTGCCGGACTGCCTCTTTCAACCGGTCTANATCAANCTTNTCACTCAGTTTCAGTAAATATGGAATATTATATATGGTTGTACCCATATTTGCTGTACAGTCAATAAACACGCCGAGCTGTGTATTNGTCAGCGGATAAATCTCCTGCACGTCATGCCCCTTAGCCGCTTCACTTCCGAGGATAAACCNCTCTAACTGTATGATCGTCGCATTCTTCTTTAAATCCGCAGTCTTTATGACGATATCAAACTCTTTGGCAAGCAGGACATTCAAACNGATCGCACTGACTGAAGTCAGNCCGGCATAGTANATATCNGTNGTAANNCCAAATTCACGATGTCCTACAGCCTCTGCCACACATTCAAAGATACGCTTCTGGATCTCTGTTTCCGGTGCAACCAGTTCTTCCGCCTGTTTCTCCGGTTTAGGGAGCGCACGCTTATTTACCTTCTGGTTCTGATTAAGCGGAATCGCATCAATCTGCATCGTAACTGCCGGAACCATATAAGGAGGCTTTGTCTCAAGGATAAATCTGTTTAATGCTTCTACATCGATCTTCTGATCTGAAACAACGTATGCCGCAATATACTTTCCTCCGCCATTTTCATCAAAAGCTGCCACCGTCGCATCCTTGATTCCCGGGAATCTGCGGATGANTTCTTCTATTTCAGATAATTCAATACGGAAGCCACGGATTTTTACCTGTGCATCCTGCCGTCCTACAAACTGAATCATTCCATCCGGAAGCTGCCGGACAACATCCCCTGTACGGTACATACGCTGGTAATCTTTTTCATCCGTATAAGGATTAGAAGAGAAGCTTTCTGCCGTTTTCTCCGGACGGTTCAAATAGCCTCTTGCAACCTGAATACCGGAAACCAAAAGTTCCCCGCATGCACCTGCCGGAAGCCTGTGCCCCTGCCCGTCCACAACGTATAATTTCACGTTGTCAAGCGCTTTTCCGACAGGAATATTATCGTAATACCGGTCTATACATAAAGCGGTAACACATACCGTACTTTCTGTCGGTCCATATAAATTATAAAAACAATACCCTTTGGGCGGTTCCATGGAAACCAGCTTTTCACCGCCCACAGACAGGTGTCTTAACGTCTTACATTTCATCTCCATTGCAAACTGCCGCCCTACCTGTGTGGTCATAAAGCTGTTTGTAATACCGTTTTCTTCAAAATAACGGTTCAATTCCATGAAATCCAGACGGATATCTTCTGCAATCACGTAGAGCGCAGCGCCTCTTGTCAACGTACTGAAAATATCCATCATACTGGCATCAAAACCAAAGGAAGCATATGCAGCAACCCGGTCCTCCTCTGTCAGCTGATAGTAACGGTGATACCATCTGCAAAAAGCGGTAATATTGCCATACTCTAACATACACCCTTTCGGTACGCCGGTGGAACCGGAAGTATACAGCAAGACGAACAGATCCTCAGGTTTTGCCAAAGGCAGATCCACGTCCNCTGCAGGCAGTTTCCCAATCTCGCTGGTCAGCAGGACNTCCCCGCCAAAATCCGGTACAAGCTCAAGCATTGACTCGTCCGCAATCAATACCTGCGCTCCGGAATCCTCCAACATAAACAAAAGCCGGTCTTTCGGGTAAGTCGGATCCAGCGGCTGATAAGCGCAGCCCGCCTTTAATAC
>JAAVAE010000013.1:2921-11108 GCA_014804245.1 Lachnospiraceae bacterium | reverse complement strand
TACGGACCGAAGATCGATATCAATACAAAGAATGTGTATGGCAAGGAAGACACCATGATTACCATACAGTGGGATGCCCTTCTCGCAGCACAGTTTGATATGTATTACATCGATCAGAACGGTGACAAGGTGCGTCCTTACATCATTCACAGAACTTCCATGGGATGCTATGAGAGAACTCTGGCGTGGCTGATTGAAAAGTATGAAGGAAAATTCCCTACATGGCTGTGTCCTGAGCAGGTAAGGGTACTTCCTATTTCTGAGAAATATGAAGACTATGCAGAGAAAGTGAGAGCAGAGCTTAAGAAAAACGGTGTGCTTGCAGAGGTGGATAACCGTTCTGAGAAGATCGGCTTTAAGATCAGAGAGGCAAGACTTGCAAAACTGCCTTATATGCTGGTTGTGGGACAGCAGGAAGAGGCGGACGGCAGCGTATCGGTGAGAAGCCGTTTTGCAGGAGATGAAGGTGTAAAACCTTTGGCAGAATTTATCGATCAGATCTGTAAAGAAATCAGGACAAAAGAAATCCGCAAAGAACAGGTTCAGGAAGATAAAAAATAGCATGCTGTTTTTTAGCATGTGTTAAAAGAAAGAGGCTGTAGATGAAGCAGAAGTTAAAGTGGGATGAAGTGATTGGAATACTTTTCGTGGCAGTCAGCGTGATTTTGCTGGGGATTTCCGTATTTTTGTGCTTTAGCAGCGACATCTGGTATGATGAATTGTTTACCATGGGACTGGCGGACCAGTCCTGTGGTAAACTGGTATCTATTACCGCAAGGGATGTCCACCCTCCTCTTTATTATTTGATCGTGAAATTTGTTCTTGCGGCTTCTGGTACGCTCATAGGAAGCATTCATCCGGCAGCAATTGCGAAGCTGGTCTCGGTGCTTCCTTTTTTCTTTTGTCTGATTTATGCATTGACGAAGGTGAGAAGACACTTTGGCATGCTGAGCGCAGGGCTTTTTTGTTTCTTCATCTGTGCCATGCCTCAACTGGCGGATTACACGGTGGAAATCAGAATGTACAGTTATGCTTTGTTTTTCATTCTGGCAGCCATGCTTCATGCTTACGAGTTGGTGTGTGGGGGAGAAGAGAAAAGAACTTTAAATTGGATTGCTATTACTATTTATTCCCTTGCCGCGTGCTATACTCACTACTTTGCCTGTGTGGCGGCTTGCATGGTCTATCTTTATCTGCTGACAGCATTATGCAGAGAGCGTAAATGGAAGCAGGAAGTAAAAGCTTTCTTCATAAGCGCTCTTGTATGCTGTGTGGGGTATGCACCGTGGCTGGTACTTGTGGTGACCAGGCAGGTTGGTCAGATAAAAGAAAACTACTGGATTCCTCCCCTTGGGTGGCGGAGTCTGGGCGGCTGTGTCAAATTTTTGTTTCAGCCTCTTTTTTCAAATCAGAAGCTGAATATCGTGCTGGCGGTGGTTTTATTTGTCTGTTATGGGGCGCTGCTCATAGGAATGGTTATCAATTGGAGGAAAGAAGATGAAAAGAAGAAGTGCAGAGCCTTTTTTACGGCAGGCTGTGTGGCAGTGCTCCTTGGAATCATTTTGTTTGGTTTTCTGGCATCTTTCCTGATACGTCCTATTTTTGTATATCGCTATATGCTCCCGGCATTGGGGGTATTCTGGCTTGCGTTTGCGCTGCTTATTTCGGCTGTTAAAGATAAAAAGAGGCTTTTTATTCCGCTGCTTTTCTTTCTTCTGATAATCGGGCTTAGAAATTACCGCGCTTTTTACGGGGAAGAAATGTGGAAGCGGGTACAGATGGAGAAAGCGCAGGAGGCTTTGGAGAAGATTGATTCAGGGGACATTCTGGTGTTTAACTTTGATCAGGTTCAGGCAGTGATTTCTTATTACCTGCCGAATCAGACCTATTTATGGTATGGAGAGCCGGAAGAGCTGATCTGTGAAATGTATCCTCAAAATCATGGGCTGGTAGAAGGAGAATTTTCAGATGAAGAAGGAATTCTGGCAATGAGGGAACTTCTAAAGGAAGGGCATCAGGTATGGTTTTTGGGGAGCGGAAATGCAAGAGAAGAAATCATAGAAAAATGGGAAGATGCTGGCATGAAAGCAGTGGAATGTGATAGTGTCATGGTGGAACGGTATTGGTTCAATTTATATAAAATTTCATTTTAAATGTTAGGTGAATGAAGCCCAAAAAATCGGTCATACTAATTACTGAGCATCAGACTATGAAAAGGTATGAAGGAGGTAAGAAGATGGCTGATTTAAAATGTTCCGTAGATAACTGTGCATATAATAAGAGTGAGTGCTGCTGTAAAGGAGATATCATGGTGGGCGGAAAACATGCCTGCTGTGATGATGATACATGCTGTGAAAGCTTTTCAGAGTCAAGCAGGGATCGGTTTACCAGTGCTTTAGAGCATCCAAGCAAGACCATCAGCATTGATTGTGAGGCTACAAACTGTGTGCATAACAGCAACTATAAATGCATTGCCGATCATGTGGATATCAGGGGCTGCGGCGCTGATAATTGCAGAGAAACAGCCTGTTCAACTTTCGCAGAAAAGTAAAAAGTTGTAACTATTCAGCACAGGTCGAAGCATTTACTGCTGAGACCGTAAGAATATGATTCAGGTATGCAAAATCCCATTGCCGTAGGCAATTTAGGATGGATTTTGCATTGTAACTGTGAAGGCACTGAACAGTTACAAAAAATTGATAGAGTGCCTGTTTTTTACAGATTATGAAAAAACAGGCACTTGTTTTATGAAAAGATTTGTGTTTAAATGAGTAATAGTTGGCATAAATGCCGGAAAGAACAGTATAAAAGGAACCATCGTGATATGAAAAGAAAATGGATATGGATAGCCTGTGCGGCATTTCTGTTAACGGGATGCGCAAAAGAGGCTGTCACTGTTGCCGGAATCCAGTCAGAGGATGGAGGCGAGACACAATACATAGAAATGCAGGAATTTGAGTTAAAAGAACAAGAAGAAAGAGCGGGAGAGGAAGTGCGGTACTGCGCGGTACTCATTCCGGCAGGTTATCAAGAGTCCCCGGAAATACAAGGCATGTATGTGCATGAAAGGAATCCCCTTGATTCTTCCAATATCTATTATACGGTTTCGGAGGGGAGCGGAGAGGGAATGGTCTCAAAGACGCTCACAGAGGAAATCTATAAAGAGACTATGAACGAAGCATACAAAAAGGCAGGCATGGAAGTCACGCTTGAGATAGAATCCTTTGAAAAAATCGACATGGAAGGAATTCCCGGTTACAAAATACGGAGTTCTTATGCAGTGGAGGATGGAGAAGAGATAGAACAGCTTGCCTATCTGATTCTGGCGGAAGACACATATACGATTACCTATAGTCAGATGTCAGATGATGATTTGATGGCGGATTTTGAAATTTCGGACGGAGAGATCCGCTTAGTCAGGGAAGAGAAGGTCAGTCTTGCAAAAGATGAATAAAATTTCAAAAAGGTGTTGACATTCTAATAGATTGATGGTAAGCTAATTAAGCATGCGGAAAACGCATAAACATGAAAGCAGAGTATCCACTCTCACCCTGTGGCGATTGGGCTTACAGGCGTTCATAATCCAATTAATCTGTTGATTTTGTATACGGATGTTGGTTCTTGTGAGATTTTGTGGATAGTTATGCTATCCACTTTTTTGTTATGTAGGGAGGACACAGTCATTAGCGAATTATTCATTAACGAACAGATCAGAGACAAGGAAGTACGTGTCGTTGGAGAAAACGGCGAACAGTTAGGAATTATGTCTTCAAGAGAAGCATTGCAGATGGCGGAGGAAGCAGGAGTAGACCTGGTGAAGATTGCCCCCACTGCAAAGCCGCCTGTGTGCAAGCTTGTTGATTACGGGAAGTATAAGTATGAGCAGACCCGTAAAGAGAAGGAAGCAAAGAAAAAGCAGAGAGTTATTGAAGTAAAAGAAATCCGCTTATCTCCGAATATTGATACCAATGATCTCAATACCAAGATGAATGCGGCAAGGAAATTTATTTCCAAGGGGGACAGAGTAAAGATTACACTCAGGTTCCGCGGACGTGAAATGGCACATATGGCAAACAGCAAGCACATTCTGGATGATTTTGCCCAGGCATTATCTGATATTTGTGTGGTTGAAAAGGCTCCCAAGGTGGAAGGCAGAAGTATGACAATGTTTTTAACTGAAAAGCGATAGCCTGCCAGTTAAAATAGATGACGGGGACATGCCCTGTCGGCAGAAATTAATATGAAAGATACAGGAGGAAACAGTTATGCCCAAAATGAAAACAAGCAGAGCTGCTGCAAAGCGCTTTAAAGCTACAGGAACAGGTAAATTAAAAAGAAGCAAAGCTTACAAGAGCCATATCTTAACCAAGAAGACTACCAAGAGAAAAAGAAACTTAAGACAGTCTGCAATTACAGATAAGACCAACGTTAAGAACATGAAGAAGATTTTACCTTATTTATAAGATAAGCTGTAAGATGTATTTAAAAGTCGTAAGGAGGATTATAAGAAATGGCAAGAATAAAAGGCGGTGTAAACGCCAAGAAAAAACACAATAGAGTATTAAAACTTGCAAAAGGTTACAGAGGAGCCAGAAGCAAACAGTATAGAGTTGCAAAGCAGTCCGTAATGAGAGCTTTGACTTCTGCATATGCAGGACGTAAGGAAAGAAAGCGTCAGTTCAGACAGCTCTGGATTGCACGTATCAATGCAGCTGCAAGAATGAATGGTTTATCTTACAGCAAGTTCATGCATGGACTTAAGCTGGCAGAGGTTGACATCAACAGAAAGATGTTGGCAGAACTTGCAGTAAATGATGCAGAAGGTTTCAAGACCTTAGCAGAACTTGCAAAGAGCAAAATCGCATAAGTGCATATTGGCATTTATGCAGTTACAGAAAGTAGATAGCAGAACAAACGAAAGACCTTATTTAAACGGATAAGGTCTTTTTTGCATCAATAAGCTGCTTGCGCAGCGTTTGATAAGAATGTCTTGTGGAGCGAGACAGCAGAAAGGAGCAATATGAGAGCGCTTGACAATCTGGAACCAAAAGATGTGTTTTACTTTTTCGAGGAGATATGCCAGATACCCCATGGCTCAGGAAATACCAAGATGATAAGTGATTACCTGGTACGTTTTGCAAAGGAAAGAAACTTGGAGCATTATCAGGATGAGGTGGGAAATGTCATTATAATCAAGGAGGCTTCTGAAGGGTACTCCGATCATGAAGCGGTCATGCTTCAGGGACATATGGATATGGTAGCGGTAAAGAAGCCGGAATGCCGGATCGATATGGAGAAGGATGGACTTAAGCTGATTGTTGACGGAGACAGACTGATGGCGGACGGAACCAGTCTGGGCGGTGATGACGGGATTGCACTAGCTTATGGATTGGCGCTTCTTGACGGGACATATACCCATCCAAGAATAGAACTGGTCATCACAGTTGACGAGGAAGTGGGAATGGACGGTGCCAGGGCCCTTGATGTTTCACCTCTTACATCCAGGCGGCTGATCAATTTGGATTCGGAGGAGGAGGGAATTTTCCTTTCCGGATGTGCAGGAGGAGCCAGGGTGAATTTCCACCTTTCCCATGAGAAAAAGCAAAGACAGGGGATTGCTTGTGAAATCAGTATAGAAGGGCTTAAAGGCGGTCATTCCGGTGAGGAAATACACAAAGAACGGGGAAATGCCATCTGCCTTTTGGGACGGGTGCTTGCAAAGCTTTCCGACAAGCTGGATATCTGCATTGAGCATCTGGAAGGAGGTGTTGCGGATAACGCCATTCCGGTTTTTGCGAAAGCGCACATCCTTCTTACCGGATATGAAAATGGCAACAGCAGGCAGAAAGTCATGCAGGGAGAGTTTTCCCAGCAGGAGTGCCTGACTCTTTTCAAGCATCTGTGTGAAAAGCTTGATAGAGAATTAAAGCAGGAATTGGCGGAGAAAGACCGCGGAGTCTGCATTTACGCCAATACCATGGATTCTTCCGGAAGTATGAAAGAAGAAAAAGTAATAGAGGAGCAGGAGAGCAAAAGAATCGTCAGTCTCTTAAATATCCTCCCCCATGGTGTGCTTTCAATGAGCGCCGCCATGCCTGGGCTGGTGGAAACTTCTTTAAATCCGGGACTTCTCCGGATGGATGAAAGGAAAGTGAGCATAGGGATATCAGTGAGAAGTTCTATAGACAGTGCAAAAAAAGCACTGATCGGACAGCTTCAGAGCATGGCACGCCTGGCAGGAGCGAAAGCAGAAGTGACCGGCGATTACCCGGGATGGGCTTACCGGAAGGACTCCCCGCTGCGGGATAAAATGATAGAAACTTATATCAGTCTATATCATAGGGAGCCGGAGGTGAAAGCAATCCATGCAGGCGTTGAATGCGGTCTGCTTGTATGCAAGATACCGGAGCTTGATTGCGTGTCTATCGGACCGGATATGAAGAATATCCATACAACGGAGGAGGAACTGAGTATCTCATCTACCCAGAGAGTTTGGAATTATCTTTTAGAGCTTCTNAAGACTCTATAGAATGCAGGTAAAGGAGAGGACTATGAATTTAAACCAAAAGAACATAAGAAAAATAAGAGGACTCATTCTNTTTACGGCGNTAGTGATTCTTGCCCTGATAAAATTTGATCTGCTGTGCGGGGCAGCGGTATTTGTTGNCANTATTNTTAAGCCATTTATCGTTGGAGGGATGNTTGCCTTTGTAATCAATATTCCAATGCGCTTTTTTGAGACAAAGATATTTANCGGCGANCGTATCAAAAACNGAAANAGCCCTNATTTNCAGAAAGCCAGANGGGGATTAAGCTTAGTGCTGTCNTTTCTGGTAGTGATTCTTGTGATTGCNCTGGTAGCNGTTACCGTCATACCCCAGNTGNTNGCNACCATCAAAGTGCTTACCAACAAGATTCCAATNTTCTGGGATAATGTGATNAAGGAATTNGAAGTNTTATTTGCNGCGAATCCTGAATTGACACAGTTTCTGGCTGATTTNGAGGCTGCACAGATCGACTGGCAGAANATTATCAATACGGCATTGGAATTCTTACGCAATGGGATGGGAAACATGCTNACCTCTACCTTTTCAGTGGCNAGCAGNATTATCAGCAGCACNGTCAANTTCTTTATTGCGTTNGTCTTTTCGATTTANNTTCTGGCACAGAAGGAGAAGCTGGGNANTCAGTTNGCAAGGCTNCTNGAGGCCTANACAAGCCCTAAAATCTACAAAGGNACTTTAAAGGTGTGCGGACTTTTGCATCAGAATTTCAGCCGCTTTATCACAGGACAGTGTACGGAGGCAGTTATTCTTGGATTGATGTTCGTCATCTCCATGACCCTTTTCCAATTTGACTATGCGGTGATGATNGGGGTATTGATTGCATTTACNGCTTTGATNCCCATTGTAGGNGCTTTCATAGGTTGTTTTATAGGAGCGTTCCTGATGCTGGTGGATGACCCCGTAAAAGCCTTCTGGTTTGTGGTTCTTTTCATCGTTCTCCAGCAGATAGAAGGGAATCTGATCTATCCCCATGTGGTGGGNAATTCGGTAGGACTGCCTTCNATATGGGTACTGGCGGCAGTTACCATTGGAGGAAGCCTGATGGGAATTTTCGGAATGCTGGTATTTATTCCGCTTCTGTCAACNGTATACATGCTTNTGCGGGAGGATGTGAATAAAAAGAATGGGGTCAGACCGACTTTAAAAGAACCGGAAAATGAAAAAAAGTAGAAGTTACCGTTTACATACTGACCAGCGTGACGCTCTGAGAGGATAAATTATCCAACGTCGCCGCGCTCTCGCTCTACAAAAACACAGCAGACACTAGGCTCGTGAGGAACCTCGCCAAGTGCTGGTGTTTTTGAAAGGGCTCCTTATGGATTATTTATCCTCTCAGAGCTGTGTTTTGGCTACCCCCGTGAAAAGTAGATTCTGGCATTGCTATTATTACAAGGGAAAATGATGAGAATCTGACTGCATTTACTTGCAGGTATCATTATTAAAATTGTTTTGAGAAATTAAAAGGCAATAAACACTGATTTCATCAGTATTTATTGCCTTTTCTGATCGGNGTGACAAGACTTGAACTTGCGGCCTCTACTTCCCTAAAGTAGCGCTCTACCACCTGAGCCACACCCCGAAACGCAAGTTATATTATATATGCTCTGGAAGATAAAATCAA
>JAAVAE010000013.1:0-2912 GCA_014804245.1 Lachnospiraceae bacterium | reverse complement strand
AAAAAAATTTATCTAAATTGTATCGAAGGCTGAACTATTCGGTATCAAATTAAAAGAACATGCAAAGCGTGCTTTGAATGTAAATTATTGGAGTATGATTGCTGTCACAGTGGTTTTCCAGTTTGCAAGCAGGGGTGTCAGCTCATTTTCTTTTTTTATGTATATGTATCAGGCCCGGAGATACTTGACAAATATTTGATGAATGGTTCTATATCAATTGAGTTTCTTTTTGGACTAGTTAGTTCGGCAGTAGCCGTTACGTAACGTCCTATTACAATCTTACAAATGCCGAACTATACATAGTATTAAAACAGAAGATCAACAGATTAAANNCCAATCCATAACTTTACCTACGACCCAGCCTTGGCTTTAGGAACAGGAGGGCATGGTAGGACTGGCGGCGGGGCACAAGCTAGGGTTTCAAGGCTCTGGCGGAAAATCGGCAATTTCACTTACAGAATGGTACAATATCAGGGATGCCCCGCCACGGATGGCGGGGCAAGGAGCCTCGAGGCAGGATGCCGACTGGCTCCGACCCGTCCGGTAAGAAACACNTCCATCCATTCTGTTAGTGAAATCCGATTTGAAGACGAGACTTGAANCCCTAGCTTNTGCCCCGCCGCCNGTCCTNCCATGCCCTCCTGTTNCTAAANCCAAGGCGGCACTATAGCGCCAAATAACATTTTTTCATAGAAAAATTTNAAATNGTAGTTGACATTTTTTTACAGCTGCTATATACTTTGACCGTCAAATAGTTTGATAATCAAAATNTTTGACGGTCAAAATGTTTGAGCATCAAACAAACTAAATGGAAAGATGAAGGAGAAAGAATATGTTTGAAAAAGTAGTAGAAATCATCAAAGAACAACTTAACNTGGAAAACGCAGAAATTAAGATGGAAACCTCATTTAAGGAAGATCTTGACGTGGACTCGCTGGATCTGTTTGAACTNGTGATGGCGTTAGAGGAAGAATATGATATTGAGATTCCNTCTGAGGATCTTGAGAAGCTTACCACAGTAGGTGCAGTGGTTGAATATTTGAAAAACAAAGGGGCAGAGTAATGAAAACCAGAATAANAGAGCTTTTGGGGATTGAATATCCAATCATACAAGGCGGNATGGCGTGGGTNGCAGAGCATCATCTNGCGGCAGCGGTTTCCGANGCAGGCGGTCTTGGCATCATAGGAGCAGCCAGTGCACCGGCAGAGGTTGTAAGAGAAGANATAAGAAAAGCGAGACAACTTACGGATAAGCCNNTAGGNGTCAATATCATGCTGATGAATCCCAATGCGCCGGAAGTTGCGAAAGTGGTNCTGGAAGAAGGGGTCAAGGTGGTGACCACNGGAGCCGGCAATCCGGCAAAGTTCATGAAGGATTTTAAAGAAGCCGGCGTAAAGGTCATTCCAGTGGTAGCCAGTGTAGCTATGGCGAAGATGATGGAACGATGCGGCGCGGATGCGGTTGTAGCGGAAGGAACAGAGTCCGGAGGACATATCGGTTCTGCAACTACCATGTGTCTGGTTCCNCAGGTTGTGGACGCAGTTCANATTCCGGTCATTGCAGCAGGCGGCATAGGGGATGGCAGAGGCTTTGCAGCNGCTTTTATGCTGGGAGCGGAAGCAGTGCAGATGGGCACCAGATTTGTGGTTGCCAGAGAATCTATTGTTCACCAGAACTATAAAGAAAAGGTAATCAAGGCGAAAGACATNGATTCAGAAGTTACCGGNATGAGCACNGGGCATCCGGTCCGTCAGATACGGAACCAGATGTCAAGAGAATATCTTCGTCTGGAAAAAGAAGGTGCAGGNCTTGAGGAACTGGAACATCTCACNCTNGGGTCTTTACGCAANGCNGTAATAGATGGNGANACAGTAAANGGAACANTGATGGCAGGTCAGATTGCAGGACTTGTNAAGAANGAACAGACCTGCAANGAAATGATAGATGAGATCATNCAGGAAGCAGCAGTTCTTTTAAAGTGAAAGGAATAGGGAAGGATATGAGTAAGACAGCGTTTATGTTTCCGGGACAGGGAGCACAGTACATAGGAATGGGAAAAGNTTTTTATGAAAAGGAAGAGATTGCCAGAGAGATATTTGATAAGGCAAGCAGTATAACCGGTCTGGATATGCCTGCCATCTGTTTTGAAGAAAATGACAAACTTTCTATTACAGAATATACCCAGATTGCTATGTTAACGGTAGAAACGGCAATTTTAAAGGTATTGGAAGAGCGGGGAATCCATCCGGATGTGACAGCAGGGCTGAGCCTGGGAGAATATGGGGCAATTGTGGCATGCGGAGCAATGCGGGCAGATGAAGCCTTTGCAATTGTCAGAAGAAGAGGCGTTTATATGCAGGAAGCGGTACCGGAAGGCGGCGCCATGGCAGCTGTACTTGGACTTTCCAGTGAAGTGATAGAGGAAGTCTGCGTAGGCACCCAGGGAATCGTTTCTATTGCAAATTATAACTGCCCGGGACAGATTGTCATTACCGGAGAAGCTGATGCCGTTAACAGAGCCGGAGAGACATTGAAAGAAAAAGGAGCAAAACGTGTCGTTCCTTTAAATGTCAGCGGACCTTTCCACTCACAGATGCTTGTGGGAGCGGGAGAAAGACTGAGGAAAGATTTGGACAAAGTGCAGATTGGCGACTTTTCCATTCCCTATGTGGCAAATCTGACAGCAGATTATGTATCTTCACCTGAAAACATCAGGGAGCTTTTAGAAAAACAGATTTCATCCCCTGTAAGGTGGCAGCAGTCTGTGGAGAGAATGTTGGCGGATGGCGTTGACACCTTTGTGGAAATCGGACCCGGAAAAACGCTGAGCAGTTTTGTAAAAAAGATAAACAGAGAAGTTACGGTTCTTAATGTTGACAAATATGAGGACCTTGCAAAGCGCCTGGAGGTA
>JAAVAE010000012.1 GCA_014804245.1 Lachnospiraceae bacterium | reverse complement strand
CGGCGTTGGTCAAGTAACCAATTTTTCTCAAGGGAAAATCTATGCAGCAGAGAGTGCAGTTCAAATGGCGGCAGCAAATGGTAACAATGAAGATGCTGAATTTTTGAAGCATTGCATTGAACAATTATCTGAAACTGAAGATATTGAAGAGTTAGATGTAAAATCTCTTGAAAAAATGATTATTACATCTACAAAATATTTGAAATGTAATGGAGAAATGTCGGGTACAGAACAGACATTTGCTGCGATTACATCACCAGAAATGTCGTGGAATGATGTGAAATGGTTTTTATTCGCAAGTGATACACAGAATATTATCACTTCTCAAAATAGCCTTGTGAATTATATGTATTTTCAATTTGATGTTATGGATTTGCGTGAGAAATATGATATTCCGATTTGCTTTATTCAAGGTGACAGTGATTGGATTACTCCGACGAATTTAGTAGATAATTATTATTCGGGTGTTACAGCTAATAAAAAAGAAATGGTTATCATTAGCAATGCAGGACATACTCCTTTTTTGGATAATCCAGAGCAATTTTGCGAAGCAGCTAAAATTTTTTTATCTGAGTGCGAGAACGAATAATACACAGTTGCATTGTTTAATGAGGCAGTCAGTCCAAACAACGAGGCCAAAGATTTGAAAGGTCTGCAAAAAGTAGCAGATTATTTTCTGAAGAATTGTTATATGGTTGTTATTGATATTTTTGTTGCCTAGCAAGGTGTTGGAAAGCTATGGCTATGAGATGAATGCACCGAGAAGTGGAAGCAGTCATTACACATTCCGAAAATCAGGATGTCAACCGATTACGATACCGAAACATGAACCAATTAAGAAAGTCTATGTGGAGATGGTGAAGCAGATTGTGGAAGGTGAGGTGAAAAATGCTGAAGACGCTGAATGAGTATATGGAAATGTCTTATCGCATGGAAATTGTAGAAGATAAGGGTGAGGGCGGCTATGTGGTTTCCTATCCTGATCTTCCGGGTTGTATTACTTGTGGTGAAACCGTAGAGTCAGCAGTAGCGAATGCATTAGATGCAAAGAAAACATGGATTGAAGCGGCGATTGAAGAAGGGATAGAAATTCATGAGCCGGATAGTTTCTGAAAATTAGAAGATGATTGTTTTGAAACTATCATGTTACATCTGCTCCATAACTTGTCTTTATATGAAAATACATCTTTATCAATATTTCTTTCAATAAAGCCAACTTTTTCATAACATTGTTTCGCTAAAGTATTTTCACTGAAAACATTCAGTTGAACCGCCTTTGCGCCAGTTATCTGAAAGGCATATTGCAGAGCCAAATCCCCGATATTCTTTATAAAGGGAGAGTGCTAAAGAGGGCGTTTCATTGTCTATATGTCCATAATCGTTCATAATGCGAACCCAAACAGTCCCAACAACTTTACCGTCAACCTCTGCCACTAGGATACCTCTGTAGTGCCCGCTTTGATATACTGAATAAAACCTTGATAAATTGTTATCTTACGGACAAATAGAGCTAGTGCCAACGTTGACCAGATAAAAAACGCGCAGACATATATATTAAATGGATCACGCATGGCAATGGCGGTTATGTCCTTGATCATTAATCCTTTATTAGAAAACTAACAAATGATGCAATGGAGCAAAGACACAAATCAACAATCCATAATGCAGTATAGCTAAGAGGAGTAGTAACAAGAATACCTCCAAGCCATGCGCTGGCAAATGCTCCAACCTGATGCCCGATGCAAAGGGAACCATATAAAACTGCCATTTTTGCAATTCCTACTTTGCCGCTAATGATACCTGTCGTCGGCGGTACAGTGGAATCTCCCGTTAATCCCAAAGCTGCCGTAACAATAAAGGCAAATGGAATAGATTTCGGCAGAAAAATGAATACAATCGCAATCAAAACACGGATTCCATACACCGAAGCAAGCACATTTTTCATGCGAAAGTACCGGCCCAAAAAACCGGTGATTACTGCTCCAAGCATGGTGGCAATTCCGTAAACCGTTAGCGCTAATGAGGTGATACTGCCCGGTATGCCATTAGATAAATACTGCGAAAACAAATGTGTTTCAATAATCGACATATGAAAACCGCAAGTAGAAAATCCAATCAGTAAGCACCAATAGGTTCGATCACGAAATGCTGCACGCAGAATAACGGACAGAGTTTCGGTTTGGTGGTCATCATCGGTATTGTTAGTCTGAAATGTTTGTGTTTCATTTTTCTTTTTGCCCTGAGAAAGCCATATAATTACAGGAAGCATAAACAAAATGGGGATACTAAAAACCGGCATGGCTATAGTAATTCCACGCCAGGCGGTCAAATGTTGAAGGGCCGGAGCCATCAATGCATCACCAATTCCTGCACTTGCCTGAATAATACCAGAAGCCGCTGCTGCCCGTTTTTCACCAATGATTGGAGAGATTGCCCCCATCACAACTCCTAAACAAAGTGCTCCTGTACCAGTAGGTAAAATAATGCCAAAAAACAACAGCATGCTCCATATCTGTGTACAAAATGGAGTTGCAATCAATCCTGTTGCCATTAAAATAATACCACATAGCAATACAAAGGCATTGGATTTTTTCAATGCCAGCATAGCAAATAAAGGTTGTGTAACTCCATATAAAATTTGACCAATGCCAATGGCAAAACTAACAGCAGCGTAACTGATTCCTGTATGTTCTATAATGTCATTCATCATAATGCCGTAGTTGTCTTTCGTTCCCTGCATAATGCCAAAAACAAGACACGCTGCTACCACGGCAATTAGATACTGCAAAAAATTATTTTTTGTTATCCGATTCATTTTGCTTTTTACCTTTATCCTTTTATAAAAGTGTTATTTCTGTCTCTTTCAAGGTTTGAAGTTTACTGCCAATGCGTAGAATTGCTTCTGCATCTTCTTTCCCTAAAAATAGTTCCATCTTCTTTTGAACTTCGTTCCAGACAGTAACGGCTGCTTCCAAAGATTTTTTTCCTACCGCTGATAATGTAAAAGTTTTACCATGCCCCTCTGTTTTCTCAATCAAATTACGCGATTCTAATAATTTAATATTCCGAACCATTGTGCTTCTGTCTAATCCCACTCGTTCTGCCCAATGTGTAATATTTGCGCTTTGCAGTCTTGATAAGTTAATAAGTAGATAATATTGTGCTATTGTAAGCCCCGTATCTTTTAATGCGCTGTCATAAAAATCCGAAACAGCATTTGCGCTACGCCTCAAATTAGTACAATAACATTCGCTTTTATATAAATTTGACATAAAATATTTCTCCTTCAAAAAGATTTAATCATGGAAAATTCCTCTTCCATTTTGTCGTCCATTTTTCTTTATGTGTATATGCACCGTGTATATACACATATATCACTAATTTTTTGCCTTGTCAAGATATTTGTATTAATAATTTGCTAATGTAATATGTGACGTAAAAGGGTAATTTAGTCTCTTCATGTTATCGAAGGTAAAAGCGTAACCTTAGGCTGATTCATCACATCGTACTGTATATGCTTTGCTTGTAAATCAATACCCTTTACTGAAATCAATCATATTCTTTTTAGGCTCATTATTTCTATCCCGCTTCATATTTTCGCAGAATATATCTAAAATTCTCTTTCTTGTAAACTTATTTTCGCCCCAGCTTATTCCTGAAATATGCGGAGTCAATAACACATTTTCCATATATCTGAGAGGATGCTCTTCAGGTAAAGGTTCAGGATCTGTAACATCAAGAACTGCGCCTCTGAGTAATCCTTTCTGCAGAGCATTTGTTAATTCGTCCGTATTCACAACAAATCCACGTCCAACATTTACGAGTATGGCGTTTTTCTTCATCTTTTTTATTCTTTCTGCATCAAACATTCCCGCTGTTTCTGCTGTACCCGGAAGCGTGATAATAACCACATCAGCACTTTGCAATTGCGCATCAACACTGTCTATTGTATATATTTCATCAAAAGGCAAATGCTTATTGTTTGGAGTACGACATATTCCAACAGTATAAGACCCAAAACATCTAAGCTTTTTGGCAGTTTCCTGTCCAATATTTCCTGTTCCTAAAATAAGGACTCTTTTCCCCTCTAATGTATCATCACCCTTAATTTGGTTCCAACCGCCGCTTTTCATTTGCGCACGATATGAGAACAGATTTTTATATAATGCAAGAATTCCGGAAACAATATATTCAGAAATAACACATCCATAAGCACCTGAAGCGCTGGTAAGAATAATATTATCAGGGAAATCCGGAACAGAAGTGTATTTATTGGCACCTGCCCAAGTCATTTGAATCCATCTAAGATTTTTCATACAGTGAATCGTACTGTATTCAGGTTCACCAAATACAATTTCTACATTCGCATAATCCTCGCTCTTAAGAAGTTCCTCCTCATTGTCAAAAAACAAAACCTTATCCTCTTTTTCAACTGATGATAAAATAAGTTCTTTCTCACATTCCAAACATTTTTTGATTATAGCAATAATTCGCATCATTTTTTCCTTTCTAATGTGTTTCCATCAAGTGCTCTTCAAATGAAGATTTAGCTTACTACAAATTCGTAATGTATTCTTTGTCCTGAATATTCGGGGTGAAATGTTTCCTCGCTCTTCTTTACAAATTGAAAGCCTGCACTTTCATAGGTGTGTTGAGCGGAAACACAAATTTCACTTGTCCAAACAACTATCTTATTTGCTCCTTGCGCAATCATGCGTTGAACCGCCTCCCGCATCTGTCGTTTCCCATAGCCGTTTCCCTTGTATTTCGTTAAAATACAGTTGTGTCCAACTTCTGTTGATTCGGGTAGATTTGTTGGATTCCACGAAACAAACCCGATGGGTTTTCCGCCCAAGACGGTCATAAATCCACTAAACTCAGCAATATGAGGGTTATCATAAAAGAAGTCATCAAACTCTTGCCATTGTTTATGCCAATCGCGCTCGAATTTCGGTTCAAAGGAATAACCGTCTTTCAAAAGAGATGCAAGTGTTCCGCGAGGGAACTCCGTTATTTTTCTAAATTCAATATCCATTTTCGCTCTCCTTTAAATCCCAATTTGTTGAATTGTGCATCGCCATTATCTTATCACCAATGCACAAACAATTCCATTAAATACTGCTTAATTTTTTGAACTGTTCAATGCTTCGACTCGGTGTTTTTTTCGGTAACTTTTTGATACAGTGCCCAACACAAGGGGCTCGCCCCTTGTTATAAGGGTAGCTGATACATCTCGTCTGCTTTTTGAAGTTTGGGGATAATTATATGTTAAATAGCGTAGTATTTAAGTAATTGATTGCAAAAGCAGAACTACATTTTTTTGTTTGACGGGTACGGTTTTCATTGATATGATAATTTCGGAGGTAATGTCTATGTCAGAACATGTTGCAAAGTCGAAAGATTATATGAAGGAGATTTTTAGTTATGTGACGCTGGTGGCAGGTGCGATGATCGCTGCTTTTTCCATTGAAGAATTTTTGGTTCCATGTACGATCCTGGATGGAGGGATCGTGGGAATCTCGATTATGATCAATAATCTTAGCAGGATTCCGCTGGGAGTACTGACTCTGGTGCTCAACCTTCCGTTCCTGATCGTCGGTATGCGGAAGCTGGGAACCAAATTTATTGCCAAATCTGCGGTTGCCATGGTGACATTTTCGGGTTCTCTGGAAATATTTGCGTCGCTTACGGATATAACGCGGGATTATCTTCTTGCCGTCTGTTTCGGAGGAGTGTTTTTGGGAATAGGCGTGGGACTTGTCATTCGCTCCGGCGGCTGTCTCGACGGAACGGAGACGGTGGCGATCTTTCTGAACCGGCGTTTTAATCTTCCGGTGGGACAGACGGTTCTTTTCATCAATATTATGATTTATACGACCGCAGGTTTTCTGTTTGGATTTGACCGGGCCATGTACAGCCTGCTGACGTATTTTATCACGTCGAAAGTGATTGATTTTGTAGAGACAGGCGTGGAGCAGGCAAAAGCTGCCATGATAATCACGAATGAGGGCCGCAGGATTGCGGATGAAATCTATAAGAAGATGGGACGCACCGTGACAATGTTGGAGGGTGAGGGCCTGATTAGCGGAAAAAAGGTGGTCCTCTACTGTGTACTGAACCGGCTTGAAATCTATCAACTGAAACATCTGATCAAAGAGGTAGATGCGAGGGCTTTTATCACGATTAGTGATGTGTCAGAGATTATTGGAAATCATATTAAAAAGAAGGCGGATAAATAATGCATGATATTCAAATAAATACAGAACGTATGCTGCTGCGTCCTCTTAAAATTACTGATGCAGAAGATGTATTTGAATGGGTTAGTGATGAAAGGGTTTCCAGGTATATGGTTTACACTACCTATATTGATATTGAGCAGGTAAGACAGTGGCTCGCTTTTGTCGAAAAGGATACAAGCACATATAATTTTGGCTTTGAACGTATTTCAGATGGCAAGCTAATTGGCAGCGGAGATATTGGATTTAATTCTTCAAAAGGCTGTTGGGGATTTGGCTATAATTTCAGATATGATTGTTGGGGGATGGGATATGCTACAGAAGCGGTAAAAGCAATGATGAATTATGCCCATATAAACTTTGGTGCACGAAAATTTGCTTCCTCTCATTGCGAGCCTAATCTTGCTTCGGGAAATGTTATGAAAAAGTGTGGATTGCATTTTGTGGGATATGGAAAGTTTGAAAAATTGGACGGAAGTATACAAATGCGGTCAATGGAATATGAAGGAGAAATGATGCCGTTTTAAAATAAGACAAAGTTATAATGAAGTGGCAACAATATGGCAAAGGAAAATATGAAAAGAGGATTTTGGGTTTAAAGAATAGGAACAGAGAATTCTGGCTTTGGGGCTGGAGTTTTATATGCTTTAGCTAAATACATTGCTAAAATCGTACGATTTGGATATAATAATAGTACATAGAAGGGAGTGGTTTTATGTCAGTTACAGCAACAGAGTTGAAAAACAATCTTGGAAAGTATCTGGTATTGTCTGCAACAGAGGATGTCTTTATCACAAAGAATGGCAAGGTAGTGGCAAAGCTGACAAATCCATATCAGGACAGGGTAGAGACTGCAAAATCCTTATTTGGGATTCTTCCCATAGATGCAGATATGGAGGAAGCAAAGAGGGAGAGGCTTGGTGTAAGATAAATGAAAGCTCTGATTGATACAAATGTGATTGTTGATGCATTGACATCCAGAGATCCATGGAAGGAGGGCGCGGAAAAGATTTTCCTTATGGCAGCTAATCGTGCCGCAGATATGTATATCACAGCAAGCTCTGCCACAGATATTTATTATCTTGTAAGGAAATACCTGCATAGTACTGAACAGGCAAAACTGGTGATGGGAAAACTGTACTCCCTTATGGGGATACTGGCAGTGACAGGAGATGAATGTGTGGATGCCCTTGCCTCGGCGGTCAATGACTATGAGGATGCAGTTATTGAGAGGACAGCAGTAAAAGCAGATATGGACTATATCATTACCAGAAATGTGAAAGATTATCAGGATGGAATGGTAAAAGCAATACTTCCTGATGATTTTATTGCTTTAATGGAAGAGGAAGAATAACAAAGAAAGTTTAGTCCTTCGCCATAAGGTGAGGGACTTTTTCCATAATGAGGACAAGCAAATGAGGACCTTAAAGGCAATAAAGAAATACCATTTGCCTTGAAACAAAGTGTATAAAAATGGCTTTATAAATGGATAATTTTATTGACTTTCCTCTTTGCGCTCGCTGGAATGTAGGTACAAGGCAGGAAATATACTGATTGAATTGATAGAGGAATACATATTATGAGAATTGAATATACAGATGGACGTGATCGAAACTTTATAGAATTGTGTCATGAATTAGATGATTTTTTAAATGAAATTGTAGGAGGCGAAGAAAATAGAACTGAATATCTTCAATATAACAAATTAGATGACATTCATGATGTTGTTGTAGCATATGAGAATGATGTGCCGGTAGGGAGTGCAAGTTTTAAGAAATATGACGATGAATGTGCGGAAGTAAAGAGAGTATTTGTAAAACAAGAATACCGCGGACGCGGAATATCAAATATACTTATGAAAATGCTTGAAGAGCGGGCAAGGGAAAAAGGATTTAAGTATTTTATATTGGAGTCTGGTGAACCACTTGTATCGGCTATGGCATTATATAGAAAAAGTGGTTATAAGGTTATACCTAATTATGGACAATATGTTGATATGGAAGAATCAGTTTGCATGAAGAAAAAACTTTAAATTCCATTTGACTTTCTGAGTTTATAACGAAAGAAGTTGCTTTATTTTATGCCTTTGGCATAATATATATGTGGCAACACTTGGGCGACAGATAATCAGCAAGCCAAAATAAATGATGTAATTGAAGTAAAAGCAGGTGTGTATTTGCATAAAGCCTAAACAAATGCAGTTAAGATAGACAAAGAACGTGCCGAGTTCGAAATATTTATATTATTGAATTTATTAGTAATCATAATGCACATCGGGACCAAATTTTTTATAGTGAAATAAAGAAGGAAGGTATAGAGAAAGATATGATTATTTTTGGGAGAAAAGAAGTGAAAAGCTACCTATATCTTTGTGAAAAAATTGAGAATGAGTATTTTCAAAAAAGGATAAAAAACAGTTTTGAGTATTATATCAAAAATGCGAATTTTTACAAATATATAGGAATGACGTTATCGATTCTGGGAATCTTATTACCTGCGCTTGCCACTATCCTTACGGCATGCGACGCAGATAAGGGCTGGATTGCTTGCACCACGTCAGTTGCGACAGCGGCATCGGGGATATTTGCCTATTTGAAATGTTCCGATAAACAGGAGACTTGTCGGAAAGCGGCAGAAAATATGAAAGCGGAGCTGGTCGCTTACGCTGCCGAACAGGGAGATTATAAGGGTGGCAGTACAGGGAACGTTGACAAAGATGCAATTTTGTTTGAGCGGATAGAGAGCATTATCCAAAATGGATATGATAGAATTGTGGAATTAGATAAGAAAAACGAAAGATCCGGGAATTAACCTTTCTCTTGTCTGAGTCGTCTCTCAAAAGCAATAAAACAGGAAATTTAGCGAGGTTATTGATATGAGTTCTTTATTGCAATCGACAAAAAACACACGAGTGCTGCCGACAGGTACAAATCGGTATTTTAGAAGTGACTTTCCAGAGAATTTGACAGATGAAGAAATCCGGTGGTTATTAGATAATAATATAACTACGATTGTAGACTTGAGGTCAGATGAGGAGATTGTCAAAAAGCCATGCAGTCTTAAAGAGATAGAAGGATTTAGATATTTTCATCTTCCAGTTACGGGCGGTGGTGATACGCCAAAATCACTTGAACATCTGCATATTGTATATCAACAAATGATAGATGATAAAATGAAAAATATTATTGATACAATTATGAATGCAGAATCCAATGTGATGTATTTCTGCACGGCGGGCAAGGATCGTACGGGTGTGGTATCTGCGCTTATTTTGAAACGCCTTGGATTCAGTGATGAAATAATCATTGATGACTATATGAAGTCTAAAGATAATTTAATGGATATGCTTACTGCATATGTGAATACTCATCCCGAAGTGGATATAGAAATAATTATTCCGCACAGGGATAATATGGAACAATTACTGAAACGATTATAATTTATATTTGGACGAGGGGCAGGATGAAATTATTATTTGGAACAAGTAATTTGGCAAAATTATCAGTGATGAAACACCGACTTGAAAAAATGGATATAGAATTGATTGGTTTGAACGATTTGAAAGCAGCAGGAAAGAGCATTCCGGAAGTGTTAGAAACTGGTAACACGCCACTTGAAAATGCAAGGCTGAAAGCATTTGCGTATTATGAAGCCTTTCAGATGCCGGTTTTTTCTTGTGATTCAGGGTTATATTTTGATAATGTCCCAAATGAGGTTCAGCCAGGAATCCATGTTCGCAATGTGAATGGGAAATGCTTATCGGATCAAGAAATGATGGAATATTATACTGGTCTTGTAAGACAGTATGGAAATCTTATTGCAAGATATAGAAATGCGATTTGTTTTGTAATGGATGAAAAACATATTTATGAGGCCATGGATTCATCTCTTGATAGTGAGAAGTTTATATTAACAGATAAGCCTCATAGTGCAATAAGAAAAAAGGGATTTCCGTTGGATAGTATGTCCATTGATATGAAAAGCAATAAATACTATTACGATTTGGCGGCTGATGAATTGGAACGGCTTGCTGCCCAGGATGGATTTTTATTGTTCTTCCAAAAGGTTTTAAATTTGAATTAGTGATGATAAAGGAGCGATAAGTAATATGGGGCATAGCGGCAGCTGTGTCCTATATTTTGTGGTGACAAATAGAGTATGCAAGGGGTATAATTGGAGAAAAAATCAGAATTATAACACTCTGACGTGAGGAGTGAATAGAAATGGTACGACTATATGGTAAAGCACCTTACAAAGTAGTTTTGGTTCATGGCGGTCCCGGAGCAATAGGGTCATTAAAAGGATGCGCACAAGAATTGGCGGAACTATCGCAGATTGGTGTCGTTGAAGCTATACAATCAAAATACTCCATAGCCGAAATTATAGAAGAATTGTATAATCAAATCAAGGATAATTGCAGTGATAAAGTATCTTTGGTTGGGCATTCTTGGGGGGCATGGTTAGCAGCACTTTCTGCAGAAAAATATCCAGAACTGATTGAGCATTTAATTTTAATTGGCAGTGGTCCGCTTGAAGATAAATATGTTTCGGAAATAGGTGCTCGTAGATTTCAAAATCTATCTGAAGAAGATAGAGCAATATTTCAAAGATTGATTGACAATCAGGCAACAGATGAGGATATGGAGAAAATTCCGGACATACTTGAAAGATCAGATAATTATTGTCTTGAAAACAGAGAAAAACATAAGGCAGACAAAACAGACAGCGAAATGCATAACAAAGTTTGGAATGAAGCTGCTAAGCTGAGAACTAGCGGAGAATTACTGACAGCCTTTAAGAATATTAAGAGCAAAATATATTTAATACAAGGGCAATTTGATCCTCATCCGGTAAAAGGTGTAACGATACCATTACAAGAAAATGGTGTTACGTGTGAAACTTATATTTTAGAGAAATGCGGACATAGTCCATTTATGGAAAAATATGCGAAAGATGAATTTTATAAAATTCTAATTCAAGCAATTTTATAAGGACTTCCTGTTTTGGAAAAATGTCGCGAAAGAGGAATGACCAAGGTTATGGTAACTTGCAGCCCGCAAAATATAGCAAGCGCAAGAACTTAGGAGAGACAGTGAAAATGAAGATTAGAGAAGCTACTTTGGAGGATACACAAAAAATTGCAAGATTGGCAATTCAGATGTGGGAATCACACAAAATTGAAGAATTGGCAGAGGAATTTTGTGATTACATGAGTAAAGAAAGTAGTATTGTTTTTCTTGCCATGGCAGATGAATGTGCGGTTGGATTTGCACAATGTGGATTAAGACATGACTATGTAGAAGGTACAGATTCTAGTCCGGTGGGATATCTGGAAGGAATTTTTGTAGAAAAGGAATATAGAAAAAAAGGATTAGCAAAAGAAATGCTGGAGGCTTGTCAGGAATGGGCAAAGGAGCAGGGCTGTACTGAATTTGCCAGTGACTGTGAACTGGATAATGAAGATAGCCTGAAATTTCATATAAAGATGGGATTTGTAGAAGCGAATAGAATTATTTGTTTTACGAAGAAATTAGTTGATTCTGTTATTGGCAGAACAGTAACTGTAATGGTTGATAGACCATTAGGCAGTTACCACCCTGACCATAAGGACATGTATTATCCAATCAATTATGGGTATGTGGAAGGAATTATGGCACCGGACGGAGAGGAACAGGATGCTTATATATTAGGCGTGAGTAAAGCAGTAGAAAAGTTCACCGGTAAGATTATTGCAATTGTTTATAGAAATGATGATGTGGAAGAAAAATGGATTGTTGCACCGGAAGGAATGACTTTTACAAAAGAAGAAATCAAGAAACAGATTTATTTTCAGGAACAGTATTTTGATAGTGAGATTGTGATGTAAAGGAATTGAAAGGAAAGCAGGTAATAATAAAATGGAATTATTATTTGGAACAGGTAATCAGGCAAAATTATCTGTAATGAAAAGCAGGCTTGAGAAGATAGGAATAGAATTGATTGGCTTAAATGATTTGAGAGCGGAAGGGAAGAGTATTCCAGAAGTTACAGAGAATGGTAATACACCACTGAGTAAATTATGTTTAGATTGAAATATAACAAATATGGAGGAAGAAAATGGAAATAGAAAACACTAAAGATTTCCAGGATTTTATTGTGGGTCAGGAAATATCTGATGAGAAAGCAGAAAATATTGAACAGATAATAGCTGCTTTTTCTGAATACATAGTAGCTGTCAATCCAGAATATGTCTATAATAAGACATATTTGCGCACATATGTGGAAGATTTTATCAAGTGTCAAAAGGCTTTAAAATTGAAATATCAGATACTATTAAATAATATTTTGGTTAAGATTTTGGCTGCTGGAATTGAACGAGAATGCATAATCAATATTGACGATGTATGGAAAGTTGAAAAGGGCAAAATAATACTTTGCAATTCGATTAATCCGTATATTGTTACAAGGAATAAAATGCAATTTGAATTGGAATTGATACATGAAAATGGATTTGTAATTGCAGAAGAAATAAATATTGATGAGGAATATGAGAACATGTTAGATGTTTGCATATCAACCTTTATTGAACGGAGAAAGGAATTGCTTGAAGATGAAACATAATGAATTAAGCATACGTGAGAGATTGTTTAGTAAGCAGAATATATATTTGGCGTTGTATTCTGTTGATTCGTACATTTCGAATAGAGAACTATTGGATAAAGAGGATAAAGAGGCGCTTAGTAGATTAAAGGACAAATTTGATGAGCAAAATATTGAAAAATGGATTAGAAAAATAGAAGAGCGTTTACATCAATTGATTGATGATGTTCATTATTTACATGCAAAAATATATTTTAAACCTAAAAAATATGATGAGGAGAATGAAAAGGTCACATTTCGTCCTTTACATTCATCAAGTCTCCTTGATCAGATTACGGCGGTTGCCATGTTAAATATTCTTATCTATGATTTTGATGCTGATAATAAAATATCCATGTCAAATTTAAGTAGGCTTATTCCACATAATTTTTATGGAAATAGAGTAGCCTATGAACCAGAGAGATTATTTAAACCATGGCAGGAGCAATACAAGCAGTATACATCTAAAGCAAATGATTACTATAAAAGTTTCCATGAAAATGGTGAATATAAATGGGAAGTAAATCTTGATTTGAAGAATTTCTTTCCATCGATAAATCCAATCTGCTTGTATAATTATATAGTTCAACAAATACCTGTTGAATATGTTGAAGATGATAAGAATATACTATGCAAGATATTGGAAAAGTTGATATTTGTTGAGATTGAAAAAACGAATAAAGAAGATTTGGAGATATATTTGGGTGGGAAAAAACATGAGAGTTGTAAATTCGCCATAGGTCTTCCGCAAGGTCTTCCACAAAGTTATTTTTTGGCAAATCTATTTATGGTAGAGGTGGAAAAAATTTATAAAAATGTTTTACCCGGAGAAATGGTATTTTATGTTGATGATTCGGCTGTATTCACAAATGAAATAAGAGATGTTGAAGATTTCGAACATAAAATTAAGACTATAAATGAAAATATATCTGCATGGATGAATGACTTATATGGACAGAGCAATGATTTTATTTCATCTGAGTTGCACACGTTTGTTGCAGAAAAAGTAGATTTATATGGTATAAATATTCATCCACCAGGTGATAAGAGTACAATTTCAAATATTGCTGACAGTAAAAAGGGTGAAGTGTATATTCATTGTATTGGTCGTGAAACTTCAAAGACAGCATTTGATATCAATACGAGTTTTTCTGATGAGGAAAGTAAAATACTGCTGAATAAAACAGAATGTATTTTGAAGGTAGTTAACAGTGAATTAGAACAAATTGACATGGAATTGAAAGATGGACAATTAACAGATGAGAACAGAAAATATAAAGAGTCCTATAAAAAGAAATTGGTTCGTTATAAAAAATTTTTCAAGTATCGAAATAAGGATTTACAGTATAGAGAAAAAAGTGATACACAATCACTTCAAGAAGAACTATTACATGATTTAAAATTTTTGGATGATAATAATGATAGGCAGGAAAGTCTTTTAGAATTTTTTGAACTGTATAATGAAGATACATTAGGTGCAGCGATAGGTTTTGTGTTAAAAGCAATGAAAGAAATAGGAGAAGACTATTCTGTATTAATTGAAAAAATCATTAATTTGAATCGGTTGTTATTTGGAAAGGATAACAAATCTAGTTCTTATCTGTATGTTGCATATAAGGAGTATATAGAGCAGTATAACTCTGAGGTTTCAGAAGTGTCAAAATACACAACGTTAAAAAAGCTGGTTAAAGTAAGGACTTCTTATGTAAGAAAAAAGACAGACAACATTAAAACAAATTTTGTAAAGAAAGAATTGAAAAAAATTCATAATGAATATCCTGTAAAAGATATTATGGGGCAAAATTTTTATAGTACTGCAAATCTGGTAATAACTAATTCGTGTGAAATGCAAAGACAGTGCATAAATGCAGTTTTGTCGAGCTTGATGCAAATAGAAATTAGCGATGATATAGTGCTACAAAAGAATAATAATAGAAAAATTACATATTCAGAATTAAGAATACTAATATATTTGAGAAATAATAATTTCACACTCGAAGATTTTGAAAAAGCTAAAGAAGATTTTGTTCGAGATGAGTATCAGTGTGCGATTGATTATTCAATTATACAGGTATTAGGTGTATTTAGAATGTTTGTGAGTATTCCAGCATACATTGATAACCTTATTTTAGTTCATAAATACACTTGTGACATATGGAAAAATGGTTCAAAGCATTTATATTTTTACACCCTTCATAATCAAGAGCATGCGGTTGATTTGATTCAGAACTCTTTAAAGGTAATAAGGGCTATAGATTATATTGATATATCGAAAAATGATTACTATGTTCTATTTATTGCATGCTATTTACATGATATATCGATGGTGACATTTCCAGATTTAGACTCAATTCAATCAGGCACTTTTGAGAGTGATAAAATATATTCAGATTTTATTAACAGTATACATGAGGAATTAAGTAATTCTAATTTAGCAATGCGTCCGGTGAAGAAATTGCTAAAAGAGTATTATATGAGAGTTGATGCGTTTTATGAAAAAATTGTACGAGATAGCCATGCGCGAAATAGTGCTGCCGAAATAAGAAATCGACATGAACTGAGTTTTATAGATAGCGCACTCAGAGAAATCGTGGCAGAGGTGTCGGAAGCTCATGGATACAATGTAAATGATATTTATAAAATTAAATCAACTGCGAGTTCTAAATTATGGAGCCTAAAATTTACTAAGATAATCTTACGATTAGCAGATTTGTTAGATATGAGTAATTATCGTGTGTCTGCGCTAGTTTTGAATCATAATTTGGATAATATGGGAGAAACCTCACGATTTCATTGGTTGTCACATTTGGTCACAACAGGGTATGAAATAGAAACCGAGTATTATTTAGATAAAGACAAAAGAGGAAATTTTTTGGAAAAGCATAGTATTGTTGAAAAAATTATATTACGGGTAGATGTTGAATTGCCTCAGTTAACACACGAAAATCCGTATGGATGTAAATTAATGGGATTAGAGACAATTGATAAAACCACAATAAAAATGAAGTGTGGAAAAGAATGTACCAGTGATAAATGCAATTTTCTTTGTAAATGGTTTGCTCAAAAGAATTATTACTTATTTTTGGAATTGGCATCTTTACAAGAATACTTAGAATCACTTCCGGATAATTATTTTAAACCTGAGATAGAAGTAGTAGTGAATTCAAGTGATAAAAGTAGGCTATCTTCAAAGCAATTTACATTATTGAAAAAGTATGTGGATGGAAGATAGATATTATGGTTGGTGTATGTTGTTAGAAAACCAGGCTCTGTATAATTAGAGGCTGGCACAAAGAAATATTAAATAATCAATTGAACCAATTCATAGCATCCACATAATCCCGCAATCTGTTTTCTTTCAATGCCAGCTTGGCATACAGCAGAGGTGTTTCCTCTGCCAGTTGGTAAAGATATACAATATCATTCGGATCATCGAAGGTAACTGAGGAATTACATTCCTCACAACGGATAATGGGAATGGAATTCTCGCCGATGTTAACAATGATGGAATCAGAAGCAGATTCGTACATAACGAATTGAAAATTAAGATTGTTATTCATGATGTTCTCCTTCCCACAGATGCTTTGTACCGTCCAGTAAGTCGATAATAGCTGTTAGCATATTGGTGCTTTGGGGAGGACATAATGGATATTCAGTACGTCCATCGGAAAGAGGCAAAGGATATGCGAAAGAAATGCTCAGACTCAATTTGGAAAAATGTCGCGAAAGAGGAATGACCAAGGTTATGGTAACCTGTAGCCCGCAAAATGTAGCAAGTGCAAGAACGATAATTGCAAATGACAGTGTGTATGAAAAGGATGTACATGTTGATGGGAAAGTAATTCAAAGATATTGGATAGAGGTGTAAAGATATTGCATTTTTTCACCATTTGATGATTGGAAAGAGATAGGAGTATTATGACAAGAGTATATTTTGTGCGTCATGCGCAACCGGAACATGCGTGGAAGGAAGATAGAACAAGACCTTTAACGGAAGAAGGTAAGAAAGATTCAGCGATTGTATTAGAATTTTTGAAAGAGAAGAAAATAGATGTGTTTTATTGTAGCCCATACAAACGAAGCATAGATACTATAGCAGAAACGGCTGCCTTTTTTGGAAAAGAAATAATAAGAGACGAACGCTTTAGAGAACGTGAAAAAGGTCCGAATGGTAACAACCATGGTATGTTTCAGAAACGTTGGGCTGACCATGACTATCATGAAGATGGTGGCGAATCTATTGCTATGGTTCAGAAACGTAACATGGAGGCTTTGAACAAAATTTTATCTGATAATCCGGATAAGGAAATTGTAATAGGGACTCATGGCACTGCTCTTAGTACAATATTGAATTTTTATGATAACAGTTTTGGCTGTGAAGATTTTTTAAGAATTATAGACTGGATGCCATACATTATCGAATTAGATTTTGAGGGCAATAAATTGGTCAGTAAGTATGAGCATTGTCATGTGGAAAAGGAATTCAAAGGCAATCAGCGTGCAGATAAGAAGTAGTGAGGAACAGATGAAAGCATAGGATGTGAATTAGGTAGACATTATCTACCCAATTCAATTTTGAAAAACGCATATGTGTTGACTTTTATGCCGCATAGTCATATGATTATAAGCATAAAAGTCAATAGAAAGTAGATGGTTAATTTGGGAGCAACTGAAGAGATTATCAAGATGGCAAAAGAGAATAATGGTACTGTTACTACTGCAATGGTGGCTGCAGCAGGTTTTTCTCGTGGAAATATCAAATATCTTGTTGATAAGGGTGTAATTGAGAAATCTGCCAGAGGTGTTTATATTTTACCGGAAATCTTGGGTGATGAGATTTTCAATTTACAGAATCGATTTAAAAGGGGAATTTATTCTCATGAAACAGCATTGTTTTTATGGGATTTAACGGATAGAACGCCGAACAGATATCATATGACTTTTCCAGTAGATTACAATTTGACAAAGCCAAAGAAAGAAAATATTCAATGTGCTCAGTGCAAAAAAGAGTTATATAGTTTAGGAATAGCAGAAGTGACTACGCCGGGAGGAAATACAGTAAGAACTTATGGTGCAGAGCGCACACTTTGTGATATTTTAAGACCTCATAGTCGTGTGGATATTCAGATTGTGGTGGAGGCATTTAAACGTTACACAATTAGGTCTGATAGAAATATTCCTATTTTATCAGAATATGCAGAAATGTTAAAGGTTGAAATAAGACTCAGGTCGTATCTGGAGGTGTTGTTGTGAAGAATGCAATGCAACTAAAGGCAATAATTAAAAATATTGCAAAAGAGAATCATATATCAGCACAGCTCGTAATGCAGAATTTTATTCTGAAGGGCGGGTTTTTGATTGTGCTGTTAGATTAGCCAAACAAACTGGTATATTGAGGGTGTATCTACAAGTTGTAAATGCAAATTAATCTGGCTGTGGTAACTATATCTAGGGCAGGGAAATCTGATATAAGAGGAAAATATAATGGAAAGAACCAGGAAGAATCAAGTTTTGGAAATATTAGATTATTGGAAAACAATAGAGTTTCTAGGTCAAATAAATATTAAGGAAGAGAGTTCGGACAATAGAAAAGTAATCGAGAAAACAAATAAAGGCGAGAAAGTCAAAAACAGTAAGATTGAAGTATTCTCAAAGCTTACAACGCCTTATATTCAAATAGACGATAAAATAGAAAAGGATGCTGAGAAATACACAAATTTTCCATCTGTTGGAGATGAGGTGTTTTTTAGTATTGGCAAAATAAGTCGAAATAGTGTAGTTGCATATTTAGAAAAGTACATAGAAAGTCCAGCAGAAAATCCAGAAATAGCATACCCCAAAAAGAGCGCTATTGCATGGTGTTCTTTTAGGACTGATATAGAAGGTTTCTATCTGCAAGGAAGTTTTCAGCTTTCTCCGATTTTGTGGGCAATTTCGGTATGGGAAAAATGTTGTGCGGAGAGAAAACATGACTTTTTATTAAATACACAGGAATATGATGAAATTTTAGAAAAAATGGATGGGGAGCTGCAAGATCAGAATGTAAGCCAGTTCCTCATAGATATTTATGAGAAGGTTTATGAGGAATGGGTGAAGAAGCCGTTCCCAGAAAACGATAAAGATTCTATGGGATTCTTTGAATATAATAGGTATGTACAGGAAGAGGAGCGGGATAAGGATGAATGGCCTATTGACTATGCGGATTTGGGAAGGAGTTACTTTTTAGGTGATATTATTCTTTTAACAGAATTGATTTCTTCTGGAAAATTTGGTGATAAAAGTGACTATGAAGAGAAAGTCATTTCTTATATATTGGCGGGATATGAGAAAACGAAAGGGATGGGAGATGTGGTTCGCACCATAATTTCGCCTGACGAACCGGCATCTTGTATGAGAAAATTCCTTGAAGAAATACTGAATGTTAGCATGGCGCCGCTTGGAAAATGGCCGGCTAAGTTTATGCCTGCATTAATGCAGCAAGTTGCTGTCAATATTGCGATTGATTACAATGGGCATGCACCAATCTTCTCAGTAAATGGTCCCCCGGGAACAGGTAAGACTACTTTGCTAAAAGAGATTGTAGCAAGCAATATTGTTGATAGGGCTATNCTTTTGGCTGAGAATGGAACGGAACCGGATACTCTTTTTGAAAANCATGCTTTCAGTCAGGGNCCATTAGAAGCTTTNGGGAAAGCATATTATCGNTATGCACCTAATTATTATTCCNTAAAAAATGACAAGATAAATAATTATAGTATGCTGGTCGCATCCTGCAATAATGCCGCAGTTGAAAATATTACAATTGATTTACCAAGGGGAAAAGATATTCTGGAAAGTCTGGAATCATCGGATAGTGATGATGAGGCAGTTACAAAAGGACTTGATGAAGTNCATGATTTATTTGATATAGAGAAATCAGGAGATATGGAAACCATTACATTATATGGAAAAGACCGAGAAGTGAAAGATATTTTCTTTACACGATATGCGAATAANCTTCTTGGAATTGAAGATAGCTGGGGATTGGTGTCTGCTCCATTTGGAAAACGTTCTAATATTAAAAAATATTGCGACATGGTATTAAGACCTTTTGTGGAAGAATATAAATCAAATGATACGAGGAATTCGCATAAACAAAGATATATANAGCTAAGGGAGATGTTCTTAAAACAATATCAGTTAGTTGAGGAGTTGAAAAAAGAACTTGAGCAGTTATGCACCATNAGCGGGATGATTCCTACAGAATTACAGTGTTTATCTACAGAGGAATTGTCAAAGACAATATATGAATTGGAAGGGGNAAAACAACAGCTTGCNGTTAAGTTAAAGACAGAACAATCNGAGGTAATGATGCTTGAGAAATCAAGCCCTAGGGGATTGTTTGCCAGGTATAAAAATANCTCAACCAGAGATGCAATGATTGTCGAGCATAAAAAGAACATTGAGTCAATCAAAAAATCATTGGCTGATATTGAAAAAAAACTAGAAGACATTCAGCGTTTGCATGAATATCATACTCTTTTGAATAAGTATTCCCGGGGAAATAAAAAACTAACACCTATTGATGCAGGGTTTATGGAAAAATATAAATCCGACGATGATGTGCAGGCAACAAAAGCACAGATTACAAATCCTTGGTTTACGGCACAGTATAACAGGGAGCGGGAAAAACTTTTTCTTTATGCGTGCAAGCTTCATAAGGAATTTGTTGCATCGTCAAAATGTATGAGGCACAATATCATTAATTTGATGATTGCTTGGAATATGTTTGATGAATGCAGTGAAAGGATGCAGGCTGCCGACCGAAAAGCGGCTATGCCATATATGTTGCAATCACTCTTCTTGCTGACGCCGGTAATTTCAACAACTTTTGCGTCAGCGCAGACCTTTTTAGGCGATATAGAAGAAAGCGGAGTACTTGGTACATTAATTGTTGATGAGGCTGGACAAGCTCAGCCGCAGACGGCTATAGGAACAATGTTTAGATGCCGTAAAGCTGTTATTGTTGGGGATCCAAAGCAGATTGAGCCTGTAGTGACTGCCGAAACGGACATGATAAAGCAGTTATTAACCTCAAAAATTCTGCCTGGTTATAAAGATAAAAAGATATCCGTTCAGGGCTTTGCCGATTATATAAATCCATATGGAACTTTTCTTGGTGAGGATGAAGAGAAAGAATGGGTAGGATGTCCGTTAGTGGTGCATAGACGCTGTATTGATCCGATGTACTCTATCTCTAATATGTTATCCTATAATGGAACGATGAGGCAGCAGACAAGGGCACCTAAAGCGGATAGAGAGGCTGCATTCATTCTAGAAAAAAGCTGTTGGATAGATGTTTCTGGAAGTGAAGAATCAGGTACAAAGAATCATTTTGTAAGGGCACAGGGAGAGGTGGTTCTGAAGTTATTGGAAGAAAAATTTAAGAAGGATAAAAATGAAATTCCTAACTTGTTTATCATCACACCATTTACATCAGTAAAGACAGGGATGATTGATATGATTAAAAAATCTACTCTTTATAAGGAAGAACCCAGAGTTGAAAGATGGCTGAATGATAATAATGTAGGAACAGTCCATACATTTCAGGGGCAAGGAACAGACGAAGTTATTTTTCTTTTAGGATGTGATAAAAATGCAGCAGGAGCTGCAAATTGGGTCAACAAGAATATTGTAAATGTTGCCGCAACAAGAGCGAAGTTCCGTTTCTATTTGATTGGCGACAAGGCTGTATGGACATGTAAACCGGTAAGGGTGGCACGAGAATGTACTGCTAATATTATGAAAGCAACAGACTTAGATGCCATTTTAAAATCAATATAGANCCNCTTTTCAATATNCCCCCCCAGTGGAAAATGATAGAATANACCTTGACTCTGACACCGTGTCGTGCTTTAAACTGAGCGTTAAGGAGGCGGAAAGCGATGGAAACGATAAGTCAGGTATCACAACAATTTAATATATCTGCCAGAATGCTGCGTTACTATGAAAAAAAGGGACTGATTTCAAGNATGCGAATCCCCGATTATTCCTACCGGGTATATGANGAAGAGGCTGTTAAGCGTATACAGCAGATTCTGGTGCTCAGAAAATTAAGGATACCGGTGCAGCAGATTGCAGTNATTCTTGATGATGCCAGNCAAAAACAGGCACTGGAGATATTACAGAAAAATCTTTCGGAATTGGACGAGGAAATAGCTGCGCTGGGAACACTCCGTGATATCTTGGGAACTTTAGTATTCAAGCTGAATGAGAGCATCCGGGAAAGAGTNAGGCTGGATATTTTGAAGGACACTGANCTTCTGGANATTCTCCATGTCATGAAGNCTCCGAAAACCAATTTAAAGGAGGAACTGTATATGGATCAGTTGATGGATGCGAACAAGGTTTTGGAGGAAAAGATGGATGTCAGAATCGTCTATCTGCCGCCGGCAAAAATAGCGGCATACAGGTATATTGGAGAGAGCCCGGAGGACGCAGCAAAGAAGGTAATCTATTCTTTTATNAGGGAATCAAATCTGCCGAAGGTGAAACCGGATTTCAGGTTATATGGATTTAACAATCCGTCTCCTCAGGAGGGACAGAGGGAATATGGTTATGAATTCTGGGTGACGATTCCTGACGATATGGAAGTGAAAGCTCCGGTTGAGATCAAACAGTTTGCTGGAGGGTTATATGCGGCGCATTGTATCAATTTTGGTGATTTTAATGAATGGGAGTCGTTTGTCAATTTGACTATGCGTAATCAGGAGTATGAAGTCCAGTGGAGAGAGCCGGAGGGGATGGGAGGCTGTCTGGAGGAAGAATTGAATATTTATACAAATATTCTGGAAGGCGCAGAAAAAGCAGAGCAGTTNGATTTACTGATTCCAATAAAGAAGCGAGAGTCATAAAACCGTGACGTGATGTGGAAATGAGGAGGCAGGCTATGGCAAGATGGGATCCGTGGAGGGGATGTCACAGATGTAGTGAGGGTTGCAAATTTTGTTATATTCACAAGGGCGATCAGAAAAGAGGGATGGATACCAGTCAGATTGTGAAAACAGAGAAGTTTTATGCGCCGGTGGAGAAGGATAAAAAAGGTAATTATAAAATAAAGCCGGGGCAGCTGGTGTTTCTGTGCTTTTCTACGGATTTTCTGATTGAGGAGGCGGATGCGTGGCGCGGGGAGTGCTGGAACATGATNANGGAACGTTCTGATNTNACGTTTCTTTTTCTAACCAAGAGGATTGAGCGGTTTATGGATTGCGTTCCGCCTGATTGGGGAGAGGGTTATGATAACGTNATCGTAAGTTGTACCGTTGAGAATCAGGACCGGGCAGATTTCCGTCTGNAAATCTTTGACNGTCTGCCGATAAANCATAANAATATNGNGTGCCAGCCNATGATTGNGGAGATAGATCTTTCTGCTCACCTTAAGGATATAGAGTTGGTGGTGGTCGGNGGGGAGTCAGACCGAAATGCCCGTCCGCTGGATTATAACTGGGTGCTCGCTGTCCGCAGCCAGTGTGCCGCCCATCATGTTAATTTTGAATTCAGGCAATGTGGGACTCATTTTATCAAAGATGGCAAAAGCTATATGTTGCAGGTCAGGGAATTGTGCAGCCAGGCGAAAAAAGCAAATATAAATTTAATTTTCTGATAGTAAAGGTTTGGGAAGCCTTGCTGATGTTCAGATACGAAAGCTGAATATCGGCAAGGTCTTTTTTGAATGACATTTTTGATATTTTATAGTACAATTATTTAGAAAATTACACGGGAAGGTTGTCTGATGGCTGACAACAAAAAAGAACAGGAAAGTAAGAATACCAATGAAAAGAAAAAGGATGTACGCTTATACTTGTCTGATACTGAAATATCTTTTTGCAATGCTGTTTCCGATTTTAGCAGTAGTGATGCATAAGATGACCTGGCGCTATATTGTGGTTGCACTGGCTGAAGTGCTTATGATAGCTTTTTTTACCAATCTGCTGTGTCATGTTAAAAGCTGGCTGGGGTATATTTTTAATGCGTTGGCATTATTGCTTATGAATGTTCAGTTTGGAGTGTTATATTGGGGAAGTACTTTTGTAAGTGCCGTGATGCTGGCAAATCTGGACTCGGTCAATGCAATCAGCGGAAAGTTCTTTGTTTATGGGCTTACAATTGTAATGGTTCTATTATTTTCTTTTTTGCCGATCTGTATTATTCCCACTAACAAAAAAGCGACTTTTGCATTGGGTAGTGTAACGGCTATACTGTATGTCAGTATTATTTTGACAGGTATGATAGAATATTCACCATATCGCGCGGTTTACATGCTTTATCAACAAACGCAGCGAAGCAGGATGGCGGACAAAGCAGTGAATGATGTCATGAGTAATATGGCATATGGTGTGGAAAGTAATACAAGGCGGTCTTATGAGAAAAATGAATTTTATTCGGATTCAGTGTCAGATTACATTAAAAAGCCGGAGGGTATTCCGGAAAATCCCAATGTGATACTTATTTTCGTGGAGGGAATGTCACAGAATATTATTGATGATCCACGGAGTATAATGCCGAATGTATCGGCTCTGCAGGACAAATCAATCAGCTTCACCAATTATTACAACCATACATTCGCCACCTACATGGGGCTTAGCGGTCAACTATATTCGGACTATCAGCGTGAAAATTATGATGTAAATCCCTTGGTTTCTGTGCAGGAAATTTTCAAAAGCTATGGATATGGAACCACTTTCATTAATACAGAACCGGAAAATGAAGAATTCTCGGAATATCTTGCAAATTTTGGCTTTGATGAACTGCTTGCTGATAAAAGCAGGGTGGATGGTATGGCTGGTGCGCTTAGTGACAAGTCGGCCTATGAGATGCTGTTTGAAACAGCGCTTGCGCAAAATGAAGGTGAGACACCGTTCTTTCTTGCAATGTATTCTTTTGGGACACATGCGACTTTGGATGGTGTTTTTGAGGAATTTGCAGGCGGATCAAATGCATTGCTGAACAGATTTTACGATGTTGATGTGCAGATTGGAACTTTTTTGGATCGGTTTTGTGAAAGCAAACTAGCTAAAAATACGATTATCATTCTGACATCTGACCATGCGACTTATCAGGATGCGGATTTTGTCACTGCTTTTCCTGAGTACAGGCGGGAAGATCCTTCTCTAGACCGTATACCTCTGATGGTCTATTATAAAGGAATCATTCCAAAGCAGTATGATGCAAATGGGCGAAATTCGCTGGATATGGTGCCTACGGTACTTGATTTTCTTGATATGTCTGCGCCAAACTACTTTTTGGGAGACAGCCTGTTTGCGTTAGAGAGTGAGAGCAGTTATGACACATATTTTGAATCTATGGGAATTTGTTATGATACTGCAGATGGAGAGGTTAACATTCTTTCGGCAGAACAGATGCAGAACTTTGAAACCCAGCTTGCAAAATATTATGCCCTAAAGCTTTCCAATAATTTAATCTATGAAGAATTTGAAGAGGCAGAGCATGTCTATGCGAAAGTAAATGATGACCACACTGCGATTACGGCGGAACTATATAATGCAGATGCGTGGGATATGATTAACTATGCGCTTTGGAGCGAGGAGGGGGAGCAGGATGACCTGCAATGGTTTAGCGTACCCGGAAATCATGAAAGCAGCTTCACATATGAACTGGATCTGTCCGGTTACGATAGGGAAGGCGTGTACTGCGTTCATGTTTATGGCAGCATGGAAGAGAACGATGAGATGATACTCCTTGGGGAAACCAAAGTATATGTGGATATGATGGAATAAAGGCACTAATACCAAAAAGATGGGAAGGAAACAGACATGGGGAAAAAGAGTAAAATGAACAGAAGGGGTTTAAGGGTTCTGGTTTTGGGAATTCTGTTTTGGAGTTTATGCATGGGAAGCGCAGATATATCGGTTAAAGCTGAAGAACAAAGGTTTACCATCGATGCGGAAGTGCTGCCCTCGAATAAGGGCGCTTATGAGGTCCAATTAACGATTGAAAATCAGGGGCTGGATTGGGAAGGAACAGTCCGGCTGACGAGTGATGCATATAATAATGGAGGTTTCAGATTGAAAAGCGATTGTGCTTATGACACAATCCTATCCCTTCCTTCAGGCAGTACGAAACAATTTGTGGTAAAGCTGCCTAAAGACAGTCTGGAGCGCATGGATGGGACAGCGAATGTTACTCTTTTGGATAAAAACGAAGTCGTGGTAGTGCAAAAGGAGTTTGAAGATCTTTTGCAGGAGCAGGCAGAATTCCTGTCTATGGGGATATTAAGTGATGAATATTTGTCGCTCACCTATTTGGATATGGGCGGAAATAAAATTTATTATGGAAGTTATAATTACCCTGACCCTGTCAAGCTAGTGGAACTGGATCAGGACAATCTGGCAGGTGCACTGGATGCTTTAAACTTTCTGGTAATTGACAGCTACAGTACCAGTGTTCTGTCGGACAAGGCATTAGAAAGTATAGAGCAGTGGCTGGATAATGGAGGAGTGCTGATCATTGGTACAGGAAGCAGCGCTGAAAAGGTATTGAGTGGTCTGGATGATTTGGATATACAGTGTTCCAAGGGCGAAGAGCAGGAAGAAGACATTTACGATTCCTATAATTACTCCTATGTGGATATATCACAGCTTTCTATGGCTGAACTGATTGACCAGAACGATAAGTATGAAGAAGTAAGTGGGATTCTTGCCATGGTCCGCTCATGGGGGAATGGCGCTGTGGGTATTTTACCTTATTCCCTTTCAGAACTGGGAGAACTGGATGCATCCGATTTCCAGGGATACACGCAGGAGGAGTTCATAGAAAGTATCCTGTTGCAGGTGGGCGATTATGCAGCTTCCCGTTATGGAACCGGCGGATACGCCTATAATGGTTATGATGTAAGATATACATTCAATAGATTCTGTCGTCTTTTGGGGAATGGAGGCAGTCGTCTGCAGTTTGGGGGATTGAAAATGATCGTGATTCTGTATGTAATCTTTGTCGGTCCCATTCTTTACATGATTTTGCGTGCCGCGAAGAAACAGGATCTTTACTGGATTGCAGTGCCAGCGGCAACACTTGTGGGCATCTTTTTAGTATATTTTGTTGGAAGAGGTTTTAAGGTGACAGGCACTAACGTATTTTCTGCCACAATAGAGAACCTTTCTGGCGGGGGAAATGTCCAGACTTATCTGCGCTGTTATGATGCCGGTCATAAAGAATGGGATTTACGTCTGGCGGAGGGATATGAATATGCAGGTCCTTTGGAGGAGGACTATCATAGGAGCAGTGACGATGAAAAGTATTATTACCACATCAAAAAAGAAGGGGACAGACTTTTCTTCGGTATTAATCCCTCCATCGGTTTTGAGGACAGTTATTTTCTGGCAGGAATTACCAAGGAACCGGAAGGCGGAAGCATTTCCGGTAATCTGCAGGCGGATGGACAATCAAGTATCAAAGGAACAGTTACGAATGGAACCAAACGGGACTTTATTTATTTTGCAGTGATTATAAATGATAACCTGTTTGTTTATAAAAATCTCCCGGCAGGGGCGGATATTAAGCTGGAAGCAGCGGAAAAGGTGTTTGATGACACTACAGGATATCTTAGCGGCGCAGATAGCTATTTACGCGACTATATGTGGGAAGTTCAGCGCGGAGGTAAGAAAAAAGATGCGGATATTCTGACTGCTTTGGGAATCGGAATTTCTTACCTGTATTCTTTGGAAGATCCGGATATGACAGCGATCATTGGAGTGTGTGAGGATTGGGATAAAGCGGTAGATGATAATTGTAATGAGGTGTCTTATGGATGTCTCTATGCGGTTCAATAGGGGGAAGTATGCTGTATATTAATAATCTGACAAAAAATTATGGTTCTTTTACGGCGGTAAATCATTTGACACTGCACATTCCCAAGGGGGATCTGTTTGGCTTTGTGGGACCGAACGGTGCAGGAAAGACGACCACAATACGGATCGTCTGCGGACTGCTTAGGGCAAGCGGCGGCTCAGTAAGGATTGGGAATACATCGGCGGCTGTGGGAAGTAAGGAGATGAAGCGACTGATCGGTTATGTGCCCGATTTCTTTGGTGTGTATGATAACTTGAAGGTACGGGAGTATATGGATTTGTATGGTTCCATGTATGGAATGTATTCCCGGGATATTGCGAAGCTGACAGATGATTTGCTGGAGCTGGTCAATCTTTCGGATAAGAAGGAAGTTTACGTGGATACTCTTTCCCGCGGAATGAAACAGCGTCTGTGCGTGGCAAGGGCATTGCTGCATAATCCCAGTCTGCTGATTTTAGATGAGCCCAGTTCGGGTCTGGATCCCAGAGCCAGAGTGGAAATGAAGGAATTACTGAAAAATCTTCATTCCATGGGAAAGACCATTGTCATCAGTTCCCATATTCTTTCAGAACTTTCGGAAATGTGCAACAGTATCGGGATCATGAACCGCGGACAACTGCTTACAGCCGGCAGAATCGAGGATATCATGCAGCAGGCTGCAGGAGGAAATCGGATGCACATCCAGATTGCTTCCGGTATGGAGACAGCTCTGCGGATCTTAAAAGAGCAGGCTGGTGTTACGATTGAGTCTGTCAGGGAAAATGAGATTCTTATCTTGACTAATTGTGCAGATCAGGCAATCAATGCTTTTATTGGACTTATGATTCAAAACCAGGTGATCCTCACCGGATTTTATAAAGAGGAAGGCAGTCTGGAAACACTGTTCATGCAGCTGACGGGAGGTGGAGCACAGTGAAAATGCGATTGAATCCGATTGTAAAAAAAGACTTGCAGGTAACAGCCCGCAGTATGCGTTTTAGCTGGGGGGTATTTGCCTATGAGGCGGTACTTACAATGGCTTTTTTGCTGGCGCTGTCGGTTATACAGCAGGAAAGCAGGAGTATCTATACGGATAGTAATGTTTATGGCTACCTGATTTATCTGTTTCCGGTCATTTCGATTGCACAGGTGTGTATTGTTGCACTGATCGTACCGGTTATTACGGCATCTTCGATCTCAGGTGAAAAGGAAAGGCAGACCTTTGACATTATGCTGACCACCTGTATGTCGCCTTTTTCTATTGTATTAGGGAAGGTGGTCTCTGCGGTGCTTCGGATCCTGTTTTTTGTGGTAGCCGGAATGCCGATTATGGCTTTGGCCTTTGTGGCAGGAGGTCTCAGCTGGAGTTATCTGCTTTATTTTGTGCTTGCTATTATTCTTCTGTCGGTACTTTCAGGCAGTATTGGGATTCTCTGTTCGGCGTTCTGCCGTCGGTCTATAACGGCAGTTGTTTTGTCCTATGTGTTTTACTTTTTTATTTACATATTGACATTTTTTCCTACTATATTGATGGCTCTTTTAACTGATGGAGACATGATGGGGGAAAGTATGCTGATTCTGTTGTTTAATCCTATGGTATTTTTTGAAGAGTTCTTTATGCAGCTTATGACAGGAGAATCTATTTTTGGAGCAGGCAATTTTGATCTTAGGACGGGCGAGGTGGGGATTGTCACCTACTTTATATCACAGGGCAAGGCATGGCTGTTTTGTTCTGCTGCATGTATTTTAATGTTATCATTCCTGTTTATGCTTGTTGCAGCATGGAAGGTAAATCCCATGCACTCATCCGCAGGAAGAAGGCGTAAAAAATAAGATAGTGGTCCGGGTGTGAGGAAGATGATGGAGCAGAGAGAATTTCTGAAAATAATACAATCCTGCCGGCGCAGGATGAACATAGCAGGATTTCTGGAAGAATCAGTATCTGCGCTGAGTATCGGCGCAGGGATTGGAATCCTTTTTCAGGCAGCGGCATTTCTGACGCCTCTTTACTATGTCAATATTTATATAGGATTGACACTGCTCCTTGCGGAGATGTCGGTATTGGCAGTGATGCTCATAAGGCGGACGACCATGGAACAGGCGGCGCTTGTGATGGACGGTTTTGGTTTTGAGGAGCGGATTGTTACAGCCTATGAGCATCTCGATCAAGAGGGGACGCTGATTGAACTCCAACGTGAGGATGCCATGAAAGAGCTTAGTGCGCATAGGAACAGAATTCAGATATCTGTTTTGCCTTCCTGGAAAAAGATTGGTCTGTGTCTTTCTCTGTTCGTGCTTTTGACAGGGCTTTCATTTATTCCTTCTGTGGTAAAAGAACGGGCAGCGGAGCTTCATAACCTGAAAGAGGAAGTAAAAAAGAAAGAGGATGAAATAGAGGAAATGGTGGAAGCGTTAGAGCAGCTGAAACAGGAGAAACTTACCAGACAGCAGCAGGAAACGCTTAGTGAGATGGCAGAGAGTCTTGAATCTTCTCTTTCAGAGTACCGGCAGGCGGTTTCCCAGGAGATGCTGGAAGCGGCGTCTCAAAAACTGGATTATAAATACGAAATCATGAGTGATCAATTGTCTGAAATCATGCGGGACATAGAAGGCGGTGCAAGCATTTCTCTTGCCACAGCAGATGCCCTTAAGGCTATGGAAGATAAAATGAAAGAGTTGAATAAAATGAAACCTTCCAAGGAAGACGGTACTGGTCAGGGGCAGGGCAGCAGCGGTGAGGGCAATAACGGCGACGGAAGCGGACAGGGAAACCAAGACGGAAGCGGCAGCGCAGATGACGGAGATGGACAAGGTGACGGCGGAAACGGACAGGGTGACGGAAATGGACAGGATGGTGAGGGCGGCGCCGAAAATGGCAGAGGAACCGGCAGCAGTAATACGCCCCATGATTATGTCAGTGTTCCCAATGCCATTGCAGATAGTGGAAATCTTACGGGAAATGCGACGAATCACGATACTTCCGAATATTTCCGGGCTCAGACCGGATTGAGCTGGGAAGGGACGCACACGTCTTATGACGCTGTAATCGGAAGCTATGAGCAGAATGCTTATGAGGGAATTGCTGCAGGGCGTTATCCCAGCGGCATGGAAGAAATCATAAAAGAGTACTTTGCAAGTTTTGATTAAAAAAATTATTGATGATGGAGGCAACAGGGATATGGATGCGTTAGACAGGAGCAGGTTACAGGATCCGGCGTATATGGCACAGCGGATTGCTGCGTGTGAAAAGGAGATACAAAAGGGGATGATTGGACAGGGCGAAATCATCCGTCAGGTTATGCAAGTGATGCTTACAGGGGGCAATGTGCTTTTAGAGGGAATGCCGGGACTGGGAAAGACCAGGCTTGTCAGTACCATTGGCAAAGTTTTTGATTTGTCCTTTAAAAGAATCCAGTTTACCCCTGACCTGATGCCCAGTGATGTGACCGGTACGAACATCATCATTAAAAATGAGCAGGGCAGTTCTTTCTCCTTTGAGAGGGGACCGGTTTTTGCTAATTTGATTCTGGCGGATGAGATCAACCGTGCCACACCCAAAACGCAGTCAGCGTTGTTGGAGGCAATGCAGGAGCATACGGTGACAGTGGGAAATGACAGTCATGCACTGGAAGAGCCCTTTTTTGTGCTGGCCACCCAGAATCCCATAGAAAATGAGGGGACTTACCCTTTGCCGGAAGCCCAGTTAGACCGCTTTATGTTTAAAATATTAGTTCGGTTTCCTTCCAAAGAGGAGCTAAAGGGGATTGTTGCACTTACGGAGGGCGGTAAAGCGCCTGTCATTGAAAAGCAGATGGATGGGGAAGGGCTTTTGGCGGCAAGAGCCTTGGTGAATCAGATTCCCATTGCTGATGCGGTGATGGATTATCTTTTGGAGATTGTTATGGAAACCCATGTTCCAAATCCCTACATCCGGGTAGGAGCAAGTCCCAGAGCAGCCCAGGCACTGATCCGTGCCGCCAAGGCGAAGGCTTTTTTGGAGGGACGTTTTAATGTCTCTTTTCAGGATGTAAAGGAAGCTGCCTATCCTGTGCTCAGGCACCGGATTATCCCAGGTTTTGATGCCGTCAGTAAGGGAATCACTGAGGATGATATTATAAAAAATATTTTGGATGCAAAATCTGCGCTGATTCAAAAAATCTGAGTGTATGCCTGCCAAGATGGGCGGATGGGAGTTGACAGAAAAGTATGATGTTGGATGCAGCATTTTTTGACAGGTTGTCCCGGCTTAGACTGGCCATGGGATATAGAACCTCCATGAATCTGACCGGGAACCGTAAATCCATGCAAAAAGGTTCGTCCATGGAATTTTCGGATTTCAGGGAGTATATGCCGGGAGATGATATACGGCGCATCGACTGGAATGCCTATGGACGTCTGGACAGACTTTATGTGAAGGAGTACATGGAGGAAAAGGAGGCTGTGGTTTCCGTTCTGGTGGATACCAGCGCTTCTATGGATTATGGTGCGAAGAAAAAGAGCGAGCTTGCCTGTATGTTGGCAGCGGCTTTTTCGTATATGGGCCTGAATAACATGGACCGGGTGAGATTATATGACATGAGCAGGATGCAGTCGCCGTTTGTGGCAGGAGGCGGAAAAAGAGCCATCCCCCGATTGGCAGACTGGCTGATGCAACTCTCCTTTGAGGGGACGGTGGATATTGAAAAGGCTATTGGAGCGCTTCCCTTGAAGGGTCCGGGCGTGACCGTTCTTATCAGCGATTTTTTGCAGGAGACTTTTTTAGATAAGGAGCAGGAAAGCCTGGAGAAGTTACTGCGCTTTTTGGATTACAGCAAACAGAAGACGGTATTTTTACATGTACTGGCAGGGGAGGAGCTTTCCGTAGAGCTGACGGGCACACGGAATCTGATTGATATGGAGAATCAAAGCAGCCTTCGTCTTACCTTGGATAATGGAAGTATCCGGGTGTATGAAAGAGCCCTGCAGGAGTTTTTAGAGCGGATGCGGCGGGAATGCGTAAAGGTAGGGGCATTCTATGAGATTTGCAGCACAGAGACAGATATTTATCAATTGATTTTTCAGAATTTAAGGATGTTATATGATATTTGAGAGTTTATGGCCGCTGTTTTTTCTGGCGGCGGTTCCTGTTATTATAATTTTATATTTGCTGAAACCCAAAGGAGAGGATTATCGGATTTCTTCCAATCTTCTCTGGCAGAAATTGCTGAAAAATGAGCAGTCGAAAACTTTTTTTGAGAAGTTTGTGCACAATCTTCTTATGTATCTGCAGATTTTGATTATCGTATTGCTGGTGATTGCACTGATGTCGCCGTATATTAAAGCGGACGGTACGGGCGGCGGCAGGAAGATACTTTTACTGGACACCAGCGGAAGTATGCAGCATGTGACAGATTCGGGAAAAACCCGTCTGGAGGAGGCCGTAGGGCAGGCGTGCGATTATGTGCGGACAGCAGAGAATACCCGGTTTTCTATTGTGACGGAAGATGCCCTGGGGGCAAAACTTTTAGCAGTGGATATTGCAGACGCAGACAGTCTGATCCGCACACTGCAGAATATTACCTGCAGTGACAGCGGCGGAGATCTTGCCGGGGCGCAGGATGTTTTAGACACGCTCATGGGGGATGAGGAAGAGAATGCGGCGGATTTGATCGTCTATACGGACGGAGAGGGTGCATCAGGGTTTGAAGAACTAAGCAGCGGTGCAAAGAAGGAACTTTGTGTGGTGGGTGAGGCTTCTTCCAATGTGGCGAATGAGTATACGGTATTCACCGCGCGGGAAGATGGAACTTATGATGTGATGGTAAGTGTCGCCAACTACAGCGATGCGGAAGTTTCTTTTGATGTCAGTCTGTATGACGAGGGAGAGACACTTATTGCACTGGAGCAGATGCATCTTGCACCTTCAGAGAGCACATTCTGTCTGTTTGAACAAGTGGACTGGCGGGGGGAGACCTTAAAGTCCTGTCTTGACGGAATTGCCTTTAGCGGAGGTGTCAGTGATTCCCTGCTCAAGGATAATGTCTCAGAAGCGGTAAAGAGTCGGAAAAATCAGGTGAATGGTCTGCTTGTCGGGGAAGGAAATACCTTTATTGAAAAGGCATATTCCGCCCTTACAGGGGAGAGCATTGCCAAGGCTGAAACAGATGCCTCTGAAGATTATAATGTGGTAATTTATGATGCAGGGCAGATTCCCAGGGCAGAAGGAACGAACAGGCTGATTTTTGGTGATGCCGGAAATAAGAGCATAGAGACACTGGAAAATGTTGTATTGAATATGACGGACTGCGACCTGACTGCCGGCTTGTCCGAATTTACCATAGGGGTGAACACGGCCTATTGCTTTGCGCTTCCGGAAGGGGCAAAGAGCTTTGCGGAGTACAATGGGAAATGTGTTGGCTATTACAGGGAGCTGGATGACGGAAAAGAGGTGGTGGTGGGATTTGATATACGGGAGTCGGATTTTCCGCTTCGGGCAGAATTTCCCGTTTTTCTTGCTAACGCCATAATCTATCTTACAGACACATCCTGGCTTGCGTCAAATGTATACTATGCGGGGGAGGAGATTGTCCTGCAGCCTTGGGCGGAGCCGGATCTGCTTTCTTTTGACAGCCGTCCTAAAGAGGCTGGTCTGTACAAGATAGGAAATGAAGACTATCAGGAAGCGTATGTGGTGCGGTTTCAGACAGCTACGGAGTCGGATGGAAGAAAAGTCGCTGATTCTGTGGGCAGTGTGGAAAATATAACGCTGCAGAAGGTGAAACGGGCATTGCGGAATTTTTTTCTGCTTCTGGCACTGGTGATTTTAGTTGCAGAATGGCTCCTTTATGTGCGTCAGATGCGCTACCGGGGAAAGTTTTATCTGATCGTGCGAGGGGTGGTAGTCCTGTGTGTGCTCCTGGCGCTTTTTGGCATACAGGTACATTTGGGAAGCAGCCGGACGGCAACGATTTTTGTAGTGGATCTGTCCAGCAGCAACGAGGAACATCTGAAAGAGTCCGAAAAATATCTGCAGGAAACAATTGCAAAAATACCCTCCGGTAATGTCTATGGCATTGTAACCTTTGGAAAGAATGCACTGGTGGAGCAGTTTTTGACTGGGGAAGATTATTACGGGGGACTGCTGACACTGCCGGAAAAGGCAGCAACAAATTTTGAGGATGCTATTTCCAAAGCGCTTACGCTGATTCCGGGAGATTGCAGCGGAAGGCTGGTGGTGCTCACAGACGGAAAGGAAACCAGAGGAGATATTTATAATATGGGGCAGGCGCTTTTGGCAAGCCAGGCAGAGTTTTTGACTGTATTCTATGAGGATGAGGAGACGCCTGATACCTATATTGACAATGTGACGCTTCCTTCTTATCTTCATCCCGGAGATAAGTATTCTATTACTGTGCTGGTGGAAAGCAATTATGATACGGATGCAGTCATAGCGCTTTATAATGGAAGCACCCAGACAACATCAAACAATGTGCACTTAAACAAAGGAAGTAACCGCTTTGTGTTCAGCGCACAGGTGGATGCAGATAGGGACAGCGGTACTACGGAAAATCTCAGAGTGCAGGTACAGGCGAAAGGCGATACCTGTCCGGAAAATGATACGTTCAGCGCCTATTCTGTGGTGGAGTCTCCTCCAAAGATTTTATTGGTTTCCGGGCGGGAAACTAATGTTTCGGAGTTTGCCTCTGTACTGAATGCGGCGGGCTGCGACTATAATGTGGTTTCTCACTTGAATGCGCCGGATAGCATCAATGCCATGCTGGCTTATAAGGCTATCATTTTGGCGGACGTCTATATTGATGATCTGCCTGTCGGTTTTCTGGAAAATCTGGAGACTTATGTGAAGGACTATGGATGTGGATTTATCTGTTGCGGAGGTGAGGAAAGCTTTGCGCTGGGAGGATATCAGGACACGGTGCTTGAGAGCGTGCTTCCGGTAGATATGCAGCTTAGGAGTATCAATGAGACGCCTTCCATGGCAATGGTCATGGTCATTGACCATTCAGGAAGTATGATCAGTGAAATGGCAGAGACCGGTGCCAGCAATCTGGATGTTGCCATCAGGGCTGCAACTGTGGCGACAGATAATCTGAGGGATTCGGATTATGTGGGTGTGCTGACCTTTGACGATCAGTATGAATGGCAGGTGGAACTTCGACTGGCAGATGACAAAACTGCCATCAAAGAGGCAATCCAAGGGATAAGCGAGGGCGGAGGAACGACCATCAAGCCCGCACTTTTTGAAGCATGTGAGGTGCTGTCCGAAAGTGAGGCGTCTATCAGGCATGTGGTGCTTTTAACGGATGGCATGGGCGAGACAAATAATTTCCAGGATGTGATAAGTGCCTATACAGCAGAGGGGATCACCTTATCTACTGTGGCAGTAGGCAGCTTTTCGGATACACAGCTCCTTGAGCAGTTGGCTGATAAATGCAATGGAAGATACTATTTTTCAGATCTGATAAGTGATATACCCAAGATCTTTGCAAAAGAGGTCTTCTTGGGAAGCGACAGCTATATTCAAAATGGTGTATTTTCACTGGATGTTCAAGGGGGACATGAATTGACAAATAATCTTTTTGCCGACGGCTGGCCTGTACTCTATGGGTATATTGCTGCGACACCCAAGATGGCTTCTACTCCTGTTATCTTATCCAGCGAAAAAGAAAATCCTATTCTTACGGTATGGCAGTATGGACTGGGCAGGACGGTTGCCTGGAACAGTGATGTTACTGGGGAGTGGAGCGGTGCTTTTGCAGGAAAAGATGACTATGTCCAGATGTGGAAACGGATTGTGGACTATTCTACCGGAAATGTCAACATGGGCGAGGACAGCGTGAACGTGGTGACGGTTGGAGAAAGGACGGAAGTAACTTATCAGACTGATGACTATGAAAGCGGGACGGAAATTCTGGTGACGATCATCGATCCCAAAGGAGATACCACAGAAGAAAAGCTTCATGCAACAGCGCCGGGCAAGTATGCAGCAGAATTTTCCACGCCTCAGACAGGGTTGTATCATTTCAATATACGCCGCAGTGAGAATGGAGAAATTCAAAGCTATCTGACAACGGCCGCTGCAGTGCAGTTCTCGGATGAGTATAAGTTTGACGTAAGTACAGATTCGTATCTAAAATTTGTGGAGCAATATGGACGGATAATTACAGAGCAGGATTCCGTCTGGAACCGGATTTCAACAAGAGCCAGGGAGAACTATTCTCTGACCAACTGGCTGCTTTTCCTTGCCATCTGCCTGTTTGTTGCGGATGTGGCAATGAGACGGCTCCAGTTTGTGCCGAAGCGGATTCGTAGAAGAGGCGGAGAGCGGAAAAAGGATGTAGAAAATGCAGTCCCGGATATGCCAAATGAAAAAATGACGAAGACGGATCAGGAGATAAAGGCAGAAAACGGTGCTGAGAGAAATAGGAAGAAAAAAGAAACTAGGAAATCGAAAAAACAGGAACCGTTGGGGCAGGCATTGGATACTTCTCAACTGTTGAAGAAAAAGGACGACCGAAAGCTTTAGGAAAGTGGACGATTGTCAGATAAAAAAGCGAGAACTGAAGGAGAAAATATTTGGACAAATATGTAAATATTATAGAAGATACAACTGGAAAAAAAGTAGTACTAATTGACAATATTAGATTTAGAGGAAAAAGAAAAATTAATTGGAAAGAGGTAGAACAGTATTTAAAAGAGTATGTTGGAAAAAGCTATGTGATTACGGAAACATCTGAAAAAATACATATAGGAAAAGATTTTCCAGATGAATATGCTGGATCGCAAGATACCGCCGGTTTAAAAGGAACACTAGCCAAAGCAAAAGCGAATGCTGCTCAAGGAGTGCCGCAGATGCTTCAAATTGCGACTCATCCAACATTTTCAGATAATTATGAAGAAAAGCATATTCATGATGCGAAATATGGCTGGAATAGATATGATTCAAGATTTGCGTTGCCAGTGCATGATGAGGTGGGTGACGTTAAAAGATATAATGTGTTTACGGCACGCATGTTGATAAGATGTGCAGAAGATGGTAAAAAATATTTATATGATATTTTAAGAATAAAAAAAGAAACGAGCACCCCGCTTGGGCAATAAGCCGTACGGTCGAAAAACCCATTTCTTTTTCATTATCATATATTGATTTTGTAAATATGTCAAGAAAAATATGGCTTGTATAATTCATTAACATTCATTCGGATACACAGGAGGCATTTACAGTGAGAAAATTTGTTTTATTATCTGTCTGTATCATTATATTAACATTATGTGCTTGTTCTTTCGAAAAATGGGAAAGCATGGAGGTTAAAATGAATAACCAGACTTCTTTTGAAGAAATTGCCACGCAACTAAATGAACTTGGAATCAGCGGCATTAATCAGGAAATGATTGATGCATTGCAAGACAGCTGGGATCAGATTCCGTATGAAGTCAGAGAGTCGATCAGTAAAACTGCATTGCTTTTGGATGCAGTTGGAATGGGAAAATACGATTATGAGACTTGGACATATACGCCTTCTTCAGAAGATGTATATGCTTTTGACGTGGAGGTTTTCAATGAAGAAGCAATGTATAGAGATTTCCTGCGGGGAGTTGCCGCTATTGGTGATGGTGAGTTAGAGTTTACCGAAATTGAAGAAAATTTGGAAAATGTAGACTGGGAAAATGGAACGGGCAGCCGCAGCATAACCTTTCAATGGCGGGAGAATACATATTCCCTTGAGGCTGATGTAATGGATGACTGGTTTGATTGCGGTGTCGCCAACCAGTTAAATCAGATTATTATGGAACAGCAGGAGGGGAAACGACTGTATTTTGGCAGCGACGGCTATCAGAATATCTATGTTTTTTATCGTGATGCGGAATGGGCGGCTGCATTTACGAAAGCTACAGGAATGCAATTAGCGGAAGTCTTAAATTGAAAAGGATAATTTTCCAGTTATCAAGGAAGGAGTAACTTATGACAAAGTTTGAAGAACTGCAAAATATTATGGCGCGTCTGCGTGCCCCTGATGGTTGTCCGTGGGATAGGGAGCAGACCCATTTCAGCCTTAAAGCTGCCTGTATTGAAGAGGCAGCCGAAGTAATCTGCGGCATCAATATTCTGGAAGACACTGGAGATCCAGATAATTTAATAGAAGAACTTGGAGATCTGCTTTTGCAGGTAGTCATGCATGCGCAGATAGCAGAAGAGGAAGGTTTGTTTACGATGGATGATGTCATTCAGGGCATCAGTGAAAAGATGATTCGGCGTCACCCTCACGTTTTTGGAGAGGAGACGGTGTCTGATTCAGGAGAAGCGCTGGATAAGTGGGGTGACATCAAGAAGAAGGAGAAAGCTGGAAAGGAATGGACGGAAAACTACCTTCCGGGTGCTTTTGATGAGGCAAAAGAACTGATTGATGTGGCGAAAAGGAGAAAGGGATTTGAGTAATGACGAATAAAGAGATACTACAGATTGCAATGGAGCAATCTGCGATTGATATTAATTGTAAAGCATCAGATTTCCTTTGCAGCAGTCATGTTATTGTTAAGTCCGGTTTGGGGGATGGTGCACGAAAGTATTATAAAGAACCTATTGCCTGCAACCTGGTTTCTTATGGAAATAACATTGTTGCATCGGTGCGGGATGAATATAAGGAAGTAGTAGAAGAATACATAAAAAAATTTGAATTTTATCATTGCTTTGAAACACCTAATATGCATTGGCTGGATGAGAGGCTGTCGGAGAAAGGGCAAAAAGTTTGCTTTATGGCAGAGTACTATTTGCCAGATGTTGAAAAGCTACATGCTTTGCCATGCGATTATGAACTTAAAATTTTGGAACAGCAAGATTTTGAAGGTTTGTATAAAGAAGAATGGAGTAATGCTCTGTGCGAAGATAGAAAAGAATTGGATATTCTAGGTGTGGGAGCATATACCCAGGGCAAGCTGATTGGACTTGCGGGCTGCTCAGCCGATTGTGATACTATGTGGCAGATTGGGGTGGATGTGCTGCCGGAATATCGCAGAAACGGAATAGCGGCTGCGCTTACCAGTCATTTGGCTGTAGAAATTATGAAAAGAGATAAAGTACCTTTTTATTGTTCTGCATGGTCTAATATCAGATCTGCGCGAAATGCCATCAAGAGCGGATTTATTCCGGCATGGGTGGAAATGACCGCAAAACCTAGGAGCATTGTTGATGAAATGAATTTTTAAGGTATTTTACCTTAGTTTAGCAGCAAATAAGGCATGTAAAGGAAGTAAATCCGAATATTTCCTTGCTAATATTCCAATACTAATAAAAACATTGGAGGTCCTTATGAAAATCACAGAAAAAAAGAAGCCCATTGATACCGTACCAAAGGGTGTATGGGAAAGCAGCAGACCGGTTCGGGATAAAGAGAAAAATAATGCTTCAACGGTCTTAGTTGACCAGCAGGGAAATGGTTATCCGATGGGGAAGCAAAGCAAACAGGATATATGATATGGCAAACAGGAAAGGGAACCTTGAAAAAAACAGGGTTCCTTTTTGCGTGCAGAGCAGACAAATTTATAAAAAAATATTTTTTTAGTAACCTTTTTATTTGCTGGTTCCTCTAATGGATAGAAAGCTAAATAAATTGCGTTGTAGTGTATAATGTACATATTTAGCAGGAAGTTGTTGCAACACTTCAAATTATATTTTTGCATGACAGATTGTTGTGTGCTTTATTTGTAAATTTACTGCTGGAGGAAGGAGATAAATCTTGAATAAAGAAACATTTGCCAGGCTGGTGATTGATTCTACAGATAGCCTGTACCGGGTCAGCAAATCCATTTTAAGAAATGATTCTGATTGTGAGGATGCAGTCGGTGAAGCAATTACGATTGCATTTCAAAAGCTGGATTCCTTAAAAAAAGACGAATATGCTAAGACCTGGCTGATCCGGATACTGATACATGAATGTTATCATATACGAAGACTGCAAAGCAGAATAACATTGGTTTCTGATGATAGTGAAGCTATTTGGGATTGTGAGTGTCATGGGAGAAACAATGGTTATGCGGATGTTGAAAGCCATTCTGATTTATATGAGGCCATGGAACAGTTAAAGAAAAATCAAAGGCTTGTGATTGTTCTTTTTTATTACGAGGGATATTCGATAAAAGAGATTGCGGCAATTTTAGGGATAACACAGGGAGCCGTGAAAAGCCGACTGTGCAGAGCCAGAAACCAGCTAAAACTATTATTAAAGGAGATGGAATCTTATGTATGATAATTGGAAATTTCCCCAGACACCGGATTCGTTTACAAGAAAAGTGCAGCAAGTAGTCAGGGAGAATATGAAAGAAACCGTAAGTGCAGCAGATGATGAAGAACGTAATCAAAAGGAGGAAATTAAGTTGAAGAAGTTGGAAGATGTGGAGAAAAATGTAGTACAGGATGGCAGCCGTGGGCGAAGAATGTATGGATGGCAGAAAAAAGCAGTGGCAGCGGCGCTTGCGCTGGCAGTAGTGGGCGCAGGAGGATTTACCGTTCATGCAGTAGCCTCCTCTTTGGTAAAAGCCCGTATGGAGAATCTGTCTAGGGAAGAGAAAACAGAGCTTTTAGATGAAGTGGATTCCAGAGTGGTAGAAGCAAGTTCATTTTCCAGAGAATTGACACAGGGAGAAAAGGAACGTGAAAGAGAGCTGAGAATTGCTTATCAGCAGGAAGGAAGATTCCCAGAAGGAGAGCTTGTAAGAGTCGAGGATGAAAGTGAAGTGGATAAGGATATGCTTTGTTTTGATGCGAAAACTTTCTGTTTTTATCTTCCAGAGAGAACTCTGACTGATGAAGAACTCTTGCAAATGATTGATTATCAGAACAAAACGAATTATGCATTGGGAGAGCGGTATGAGGAATCATATGCAGACGAGATAGCAGCCCAGAAGGCAGAGACAGAAGAAATAAAACAGAAAGTTGAAGCAGATGGAGGAATCACGGAAGCGGAGGCAGTGGCGAAGGCACAGGAATGGCTGGATAAGCTGTATGGAAAAACTACAGAGGGTATGGAAGTGCTATGTGATATTGATACCGAGGGACTCGGCACAAAAGAATTACCTGTTTATAATATCCAATTTTCTCTTGCAGGTGTAGATACTTATAACTTTGCCATAGCTGCAGACGGGGGCTTGGGAGAGGTGTGCTATATTGGTAAAGAGATATTGGCGGACGAAATGTCTGCAGCCGATGGTGAGGCAAAAGCAGAGGCTTTAAGCCAGAAAGCAGAGAAATATTTAAGAGATAAATTTGGCGTTTCAGAAGAGAGTAAGGAAGTATATTATTCATATAACACGGACGAGAACAATACGATCTTGAGTAATATGATAGGTTTTCGATTTATTATGGAAGACAACGTGACTTATGTGGTAACTTTGGACTGCGTAAGCGGAGTACTGGAATTATATAAGGTACAAGACTATGCGGCATACCAAAAAGATTTGGAGGCAGCTAAGGAGATTGAAGAAAAAGGCATCATGAGTTATGATGTGGTAAGAAATCAGTTAAGGTAGAAAAATAAAAAGTAATTGACATCCGTATTTTATGATAGTATTATTAATCACAATTATATCGATATAAGAAATTTGAGAAAGGAATTACAGCAATGCAGAATAAGAGTAGATTTCCACAGCAGTATGTGTATTCAGTCGTGCCCGTGCATTACGTCGATCAGGGGTCTATTGCTGATGGAATTTATACAGTATTGCGAAATTCTGATAATCCCATATGAAGTACATAAATATTTAGATTGGGATTAAGTAATTAAATTTAACAAGATTTGCAATGTATAGACACACCATCAGGCAATAGAATTATTGTTTGGTGGTGTTTTTATATTGCAAAGCGTTTGACATGGAGGTAAATTTTATGGAATTAAGTGGCTGTAAAAGTATAAGAATAATTCGAGCAGAGGCATCAAATATTGAATATATAGACGGGGATTGAATATAATATTGTAAAGCAAAAGTACTGCAAATGCTTTACAAGGAAAAAGGGGAATGATAAAATATAGAAAAGGAGTGATGATTATGGGACAAACAATGATCAATTTTCGTATGGATGAAGAGCTAAAAAAGAATATGGAAGAAATTTGTAAAGATTTGGGATTAAGTATGACGACTGCATTTACTATATTTGCAAAGAAAATGACAAGAGAGAAAAGAATACCGTTTGATGTGTCTGTAGATCCGTTTTATTCTGAAAGTAATATAGCATATTTGAAAAAGGTAATAGATGATATTGAATCAGGGAAGGCGGTTCTTGCTGAGCACGAATTGATTGAGGATTAATACATGAAGATACTTTGGGAAGAACGTGCTTGGGGAGAGTACCTTGAGTGGCAGATATAGGACAAGAAAACATTGAAAAGAATTAATATACTTATTAAAGACATACAAAGAGAGTGCTATGAGGGTATTGGAAAACCAGAGCCATTAAAAAATAATTTGAGCGGTTGGTGGAGTCGGCGAATTGATGAAGTCAATCGAATTGTTTACAAGGAAATAGAGGGAGCGATTGTTATAGCGTCATGCAAAGGGCATTATGAGGATTAGATCGATATAAGAAATTTGAGAAAGGAATTACAGCAATGCAGAATAAGAATAGATTTCCACAGCAGTATGTGTATTTAGTCGTGCCCGTGCATTACGTCGATCAGGGGTCTATTGCTGATGGAATTTATACGGTATTGCGAAATTCTGATAATCCCATATGAAGTACATAAATATTTAGATAGGGATTAAGTATTTAAATTTAACAAGATTTGCAATGTATAGACACACCATCAGGCAATAGAAATATTGTTTGGTGGTGTTTTTATATTGCGAAGCGTTTGATATGGAGGATTATTATGGAATACAGATTAGCAAAGTCAGAAGATGCAAAAGAGATATACGGAATCGTACAGGATACAATTAAGAGGGTATATCCGAAGTATTATCTACCGGAAATAGTAGATATGTTTTGTGAATTCCACGATAAGAAGAATATCGGTGAAGACATTGAAAATGGGAATGTTTATGTTCTTTTGGAGAATAGCAAAATAATAGGAACCGGAACCATCAAAGAGAATCACATTACAAGAGTATATGTATCGCCGGATTTTCAGGGAAAAGGATTTGGAACATTTATCATGAATCAGCTGGAAGAGGAAATCGGAAAGCAATACGATAAGGCGGAAATAGATGCCTCTCTGCCGGCATGCAAATTATATTATAATCGGGGATATAAAACGATAGATCACGGTATATGGGAATGCGCAGACGGTGTGATACAGGTTTATGAGATTATGGAAAAGCAGCTTAAGAAAATAAATGATGGATGTAGTAATTTGAGATTGCGTCCTTACAAAACCTGCGATGCGAAGACGATTGTAACCTGGATTCATGACGAAATATCTCTTAGAAAATGGAGTGCAGACAGATACGAGGCTTTCCCGGTTACGGAAGAAGATATGAATAAGAAGTATATGGAGTGTAATGGAGACTGCTCCAAGAGGGACGATTTTTATCCGATGACGGCATTTGATGAAAGCGGTGTTGTAGGACACTTGATTATGAGATTCACGGATGAAGAAAAGCAGGTTTTGCGATTTGGATTTGTCATAGTAGACGATGCGAAGCGTGGCAAGGGATACGGAAAACAAATGCTCTTACTTGCCATTAAATATGCCTTTGACATATTAAAGGCTGCCAAAGTAACGCTGGGAGTTTTTGAAAATAATGAAGCAGCATATTACTGTTACAAAGCGGCAGGATTTAAGGAAATAGCTTTAGAAAAAGAAGAATACTACAGCATATTAGGGCAGAAATGGAAGTGTATAGAAATGGAGATTGATGCCGGATTTTTATGGGAAAACGAGCGTTTATATGGTAATATAAAACACGTGATATGATAAACTTATGGAAGAGAGCAAAGATTGAATCCCCATAGATAGTGGCTAAAGGGACGCGACTTTGTTCACCAAGGAAAAATCGAAATTGATGTAAACGAAGGGGCAGTTTTCCATTAAACCGCAAGACTGCTTTTTCGTTTACATCAGCTCCGATTGTTTCCTTAACAATTTGTCGGATAAAAAATATAAACTGAGATTGTTAGAAAATATTATCTAACAACCTCTGTTTTACTCTTAATACAAAAGAAAGAGTATTAGTTACACTTTGGTTAACTTACGAGATGATGTATCGAAAAACCCCTTGGCTTTACTTATACCATTGATGTAGCAAGCGAGCAGGACACGAACGAAACAATGGAAGCCGCAGCTACATTGGCAGAAAACATTGACGATTTGGTAATCCCCGCAATGGATACATATAGGTTGGCGGTGATTGTTGCAGGCGCATCGGTTTCTGTGCCGGATCCATGCCATCATCCGGCGGCACATGAGGAGGGAAGGCATCGCAGTCAACGAATAGAATATGGATTTTAATGAGGGCATCTGAAAAGGGTGCCCCTTATTTGGAGGTGTTGCAACAACACGAACTAAAGATAATAGAGTATGCGTTGTGGCACCTTTTGTTACGTCTGCTTTTGTGCTATTGTATAATAAAAAATAGTATTGTATTATGTTGATTTGGCTAATGGTACTAAGCGACAGAGTCGTTTACAAATGAGATGTAAGTTAAATAAAATACAAAGGGGCGAAAAGATGAGCAAAAGTACAAAAAATCTAAAAAGGTATCGGTTGCAAATTTTAACACAATATTTTTAAAAGAAAATGATGTTGAGGCACCATTATTAGAGTATTTTGATTCAATTGTGATGCCTGCATTGCAAAGTGGAATTCAAAGAACCGTTAATGATGATAAATATATCATTATGAATACTGATGTCGTGGAGTCGGAAGAAGAGGAATATGTTTTAACAGGATATATTGTTAAAAAGATGGTGCTGGAGAGATTATCTGATTTAGACAGTAATGGAAATCTGGTTGAAATGGATGATAGATATAGCGCTGCACCATTTTCGCTCAACGATAAAGTTTATTATACACTATGATTAAGGGAATGCCTCATTTTCTTTTGTACTAAAATTATTCTAACACTAATATGGAGGACAGATGAGTATGATGGAAATAAAAAAGATAGGTACAGAGTATGTTGATGCATGTGCACTAATATATAAAAAGACTTTTGCAGAAGAGCCTTGGTATGAAATATATGATACCGATATGATTAAAAAGTATTTTATACATTGCTGTAATGATACTTTATACGGTGGATATGTTGCTTACGATAATAAAATGTATGGATTTATAACGTACTTTATTAAACCAAGTGCAGCTGGTAATGTTCTGTATATTGATGAACTTTGCGTTACAAAAGAAGCAAGAAAAAGGGGAATTGGTACTAGCTTGATTAATAAAGTTAAAGATTTGTTGGAAGAAAATTGTTGCGTATCAATATTGATTCATACCGATAAGAAAACGGATGCTTATAAATTATATAAAAGCCTTGGTTTTGAACAAGATGACAGTGTTGTGGCTTTATATAAAAATTTTTGATTGAACCTTAGTCTAAGAGACATGTATATAGGAGGAGAAGTTATGACAGAAAAAGCAAGGTACAGTCTTCGTTGGATAATCAATTCGGTTATTTTGGCTGGAGTTATTCTTTGTTTCATGGGTTCATATTACAGCATAATAAAGGCCGGAATTCCATATCAAGACCCAACGTTAGAGTTGCAAATACAATATGCTGTTAATATGAGGATTGGCATAGTATTACAAGGAAATGGCACCGTGATGGTTATATGCGGTGGAATTATCCGTTTGCTTTTGGGTTTAATATTAAAGAAACATCAAGAGAAATAAATGCTTGTTATGAAAGATGATATTTCCGTTGGGGTGCTTTTCATTTCTGACACTTTTCGATAAATTTGTGTCACTTGACGTGGTAATATTGTTTTTTCTATGAGTTTATCTTATTATAGCCTAAAAAAGGAGACAAGCGTATGCTTTTGGTGAATGTAGTTGGAGTTGTTTTAGCTATAATAGCTGTGGGAGTAGTGATATACGTTTTTCCTATGTGTTCTATGCAGCCGCTTAACAGTGGAGAAGTAGAAGGGACGGACGTGATAGCAATTAAAAACCGCATCAATAATTTATTTTTTATACCCTCAGGGGAAGATTGGATTGTAATTGATGCAGGTTCTGATGCTAAGCTGGTAAAACAGGAAATGGAATTGATGTCAATCGATGGGCGCAGGGTAAAGAGTGTTTTTCTGACGCATACCGATTACGATCATGTGGCTTCTGTTGTATTGTTTCCTTATGCCGCAATATACATGAGCAAATGGGAAGAGCAGATGATAGATGGCAGCACCAGAAGACAGTTTTTAAAGAAAAATAGCCTTCCTGACTTAAGCAGCTCCAATAAAGTTGTGTACATGCCGGATAATGAAGTGATAGATTTAGGCGAACACCGAGTACGCATTATCTGTACACCCGGTCATACAAGAGGTTCGGCTATGTATGCTGTGGACGAGAAGTATTTATTTACCGGAGACGCATTTAAAGTGAGAGGCAGAAATATTTTGGTTCATCCATATACGATGGATAGAGCGCAAGCGAAGGAGACGATTTGCGGCATAAAGGATGAATTGAAGAAATATGAAAAAGTGTTTACAGCGCACTATGGATTGATACAAAACGATATAAAGTAGTATAAGGATAAGCATATGACCATACTCATAATAAATGGAAGTCCGCGAAAAAATGGCGCAACGGCCACCATATTACATACAATAGAGAAATACTTGCTTCAGAAAGAAAATGTTTTTATTGAATTTGTGGATATCAGTGATTTAGATATAGCTCCATGTAAAGGCTGCTGCTCTTGTTATAAAACAGGGCATTGCTATATGAATGATGATGNGGAAAAACTATCNGACNGAATCGGAGCNGCAGANGGATTGATCATCGGTTCACCNACATATGCAAGCAATGTGTCAGGACAGCTAAAGCAATTTATCGANCGGGGGCATTTTGTAATCGANCAANTATTGNATAATAAATATGCAATCAGTGTAGTCACCGGTGAAAANTATGGAAGCAGTGATGCAAGTAAAGCTTTGACAAAGTTGTTAAAATATTCCGGAGCAAAANTAAGCGGGAAGATTGNATANAATCTTCCTTTTAATGATAATCCGAGTGGCAATCATAGATTAACAAAGAAAATCAATTGNCTCACAGATAAANTATATAATGACATCAAGCAGCAAANNAAATACTTTTTTCAACATNTGNTACATAAANCAGTGTTTANTGTGGGGATTAAACCNTTTGTNATACGAAAAGGGNAGANNTATGAAGGCGTTNTCTCGAGATGGAACAAGATCGGTATCACATGATGAACTTTTTCAAGGTAAATGTGAACCATAAGATNCTTTAATTTGACTACAAAATTAATATTATCCTATAAAAAATAAAATGAGGTGTAGGAAACAATGCAGAATTTGATTTTTAAAGATAATATGGACGAATACTTATCGGAATCTNTTTATGAATATAAGAAGGCAACANTTGAAGATATAGAGGAATTGGTGCGGACAAGAATCATTGTCCTTCGTGCAGCGAATAAGCTTTCCGATGAGGAAGATATGNCGGAGGTAAAAAAGGAATCCTATGAGTANTATAAGCNTGCGCTTAAGACAGGAGAACATATTGCATATCTGGTATATGATAATGGGAAATTTATTGGCGCAGGCGGTGTNAGTTTTTATCAGGTNATGCCGACTTATCACAACCCAAGCGGCAAGAAAGCGTATATTATGAATATGTATACGGCACCGGAATACCGGAGNCAGGGAATTGCTTNTCAGACGCTGGATTTACTGGTAGAGGCTGCGAAGAAACGGGGGNTTTTGCAGATTGCNTTGGAAGCAACGGATATGGGACGNCCATTGTATGAGAAGTATGGGTTTACAAAAATGCAGGATGAAATGGAGTTNANATAGGAGGACNGAAAAATGGTTTGTACGATAAGAAAATGGAACCTGAATGACGCAAAGGAATTAGCGGAGGCAATTTCCAATAAAAAAGTNCAGGATAANCTTCGNGATGGNCTGCCATACCCGTANACTGAGCAGGATGGACAGGAATTTATTAGNGAGATGCTGGCAGCTGACGAAAATACGACCTTTGCTTTTGCAATCATTTATGACAGTAAAGTANTCGGGAGCATTGGAGTATTNCGGCAAAGCAATATTCATTATAGGACAGCTGANTTGGGTTATTACATAGCAGAAGAATATTGGGGAAAAGGGATTATGACGGATGCCGTAAAGCAGGTGTGCAGTTATGTTTTCTCAAACAGTGATATTATCCGTATATATGCTGAACCGTTTTCCTATAATATNGGNTCGTGCNGGGTTCTGGAAAAAGCAGGNTTTACGTTTGAAGGGACTTTATGCCNNAATGCGGTCAAAAATGGAAAAGTGATTGATATGAAAATGTACGCTCTTACAAGGGAAGAGGACGGAGTATATGAAGTTATTTGATTAAAAAGGGAAATTGATAATATCATATTGTATGGCGGAGGAAAAGAAAAATGTATGATTGCGGATTTACAAAAGAAAACAACTGGTTCCGGTACCGGGCGGCTGCGATTATTATAGAGGATGGCTGTGCGCTTTTTGCCAGCAACCAAAGAGATGATTATTATTACTCCATCGGTGGCGGAGTTCATATGGGAGAAACTGCGCAGGATGCTGTTCTTCGAGAGGTATATGAGGAGACAGGCATTCATTACGAAATTGATCATCTTGCAGTGATACATGAGAATTTTTTTAATGATAATACAGGAACGCTGAATACATTGGAATGTCATGAACTGAGTTTTTATTACATGATGAAGCCCAGGGGAACAAGGGAGTTAAACAGCAACAGCATAAGTGCTTTTGGCGATAAAGAACTCATGCACTGGGTACCGCTTGAAGATTTAGATAAGGTCAGNGCATTNCCTNCATTCTTAAAAGACTACCTAAGCANGGAGCATGTAGGAATTGAGCACATTGTAACAGATGANAGNATTGAAAAACANGCTCCGGANGATTGGGAGAGGCTNTATACGGCAGCTAAGAATGTGATTTCGCCANGAGAAATTTCTCCATTCATAGAAGCGGGANNAGTAGGNGCTGCCATCATGTCTAAGGCNGGGAATATTTATACAGGGGTATGTATCGATACAGCCTGTACTTTGGGAATGTGTGCAGAACGAAATGCCATCGCAAATATGATTACGAATGGTGAGAGNCAGATTGCAAAGGTTGTAGCCATAGGACCGGATGGGGAAGCAGGCTCTCCATGCGGAGCCTGCAGGGAATATATGATGCAACTTGATAAAAATAGNGGGGATATTGAAATCCTTTTGGATTTTGAGACAAGAAAGACGATTACNTTAAAGGAACTTCTCCCCAACTGGTGGGGAACTTCCAGATTTTAGTGTGTTTTTTGTTAAACTTCTCTTTATCAAATTTTGCGTGACCTACAGGAATTGGAACAGGAGGTTTTAACTGTGGCAGTAAAGTATAAAAAATTAACGGAAAAAGAANTGGATACCTTTATCGATATGCGGATCAANCAGCTCCGAGAAGAAGGGGCAAAGGAAGATATTGATTTGAAACCAGCTTTAAGGGACTATTATGANCGCCACATGGCAGATGGTACATTTATTTCGTGGCTGGCGGTTGATGGGGACAAAATTGTTGGAACAAGCGGAATGGCATTTGTTGAGAAGCCTCCTTATTTTGGGTGCCCAAGTGGAAAGATGGGATTGCTTTCAAGTATGTTTACGTCCAAGGATTATCGTNGACAGGGGATTGCAAAAGAATTACTATCCAGAGTTGTAAATGAAGCCAGAGAATATGGCTGTGGCACAGTTCAGATTACCGCCTCGGATATGGGAGTGCTGCTTTATACGGATTNTGGATTTGAGAAGAATGGGAATTTNATGCAGTATAAATTATGAATNAAGAAAGTCNCTTTTCGGAATTGCNTACCCGTTAAAAATAGATTATAATTGCACTAANAAATTAGGAATTTACAGGAGAGTTTGCAATATGAAAGTAAGTAATTATTTATCTGGTGCAGTAAGACAATTTTCGTATTGGTTTGTGCATGGGACATTAGGATATCCTATCCTAAAGGGAATTGATTATTTGAGCGAATTAGATGAAGATAGCAGTTGCATGGAACAGGCATTTTCTATATTTATGAATAATATTGAATTAGATAATGAGGGAAATGTCTTAAATTATAAATATTGTGAACGAAGAGCCGCAGAATATATCCGAAGATATTTCAAACCTGATTATAGTCTTGACAAGCCATTTGAGGATTGGGAATTAGAATTGCATCCAGTAAGTAAAGAGGCATATCATCAATAAAATTCCAGCTTGTTGAACTGGAAAAATCGGGATATGGAGAATAGTATGTGTGTACACGACTTAATTGTTGAAGAATTTGAACATACAAAATCGCTATCAGCTTTGGTTTATCTCATTGAGAGAGGAAGAGAACTTGAGTTTTCGATTCATGGGAAAGGTTACTTTATATCTCGCAGTAAGTCTCAAAAATATGTTTCTCTTTGGGATAATCAAAGTGAGCAAAGTTTTAACACTGTAGAGGAACTAATTGAAAGTGCAATTGTAGCAGATTCTATATTGCTATCTGTTTTGTCAGAAATTAAAATAGAAACTATTTTTTGAACAATTCCAATTCGTGGAGTTGTTTTCAGTAGGAGAGAAAATGGCAAAAGAAAAACGTTTTGTATTTTTATCAGAGGATTCTTATTAAAGGTACCCTACTGCAAAGTACCCGGAGATAGAGCAAAAGCATACACGATCTTACATACAGGTTTATGTAGAAATAAATGGTACAAAATTTGCAATTCCATTGCGTTCTGATATCCATCATCCGCATGTCTTCTGGACAGATAAACAAAATCATTGCGGCGTAGATTTTTCCAAAGCAGTTGTCATATCGGACGATAAGTATATAGATAAATATAATCAGGCAAAAATGGAGCCTCAAAAGCCAGTCCATAAGGTATTGTTAAGCTATTCTACACTCCAGTATTTTGAGGAGTACCTGTGAGATAAGTATGACTACATCGAAGCAGTTCTTTTCCCAATGCCCTGCGCCAAAACTATTTTTTACTATGATAATATTGCTACATCTCCTTTAATGCCTGAATTCTCATAGATATATTCTGCTCAAATTCTTCATCAGAAAACTTAGGATCCCTCGTCGCGGTCCAAATACTGCATGGTATTTCTTTACATTTACCACAGTTCTTCAAATTCTTTTCATGGATTGCGCATTCGTAAATAGCACATCCTTCAGGGGAATGAAATACTTTTCCTTCACAGGAATTGCAGCCGTTGCACATATTTCCATAGCAATAACATGCGCTGCAGTCTGTACCGCAAATGCTCATTTTTGACAATTTATATTCCTTGAAGCAATTTTGAACTGCCTTTAAGGGATGTTGGGTCAGTTTAGCGATTTCCTCAACATTTTTTCCCTGCTCAAATTGTTTACAGGCGACTGAATACATGCTTTCTGATACTTCAATTAAATGTCCGTTTGGGTCAAAAATATGGATTCCTCTTTGCAGCCATGAATATGTTTTAGGTTCGTGAAGCCGCTCCACATCAGGATAGTTATTTAAACGAGTAAGAAACTCTTCAAAGTTTTCTGTTTCAAAATAGAGTTCCATGGTATTAGAACGATACTTCATCGTATCTGCCGCAAATCCCGCAACTTCATCAAAATGCTCCTGCAAAGTCAATCCGCAGGTTAATGTCTTGCACCATCCTAAATCAACCTCAACCTCCTGGTTGAACAAAGTCTTGTAAAACTGCAGTGACTTCTCCATGTCCCTTACAGCAATTAATGTTGAGCAATATTTCATAAACTGTTCCTCCGTAGTCGTGTGTTACGAAAATATCATACTATGACTCGGAGAATCTGTCTTGTATATTTCCGACATTCTGCATCGCATACTTCCTTGCATCTGACATACTCATTGAATGATATTTCTTAAAGTCACGGCATAAGTGTGCCTGATCGGAATATCCATATTTGTATACTGCATCTGCAATGTTAAAATTTTTATTATATAGGAAGTCGCTCCATACATACTGATACCGGACCATGGATGCAAAATTTTTAGGCGAAACTCCTACATATTCTAAAAATAATCTTTCCAACTGCCGAATACCAATAAAAACTTCCTGTTTTAAATTTGCCATCAATAAGTTTCCTTTTTTTTCCAATATTTTAGATGCAGCCTGAAATACGATTGGATTTTTATTTCTGTCATTAAAGCGTTTTAATAATAGATTTTCCACGATTGGGATTAATTGATTTATATCTGTAACATCAAATAATCGCTTTTCAATTTCCCTTTTTATCCCCGGGAAGTGATAACCTGCATCAAAAAAATTATTTTTGGTATTTCGCATAGACTCTTCTGCAAACATTGGAACTCCCCATGCATAGAATCGAATCGCAAACACGCAAGTTGCTCTTTTTTCTTTATTTTTCTCATGCATAATAATCGTTCTGTCATCTATACCGCAAAATTTGTTGTATATTTTATTGTTAGTAAAATCTGTTGTAAAAATAATATCCATACAGGTATCTGGTGTCACAATTCCTATTACGTCTTCCTGACTTTCTTCCTGCATGACAACATTCCTTGAACCCCAAAAGCATCGAATATAGGGTTTTAATACATCACATGGTTCAAATTCCATATATTCCTCAGTACGTTTAAACGGCGTGGCTGTTATAGGGTGATAGATTTTATGTAATTCCATATAAATAAGTCCCTTTTAATAATATACTGCTCCATCTATCCGGAACAAAAGATTGTTGTTAATTTTAATTCATGGATTTGATTATAGCATTTGCACGCTTTATTTTCTATTGTAAAAATATAGGATTGGATATGCCCCTAACTTGCGAAGAGTATCTGGTTTTGGTACTGAGACTGGTAAAAAGTGTTTTCGGCAAGAGATTTATATGCTATGATTGCATAGTAAGCGAAAATTGAAAAGGAGAATTAGGTATGCAATATCAGGATGTATTGGACAAAATCGTGAGCAAGAGTAAAGAAATATTAGGAGCGGAGCTTGTAGGCATATACCTGCACGGCTCAATGGCAATGGGATGCTTTCATCCGGATAAAAGCGATATTGATTTAATTATTGTAATTAAAGACGATATTACGGATAATCAGAAATTAAAGTTTATGAATGAAGTAGTGGAATTGAATAAAGCAGCTCCGAGTAAAGGCATTGAACTGAGTATCGTTAAGGAAGCATACTGCAAAGAATTTCGTTATCCGACACCGTTTGAATTACATTTTTCAAACGCGCATTTACAGTGGTTTATTGACGATCCGGTAGGATATATTAGCAAAATGTATGGCACAGATAAGGATCTGGCGGCACATTTCAAAATCATAAAGGAGTATGGTATTGTTTTGTATGGCGCGGACATTCAGGATGTATTTGCAGACGTACCGAGGGAAAATTATATTGACAGTATCTGGTGTGATATTGAGGGCGCGAAGGAAGAGATATTAGAAAACCCAGTGTACATCATTTTAAACTTGTGCAGAGTACTGGCTTTTCTTAAAAAAGACTTGATCAGCTCCAAAAAGCAGGGAGGAGAATGGGCATTACAAAACCTTCCCCCTGAATTTCACCCGCTCATTTTAGACGCATTAGAAAGCTACGCGTCTGGGAATGAGATGAAAGGCGACGAGGAAAGAGCACATAAATTTGCCGATTATATGCTACAGGAGATAGAAAAAAATATCTGATATGGTTGGGACGGTATTATAAATACCGAGATAGTCTTTCCGCGATAATACCGACATTTTTATATGTGATTATTTTGCATACCAGATCAGTAAATCTGCCATATTTGCGATATAAGAGGTTAAACAAAATATAAGCAGTCCGTTGACTTTTATCTTCGGGCATTCTCTTTATGATATTTTTTAGACTGTAAATTTGTTTGTAGATCCATATGTATCCGTCATACAGTTCCTGTTCTGACATATGCGCTGGACGAAATACAACATGGGCCGTGTTATATTTAGATAAATCATCAGATATAATACGGTCTTCTTTTTTTAATCTGTTATATAATTCCGTACCGGGGTAGGGAGTTAATATATGAGATGTGACAGTTTCAATTTTATTTTTTACTATCCAGCTAAGTGTTGTTCTGAATGTTTCCGGAGTATCACCATCCAGCCCAAAGACAAAGCTGGCATTAATCATAATTCCCCTATCATGCGCCATTTTAACTGCTTTCTCATATATCTCTATGTTATTTTGTATTTTGTGGACATTATGAATCGAATCCGCCTGTATACTTTCAAATCCGACAAACAGTCCCTGACATCCGCTGCGCTTCATTAAATCAAGCAAATCAGCGTCACATAAAGCGTTTAGAGAAACGGCAGCGTTCCACTTGATATCCAAGGGTATAAGTCGGTTTAAAAAATCCCTAAGCCACACCGGATTCCCGGCAAAGTTGTCATCTATAAACATTATATGCTTTGATTTGACCGCTTTTATATCCTGTAAGACAGCTTCAATTTCACGGTTCACATACATTCGCGCGTCAGCGCTGTTATAGCAAAAATCACATCGAAACGGACAGCCTCTGCTTGTATGAATCACATTACAATATAAATATTTGTCTTTCGTCAGAAAATCATATGCCGGAGGTACGATATCCTTCCCATTAAAATCTTTGTGACACTTATAGATTGTTTTTAAGGTTCCGCTTTCAAAATCTTTTATAATATCAGGCCACGTTCCTTCCGCTGCCCCTACGCACAATACGTCGAAAGCATCCTTCGGAATGGTATCATAGGCAGTTGTTACATGTATTCCTCCTGCCACGACAATGATGCCGTTATCACGAAATTTCTTCGCAATTCTGATAGCCCCCGGCAAAGTATCAACAGTAACAGATATTCCAACGATATCAGGATTATCGGTGTAATCGATACTTTGTATGTTTTCGTTTTCCAATGAAACTTCATGTTCTTCCTTAAGAAGATTCACGATTGTCAATAACCCCAGCGGGGGAGCCATATGAAGTTTAAGATCTGTGTCCATGGGACGTTTTATCATTTTGGGTTGTACTAATTTTATATACATACAAGTCTCCGTTTTATAAGTTTAGCCGGCTTCTGTCTCATTATTTTCCGTAACATTGTGCGTTAGCTTTACCAAATGTTGTGTTAATTGTCATCTTTAATATGAAATTGTAGCATATATTACCTTTAACTACAATAAATCTCTATTCCAATTCTGTTATTTTCATACTCTGATCAGCGTGACGCTCTGAGAGGATAAATAATCCAACGTCGCCGAGCTCCCGCTCTTCAAAAACACAGCAGACACTAGGCTCGTGAGAAACCGCATGCTTTTAAGCATGTGCTGAGTGCTGGTGTTTTTGCAAGGGCTCCTTTTGGATTATTTATCCTCTCAGAGCTGTGTCTTGGCTATTCATTGAAAAGAACTGAACCTTATATCACTTTGCAGGCTAGCCAACAACGTAGCACAGGACAGGGAAATATACCAAAAGGAGTCCCTATAAAAACGTCAGCGCTTGGCGAGGTTCCTCACGAGCCTAGCGTCTGTTACGTTTTTATGGAGCGGGAGCGCGACGACGTTGGTATATTTCCCTGTCCTGTGCGGACTACTGACTACTTTGTGAAAGGTAACATGCTTTTAGCGGGAGGCTGCTTGACTTTACATAATAGGAACTATAAAATGAAAACAGTCATAAAAACGATAAATCGAACAATGTTGGAGGTCTGGCGGAATGGAGATTTGGACAGTTATGTTTGCCTGAAAAATAAAATCAAGGAGACATAGCATTGGGTAAAAAGAAAAGAGAACATATTGTATTTGATCAGATGTTAGTAAAGAAAAAGAATATTCCCTTCCATTTAGTAAATAAGGAATGTGTAAGGAAGAAAAAGAATTTAGGAAAAAGGAGGGGAACCCAAAATGAAGAGAAATAATTATTTTGTGGAAGGTCTGCAAGGCGCCGGTAAATCCACTTTTGTGCGACAGCTTTCCGATAAGTTGAGCGATTATAAAGTTTTCCGCGAGGGGGACTATTCTCCAATTGAATTGGCGTGGTGTGCCTATGTTACGGAAGACGAGTATGACAATGTGCTTAGCAGTTATCCCTCGCTCGAAATAGAAATCAAAGCAAAAACAGTTGCAGAAGGCAATCACAGAATTATCTGCTACACACAGATACTGACGGATGTTCCGGATTTTCACAGGAATCTAGAGAAGTTTGAGATTTATAACGGAAATTTGGACAAAGAGTCTTTTGAAAATGTGATTTTTGAGCGTTTTAGGAAATGGAACGGAGAGGGGCAGATTTTCGAGTGCTCCATTTTCCAGAATATAATCGAGAATCAACTGTTGTATTTGATGATGGCAGATGATGAAATTCTGGATTTTTACAGGAGATTAAAGAAGGTCCTTGGTGATAAGCCATACAAAATCATTTATCTGGATGTGGACGATATTCCCGGCGGAATTGATGTAATCAGAAAGGAAAGATCGGATGATAAGGGTAATGAATTATGGTTCCCGTTGATGATAAGATATCTGGAAGAGTCGCCCTACGGAAAGGAACATGGACTGACAGGCTTAGAAGGGTTGCTCATGCATTTGGAGAGACGGAAGGCTTTAGAGCATCGGATTGTTGATGAAATTTTCAAGGAGAATACCCTTGTCATAAAATCTAAAAATTATATATTAGATGATACTATAGCACGGCTATAAGCATGAATGCAGATGGCAGAGCGGGTAAGTGAGGAAAGGCGGCAGAAAAGATGGTGGAAAGACCAGAATTAAATAAACAGCTGGATAGCAGGACGTTTCGTGATTTTTATTATTTGAAGGAGGAATTGACAGAGTTTTGCAGGGAAAATGGCTTGTCGGCATCTGGCGGAAAAGAAGAATTGACAGAGCGGATTGCGTATTTTCTTGAAACAGGAGAAGTTAAAAAGACGGCTGCCAAAAGCAGAAAGGCGGTAACTGTTGGAAATATTGATTTAGATACTACAATAGAAAGCGATTTTGTCTGCTCCGAAAAGCACAGGGCATTTTTTAAAGAGCATATCGGAAATAGCTTTTCCTTTAATGTTGCTTTTCAGAAATGGTTGAAGAGCAATGCAGGAAAAACTTACGAGGACGCGGTTTCGGCTTATTATCAAATTTTGGAGGATAAGAAAAAGACAAAAACGACGATTGATAAGCAGTTTGAGTATAATACTTATATTCGAGATTTTTTTGCAGATAATAAGGGAAAAACCTTAGACGATGCGATTAAGTGCTGGAAATATAAAAAACAGCTGCAAGGGCATAATCGTTATGAGAAATCCGATCTGACAGCGATAGAGGGTCAGACACAGGCATCAGGAAATTAAGAGAAAATGTAGCAAGTAAAATCAAGCGGCTGCGGTATTCTGAGAGCCATACGACGAGGAAATTCAAAGAAATATCGGGTATGCAATTTAGGGATTATCTGCGGAACAGGAAATTTGCATTTGCGCTGAATGAAGTCTTTTTTTTCCTCACCTTTATGTATAATACAATAGCGCTGATAACATCCGCAATAAATAGGAACTGCAGGATAATATTGATGATAACATACTTTTTCGATACTACCTGCTTCATACCTGCCCGGATGAGCGCATTAACGCCGTACATGGATGAAGTAATCATCAGAAATACATCCACCAGAAACAGGAAGAAGATTAATACAGGCGATAGGAATGTAAAAATCGGAACAACGGCAACCAGCAAAAATAATACGCCAAGCAAAAAAATACCTAAATAAAAGGGAATATGAATGAGTTTTATCAGCATATTCCAAAAAGCCAGATGGCTAATGTAATGGGAAAAATCTTTTCTTTTTGCGGTTCATTTTGCGTACTTCCTCCTTAAATTAATATCCGTATACTTCGATGGCCGTGTAAGTGTGGCTGTAATGGTAGCCCAGCTTTTCTGCCAGAGCGACGGAAGCTTTATTCTGAGCATCCCAGCTGGGATATAAGTTCTGCTTTAAGCATTCTAAAATCAGTTTTGCTCCGCATACACAGGCGAAGCCTTTCCTGCGGTATTCTTCCTTGGTATCAATCTCTATTTCGATGCCCTCTCGGTATCGGGAATAAGAGGAAGCGCCGGATACAATCACATTATTTTTTAGGATTACAGCTCCTAATCCGAGTCTACGGTAATCTTCATAATTCTGAAATTGCGATACCAGGTCGGTGCTCCATGACGTTTCCTTGCACATCTGATAAAGGGATTCGTCAATCATACAAAGTTCATATTCATCTGGAAGTGAAGAAATGATTTTCTCCAGTTTTTCTGTATCAAAAACATCAGGTTCTTTCTTAATGGCATAGCGAGAAACAATTTTTGATTTACTGCCATAAAATTGTACAATTGCATTCTTCCAGTCGTCATTCTGAGGAACCATGATTATAAAATCCTGTGTACACCAGTCTGGCTTGTAAGATACTAATTCCATATTGGGAGTTCCGGAGAAAAATGCAAAATCTCCACAGATAGCCATTGCCGCTGTCGGGTGGTCCAAGTCGTCCGCATAGATGCTTCCCATAATGCCTTGAAGACAGGACCAGATAAGGGTTTCTTCCCATTGACTAAATAAGGATGCAGCTTTTTCTTTATCTGTAATTTCGTATATCATTGACATACCTCCGTCAAAAGGGAATTAATTGAAATTTACTATATCACAAGGGATGTTTTGTTACAAGTAATATGGATTTTAAATCAGAAAAATTTTAAATATATTTATTTAAAATCTATTGAATTTAAACCGATATAATAAGTAAAGTATGTTTTGGCTTAATTTTCCAAAGGGGAGAAGAATCTCCTGATGTCAGTAAGTTATTAGATTATAATGGGAGGTTAGATAGATGAAGGTTACAAACAGATATCTTATGACTGCGGCAGATTTGCCAAGTGGATCTGTGGAGAAATTGAAGAAAAGTATCCAAGAGTATGATTTAAAAAACAGAAAAAATCCCAATGAGGGAAGTGTACTTCCTACTACAGAACCAACAGATACAGGACTAAGAGCATGGAAACTAACCAATGAAGAATCTAACCTGTTAAGAGGGTTTAGATTGGAAGAGTATGTGGAATTGACAGAGCGAATGAAGAAGTCTGATCCTGAAGCGTACAGATTACACAAAAAGAGACTCCAGGATGCGGAGGACAGCGGAGATACTGGCGCAGAAATGAGAGAACGTGTATCTCCATATATCTGGGCATATGGAGATATACTTGATTTATTGCACAAAGAAAATCCGGATTTGGATATTTTTATTAGGTCGGCGGGCACGCCCAAAGATTTTGAATTTCGAAGCGCGTATCATAAGAAAAACAATAGACCCTATTTAATTATCTCGACTAACGAAATCAGGCAGTTACAATCAAATGGCTTGAAGGATAAACTCTGGAATGATATTAGGGCTAGAATCAAGCAATGAGAATATTGTAGCTGAGAGGTTCCCTATACGCAAATGTGTATTTTAAATTAGCGGATGAGATGGATGAACTAATTAATGCTATTATATTTTAGTAAGCTTCTGCCGTAAGGGGATAAAATATATAAGACTATAAAGTCTTGCGTTTCCCCAGGGGACTTGTGTTCATCAAAATGTCGTCCCCTTTCTGGTTGGTAAACTTGTACAAAATACTTCCGTATACTGTGTTCGGCGCAACTTTGCCTATGGGATACTCGCGTACCCGCACNCGNTCCTCATCCCACTCATATACTTTTACCTCAGAGTGGCTGTTTTCAATTGAATATGAATGAAAAACAACTTCTTTCACATACACAAGATTTCNTCCTTGGCGNTTATTTTTTATTNTTCCGACNCAGGACAAAAGGAATATATATATAAGCATAGCAATCCAGGCAATAGCACAAATGGGAAGTGTCTTTTCCAGAGGATATCCGNCATCCANGATATTTAAAAGGAAGCATATAAATAGAAAACAGATGGTTTCAATGATCAGCCCCATTTTGCGGGCTCTGGAACCGATGCTTTGTGCCNCTTCGACATATAAATCTGCAAATTTTTCTTTCTCGGAACCGGAAAGTTCATGACCGGATTTGTCTATATTTGCCACATTGGGATGAGGTACACGGGAATACTCGCTAGATTCACCTGCCAACGGATAAAAAGACGAATAGGCGGGAATCAGATCTTTTAACGCATCATTTAACCTTGCCAGTTGAAAATTGGAAGCACCGTCATATATAACAAGAAATCTTTTCCCAANATCCTCCTGTGACATTTCAAAAACACGNGAAGGATACTCAATCANGATNGGCTTTCCTTCTTCATCAAGAAAATCGTCTTCTATGTAAAGAAAGCAGTTATTATCTTCAATTGCAACCANGGTNGCTCCATTTATCATAAGGTTTTTTCTTTTNATAAATGCCCTTTTTTCTCTATTNATCCGAAGCGTATTCAATATCATGGAAAAAACTGCGTTNAAAACGAAAAGGGAAACCAACATCCATATGATTAATACAGGTTTTGAAACATCAAATGTATATGCAATCAGGAATAGCCCTGCAAACATAGAAATGACCGATAAAGCGAGTGAGATAAAGGTTTGACCTAATTTACTTTTGGACGCGGTCTGATAAATACCTTCCAACATCTGGCTCCTGTTTTTATACAATAATGCTTTTTCTGATTCAGTACATACTCTTTTCATAAATCCTCCATAAAAGTCTGATGAAATGGTTTATTGGCATTATTCTATCACAACCATACATATAGTTCCACTAAATTGTGTCNAGGCATAATCAGAAATGCAAAGCTTAAGTAATGTTTCTTGCAGANGGGTAAAACTAGCGTTATACTGATTGGGAAAGCTTGTAAAGATACAATTTCTGATTACTGGAAGATGGTGAAATATGCGGAGCAATATTATCTATTACCGGAAAAACAACAGTGAGGAATGCATTTATTANNAAAATTCTACCAGGTCTTATCCCATGCATACCCATGCAAACCATATGATGCTGGGGTATGTTNTGGATGGAGCGGTTCGTGTTGTCTGTGACGGCAGGGAATNTTTNTATGATGCCGGTGCNTTCTTTTGTATCATGCCGGATACTCTGCATGCGATAGAGCCGGCTGGGGCGGCNTATTCAATGGTAAGTATATGTATCCCTGCCCACNAANNNGATGCCGNTTCAGGAAANGAAGTCAGTTATGTCAGGAGATTAAAGCNGCTGATTTTAAATGCACCGGAGAATGTTTTNNCGATTGAGGANATGGCACGAAGAATCAGTATAAGCCCATACCACATGATNCGNAAGTTTAAGNCNGTATGCGGTCTGACACCGCATCAGTTNCAGATACAGTGCAGGGTCAGAATGGCACAGAGNCTATTAGAAGAAGGAAAAAGCGTGACCGAAGCGGCTTANGCCGCAGGNTTCTGCGACCAAAGCCACTTTGATCGATGCTTCAGGAAAGCCGTCAGGCTTACGCCAAATGAGTATAAGCAGTCGGTANAACTGTTAGCTTAGCATAATGCCGGAATGAATTTGGCAAACAGATAAAGGCCGTCGCTGCCTGCATTGACCTCGTGTAAAGTGCCGGCGGGAAAGATGGAAATCGTTCCGGTTTCATAAATAAGCTCAGNGCCGTCATTAATACATACACCGGAACCTGCGATTACTTCATGAGTCTCCAATTGCGTTTCGTGGATATGACTTTTGATACTTTTATCCGGCGCAATGCGAACCAGATGGTAACTGAATTGTCCGTCTGTATCCTTGGCGGTAATGATGTGCTTGANCTCCACACCTTCAAAGGTGGGATGCATGGACCATGGAATGGATGCAAATTCCGCTGATTTAGCAGGGATTTTTAGTGAGCCGTTATTAAACGCTTCAAATAAATTGTTCTTCATAGATTTACCTCCTTTTGTTACAACAGGGTTTGTTACAATAAGCTGACCCGCAAAGCGCGGCAGCGTTTGTTGATATGGAGATTATAAGTGAGGCAGCNTGGATATAGCTTGGATAAAATTGCTNTGATGGAAAANNTANAGATANGCAGGAAGGAGTNTACACAAAGTGAACACAGATAATGAATTGTTGAAAAGCCTGGAGAAATTGCATACAACGGAGCTTGGCGTTATGCGGATAAAGAGAAATCTGTCTTTAGATACAGATGATGTGGTCAGCTGGTGCAGATCCCAAATTAATTCTACGAATGCCGTTATCACAAGAAAAGGGAAAAACTGGTATGTGAATGTAGATGGGTGCATTATAACAGTAAATGCATATAGTTACACGATTATTACGGCGCATAAGGAAAAGAGCTATGGAAATCAGAAGAATACGGCAGAATGATGATAGACTTGCAATCAGCAATATCTATGAAGAAAGTTGGAAATATGCGTATAAGGATATTATTCCGCAAAGTTATCTTGACAGTATTCCGCGCGGGAACTGGGCTTCGAAGCTGGACCGGGAGGGAGTGTTTAGCCTTGTACTGATTGAGGATAATACATTGATTGGGACAACCAGCTATTGTAAGTCCAGATTTGCTGATTTTGACAGCTTTGGTGAAATTATTTCCATTTACCTTTTACCTCAATATATAGGTAAAGGATATGGCAGACCTTTGCTGGAGGCGGCTGTTGATGAATTGGTAAAGCTTGGATATTGCGATATTTTTTTGTGGGTGTTGGAAGAAAATAAACGGGCAAGAAGGTTTTATGAGGAAGCAGGGTTTGCTTTCAGTAGTCATTATCTGGATGATAATATTGGCGGAAGAGAACTTAGGGAAATGCAGTATTGCTATCATGTCATGCATTATAATCATTAAAACCGGAGACGTAAGTATGAAGATAGATAGAATGTTGGAAATCATCATATATTTACTCAATCACGAAAATGTTTCAGCAAGATTTTTAGCAGAGCGTTTCCATGTTTCTGTCAGGACAGTGCAGCGGGATATGGTCAGCATTTCAATGGCGGGCATTCCTGTGTATTCTAACGGAGGAAAACATGGAGGCTATTCTATTTTACCCACATATCAGATGAAAAATAGTGATGTCAGGGCAGAAGAGCAGCAGATGATCATGAAAGCGTTGGAAAGCCTTGCGACTTCATATAGCAATGATACGCTGCAATCCATTCTGGAAAAATATAATGCATTTGTTGAAAAAGAAGGCGGACAGAAGATTTTCTGGGATTTTGGTGTGACGAAGGAAAATCAGAAGGTCCAGAAGATGAATACGGACCTGGAAAAGGCGATAGAGGAGAAACGTTACATTAATTTTGACTATCGCAACGCGAATGGAGAACCATCCAGCCAAAGAGTGGAACCTTTGGCGATTCATTATAAATGGTATGCATGGTATTTGTTTGCTTACGTACCAGCGAAGGGAGATTATCGCACCTATAAAATTGCAAGGATACAAAATCTCAAAACGGAGCAGACTATTTCAACAGATGAACATGGGAATATTGAACAGTTGATGCTGGATTCGGAACAGGCTTATTACAGTACTAGCATTCATATAGAGGTGCGTTTTGCAAAAGAAGAAAGCGGGCTTATGGAGGAATATTTTCCGGACTGCCCAATCGAAAAAGTGTCAGACGAAGAATGTAGGATTTACATTGATGTTCCGGCAAAAGAACGGTTATGGAAAGCGCTCTTGCTTAGCTTTGGAGATAAGGTAAGGGTGGTTGCACCGGAAAGTTATCGTGATGAATTGATTTGTACAGCAAAAAGTTTTTTGTCTAATTATGACATATAGATGTCGCATACATGAGGTATAATCTCCAGTATAAATTTTGGAGGTGAATACGATATGGACAGTCATAAAGTAAAAAAGATCATGTATTCTCTAGGGGCGGATTTGTGCGGGATAGCAAGTATAGACAGATTTGCCGATGCGCCCGCAGGATATCATCCACTGGATGTACTGCCGACCTGTAAATCGGTTATTTCTTTTGCATGCAGATTCCCGGTAGCTGCCTTATCCTGCAAAACAGCAGTTCCATACACAAGGGTAAGAAATTCTCTTACTCCTAAAATGGATGCTATAGCGCTGGATTTTTGCATAGAGATGGAGAAAAATGGCATAGCAGCGATACCTATACCTACTAACGAAAGTCAATGGGATTCAAGTACGGAGAGGTGGCGTTCTGTCGTTTCCCAGAAACATGCAGCACAGGCAGCAGGACTTGGAACCATGGGCAGGCATTCGCTGCTCATAACGCCAGAGTTCGGAAGTATGGTATGGCTGGGGGCAGTTTTGACAGAAGCAGAATTAGAACCGGATCCTGTCCTTAAGAAAATATGTAATGACTGTAATTTATGTGTGGAGATCTGTCCGGTAAATGCCCTGGAGGAGCCGCGGCTAAAGCAACAGACCTGTTGGGATCATGCCTTTGGAGAGAACAAAGAGACAAAATACTGGGAAATCTCCTGCCATAAATGCAGGGACATTTGTCCATACAATTTAGGAAGCGAGAACAAGATGTGGAAAGAGAAAACAGAAAAATGAATCGGGAGTGATGTTGTATGAAAGATGCAGCCGTGGAGAAGCTTTTCACATGTGAAAAATGGATGCTGGCATATTGGAAAGTGCTTGGCAGTGCTGTATAAGCTTTGGACTATCTGTCCAATGACAGATTCATAGAATCAGGCTATCCTCTTATTAAAAGCAAGGGGGGTTTTATGTTGTTTTTGGTCGACTATGAAAATGTTGGAAATGCAGGGATGAAAGGCTGCGATTATCTGGATGCGCAGGATCATCTGATTGTTTTTTACAGTGAAGCGAAGAAGCATATGGAGCAAAGGAGCTTGGAGAATATCACTGCCTCCGGATGTACCTTTGAAATATGCAAGCTTTGTAAAGCGGGGAAAAATGCTTTGGATTTTTATATTACGTCCAGACTCGGCGAGCTGATTGGAGAAGGATATGAAGGCATTGCGGTAGTGGTCAGCAATGACGGCGGATTTGGGGCAGTCCGTGATTATTGGGAGCATAGAGCAGTTCATAAAAGAAGGATATTATTATCATCCTGCATTGAGGATGGGATTGTAAGCGGAAACGAAAGCAATGAACGTACAAGGGAACTGAGGCGGCTGCGTGAAAAACTTACAATCGGAGAATATTATTCTGTCTATGCAGAAAGAATGAGAATAAAAGCTGTACTGCAGAAGTTGTTTAATGGCACTCAGTATGAGAATAAAGTAGAAGAAATCCAAAACATGCTGGAAGGAAAAGAAAAGAGTTCAAAGGTAATTTATCTTAACAGCCTGCATTTATTTGGGAAAAAGGGCGGATTGGAAGTTTACAATAAAATCAAGGCGAGCGATGCTTTACAAAAGGTGAAATAGTACTAATTTTGATAATTTCTATGTCATATGGTAAATTATATGTAAAAAGAATAATATATTTGTTACTTGGGTTATGTTTTTGAAGGAGGTGCCTAATAATGTCCACATTACAGAACCAGGTAGTTCAGTCAATAGAAGGTTTGTCTGATGATAGCCTCGAATTTATACTTGATATGATACAGCGTTTTGTGAAACCGGCTGAAAACCAATTGATGGAGACCACAGCACAGAGGAAAAAACGTAAATTGGGTATTCTAAAAGGGAAAAAACTTATTGCAGATGGATATGATTTGGATGAGTGTAATAATGAAATTGCTGAAATGTTTGGAGGGGATAAATGAAAGTTTTGATTGATACACATATAGCTATTTGGGCAATATCGGACGATCCTAAACTGCCAAAAGTAGCAAAGGACATTCTTCTTGATGAAAACAATGAAGTATATTACAGTACTGCATCAATATGGGAAATTACCAGACGATGCCCCTCGGCATAATGATCCATTTGACAGAATAATGATTGCTTAGGCGAAAGCAGAAGAAATGAAATTCCTGACACATGACTCTCTAATTCCATATTATTATGAATCATTTATTATCTCGGTATAGTCTAATTACAAGGGTTATACCGCCTTTTTTCTCACACTTATTTATAGCCGAATATGAGGTTGACATGTGGATGACCATTTGCTTAAATGAGGATAGATTAAGAACAGGAGGAGATTTACATGAAGAAGGATACGGCGGTGATTGCATAGCGGTGGCTGTTGCAAGCATAGTGAAAATGATTGTTATAGCCATCGCTGACCTTAAACTATATTTTTAGGAGGGCAGTCATGGGCTATATAAGGGCAGAGGATGTTCTGCCGGAAGAAGTGATCGATCTGATTTGGCAGTATGTGGATGGCGAGTTGATTTATATCCCAAGAAAAGGCAAAAAACGCTGTTGGGGAGCAGCAACTGGCATTCGTGACAGTTTCAAGATGAGAAATGAAAGCATCTATGTAAAGTATCAGCAAGGGATGCCGGTGCAGGAGCTGGCGGATGAATATTGCCTGTCAGAAAAGAGCATACAAAGAATTATCAGAAATCAAAAGAAGTAAAAGGAGTGTTGATATATGAAGAATCGTTATAATAAGGAGTCCGCACGTTAGCCGGGAGGCTGGTGAAGGACAAAATCACCTCCTCCCGAAGGGCATGTTTTTGATACCTTAAAGGAGGAAAATAAATTGAATAGAGAAAATAAAAGAAGAACTTTTGAAAAAGGCTATTATAAGAATCACGCCTGCAATGATATGTTTACCTGTAAGGTATGCGGAAGAGAAGTGGTACCGGAAGGTGCAGGAAGTGATCATAGAAACCACTGTCCGAACTGTCTGACCAGCCTGCATGTTGATATTATGCCGGGGGACAGAGAGGCGGATTGCGGAGGATATATGGACGCAGTGGCTGTGTGGGTAAGAAAAAGCGGAGAATGGGCAATTATCCATCGTTGCAGAATGTGCGGAGCCTTTAGCTCTAATCGTATCGCGGCAGATGATAATCCCATGAAGTTAATGTCAATTGCCATGAGACCGTTGACAATGCCTCCTTTTCCGGTGGAGCGGATAGAGGAAATGACCCGGCTTATGGGCGGAGATGGGAAAATACAATATTAGATGCAGCAGGTCATCGGTTTACGCCGATGACCTGTTTTGTAGTGTTTTCACAGATTGCATAATCAGAACGAAACGGTAAGCTGCATTTTAAATTTTTCCTCACCATATACGGCATGTGGAATATCTTTCGGCATAATCAGGGTCTCGCCTTCATTTAGGATAAAGACTTCGCCGCCGACAGTAAAACGCCCGGTTCCATCCAGGACGGTTACAAGAGCGTCTCCGCCTGATGCGTGGGTGGATATCTCTTCCCCTTTGTCGAATGAAAAAATTGTCATGCTGACCTTATCATTCTGCACAAGCGTTTTGCTGACCACTTGCCCAGGTTGGTACTCAATCTGGTCTTTCAACTGTAATTTTGTTTGCTTTTTAATATTTTTGTACATAATACCTATCGTCGCTCCTGTTTGATTGTTTGGCGTCACATCTTAACAATACTACTTTTAGGACTTGATTTCCACTGTTTTTAAATATAAAGTATTGATGATTCCGTTTACAAATCCTCCAATTGATTAGCATTTCCTTACTTCTTTTGACAATTCTCACAATAATACACTGTCCCACCCAAGAAATTTACTTTATGGATTTCGTGTCCGCATTTGATACATGGCTCAAACAATGTATTTTTACTTAATTGGGTAATATATTTCCCCTTTTTTCCAAATAAGTCCTTTTCTGTATCTCGACCGCCTTGTTCACACATTTCTTTTAAGATTTTCTTTACTGAAGTATATAACACCATAAAATCTGTTTCGGAAGCTTCTCTCATGTCAAAGCGCGGATCAATTCCGGCATCCCACAAGATATCCTGCAATACCCCATTCCCAAGACCTGGTATTCTCTGCTCTGTGGCAAGGAATGCCTTTGCGCTTAATTTTTTATGGTTATCTGGATAAAGACTCCGAAAATATTCAAATGTAAATTCATCACATAGTGGATCTATCTTACTGCTGGATGATATATAGTAACCTTCCGTACATTTTCCCTTCGGAAATATAAAGATAATGCCATACATTTGTATTGACACAAAAACCGCCGTCTCATCATCAAAGTAAATAGCCAATTGATGCTTTTTCGGAAATTTCTTTATATCTTCATAGTATTTGGGATATGCACCATCGGCAAACACTACCATACAATTCTCAGTATCCATTTCAATCATACCACCATGATAGGTCGCATTCATAACAGTTTGTCCTTCCAATAAGTCGCCATAGTTCTTAATATCACCATGAAAGAACGCAAATCTATGAGGTGTATGTAATACTTCAATATAACTTATTATTTTTCCTGTTAAGCTCTTCTCTATCTGGCTGGATATCGTATAGCTTTCTGGTAACTCTAACATATTATTTCCTCCCAACTAAAGATGCAGAAGTCTCTCTGCGACCTCGCTCACCATATACATTCTTAAGATGTGGTTCTTTGCGGATATTATATCAGAAAAATCCTGACACCTTATGTCAGAATTTGTCCACACTTAATTTTTGATGACACCAGATTTTATCATTTGCGATATACATTCGTTTTCAAAGGTATTGCTAATAAAAGACTTTACACAAAACTCCCATATACCGTAAAATACAATTAAATATACAATTAACATAGGTAATATCAACACGCTATTCTTTCTCTTCATGAAAATGCTCCCCAAATCTTGATTTTTTATTGTAATTATAATTTATTTTCAGCAGTCACACAATTCCGAAAAGGAAGCATAGTTATAAAGTGATGCTGATTTTTGACAGAAGATATATATACTGTGTATAATGAAGGCGAGAAGGAGGAAATTTAATGGATCAAAAGAACTTCGAGTCAATGTTGGTGCTTCTTGTACCGCAGGTCGTTCAATTGATATCAGAAAACTATTCATGTGATGAGATAACTGCGTCCAAGGAGTTTTACGTTTCAGAAGTGTATGAATTGTTAGAACAGGAAGATACTAAATTATGGCATTTGAGTGCATTGACGTTGTTTCATATGTATGATGAGGAAAAAAGAACTGGTATTATCTCTTTTCCAGAGGAGACATGATTATGAGCAAAGAAGGCAAGTTCTTGATTTATTGTGTTGAGATGTATAAGTCTGCAAAAAGGCTGACTGGAAGGGAAGTATCCGCTTTATTTACTCAGTATATGGTATGGGATTACATTTATTCCTGCTATGAAGCTCTGCATACCACAGGAGAGAATTATATAGTAGAGGATATTGATTTATATATAGAAGGAAGGTAACTATTCAGTACAGGTCGAAGCATTTACTGCCAAGACCTTAAGAATATGATGCAGGCATGCAAAATCCCATTGCCGTAGGCAATTTAGGATGGATTTTGCATTGTAACTGTGAAGGTACTGAACAGTTACGAAGAAAGGCAGATAATGCCGAACGCATAAGGGAGAAAGAACAATGACAAAAGTAATAGAAAATTTTTTAGAGTATGTAAAAATTGATACGCAGTCCTCAGAGGAGAGCACAGATACGCCTTCTACACCAAAGCAGCATGATCTTGCCAAGGTTCTGGTAAGGCAGCTTCAGGAGATGGGAGCGGAAGAAATCACGTATGATGAGGAGCGCTGCTACGTATATGCCGCGGTTCCGGCTTCTGTCGGGTGCGAGGATGCTCCGGTTATTGGCTTTATTGCGCATATGGATACTTCTCCGGCAGTGACAGGTGCAGGGGTGAAGCCAAGAATCGTGGAGGATTATGATGGAAAGGATCTTGTGTTAAATGAGGACAAGCAGATTGTGATGAAAGTGGCAGATTTTCCGGAGCTGGCGTCCTATCAGGGGAAAAGGCTGATCGTGACGGATGGAACGACGCTTTTGGGCGCGGATGACAAAGCCGGAGTTGCAGAAATTATGGCAATGGCAGAATATTTGTTAAAGCATTCTGAAATCTCGCATGGAAAGATACGGGTTGGATTTACGCCGGACGAGGAGGTTGGTTCCGGTGCAGATTATTTCGACGTAAAACTTTTTGGTGCGGACTATGCTTACACGGTAGACGGCGGAAGACTCGGTGAACTGGAATATGAGAATTTCAATGCGGCGGGAGCAAAAGTAGTCGTGCATGGCAGGAGCGTGCATCCGGGAGAGGCAAAGGATAAGATGCGCAATGCGATTCTGATGGCGCAGGAGTTTCAGTCCATGCTTCCGGCAGTGGAAAATCCTATGTACACTTGTGAATACGAAGGATTTTATCATTTGGACCAGCTGAATGGTACAGTGGAGGAAGCGAAAGCAGAATATATTATCAGAGATCATGACAGGGATAAATTTGAAAAGAAGAAAGAACTCTTTTTACGCGTTGGAGAGTTCCTGAATGGGAAATATGGGGAGGGAACTTTTGAAATTGATTTGAGGGATTCCTATTATAATATGAAAGAAATCATTGAGGAGCATATGCACATAGTGGATAATGCAAAAGAGGCTATGGAGGAACTGGGGATTTCGCCGGTGGTGGTTCCAATCAGGGGCGGAACGGACGGAGCAAGGCTTTCTTTTATGGGACTGCCATGCCCGAATCTATGTACAGGGGGTGCCAATTTCCACGGACGGTTTGAATATGCCTGTGCGGATGAGATGGAAATGATTGTAGAACTGCTGATTAAGATAGCGGGAAAGGCATGGGTACAAAAATGAAGACGGAACGTCTTTATGCCATCACGGTATATCTTCTGAATCACGGAAGGACATCTGCAAGTGAACTGGCAAAGCATTTTGAAGTTTCGCTGCGGACCATACAGAGGGATATAGACTCGCTCTGTATGGCAGGAATTCCGGTGATTTCCATTGCCGGGGCAGCAGGGGGATATGAAATATCTCAAAGATTTGAACTGGATAAAGAATTTGCAACTTCGGATGATTATGCTTATATTCAGACAGCCCTGCAGGGCTTGGTGTCGGCAACCCGGGATCCGAAGGCTAAAAATACACTTGAAAAGATTGTACGTGTGTCGGAGCCAAGTGATAAAGGCATTATTTTAGACTTTTCTGTTTTACAGGAAGGAGATCAGGAGGCATTACAGCTTCTGCGGACCGCCGCGTTAAAGAAACATGCGGTGGATTTCACTTATACAAACAATAATAATGAGACACGCACACACAGCGTGGAACCAATCGCAGTCATATACAGATGGTATGCATGGTATCTTCTTGCTTATTCCAGAGTAAAGGATGATTATCGCACTTACAAGATTGTACGGATGCGGGACATAGAAATTTCGGATAAGCCTTTTGAAAAGGAGCATGAGTCTGCAGATGTTATTTTGAAAAAGATGGATCAAACAGATTCACGGTCCTACATAGAAATACTTATAAAATGCAAAGAGACGGCAACATCACGGATTATAGAATATCTGAAAGGAAAAGTCATCCGGGAATTACCAAATGGTGATGCCTTGATAAAGGCGACGGTGGTTGAAAATGAGCAATTCTGGATTGGGACACTTTTATCCTTGGGGGATAAGGCGGAGGTGATCTCACCGGAAGAAATTCGCAGGCGATTGCTTAATTCCGCAGAGGAAATTGTCTCTATGTATAAAAAACTATGACATGCTGTTGTCGTATATGTCATGATATACTGAAAAAAAGAGTTTGGAAAGTAACTGTGAAGGTACTGAACAGTTACTTTGGAGGTATTGCAATGACGAGCCCATATGAAAAATGTCCAGTATTTGAAAATGAAAACTATCTTATAAGATTTATTGATGACTCAGATGCGCCTGATTTGCTGCTGGTATACTCTGATGAAAAAGCAGTGCCTTTTTTCAACAGTGACAATTGCGGCGGCGATGATTTTCACATGACGCGGCTGGAGTATGTACAGGGAGCGATAAAGGCATGGCATGAGGAGTATGAAAGAAAAGGCTTTGTACGTTGGTCGATTATTGACAAAAACATCCGCCATGCAATTGGGACAATTGAGTTATTTAACCGCCAGGCGGATGACTATTTTAATAACTGCTGTCTCCTGCGGCTGGATCTTAGAAGCGACTATGAGCGGGAAGAAATTATTCTTGAGATATTGTCCCTGATTACGCAGCCAACATTTACGATGTTTGACTGCCAGATGATTGCAACAAAGGTTCCGCCTTTTGCCTCCCAGCGAAAAATGGCAGTTAAGCAGCTGGGATTTATGGCTTCTTTGGAAAAGCTGATAGGAGGGCATGACGGAAAGGCTTATGCAGATTATTATGTTTTGCCCCAAGAATAGAATATGCTGATACGAAGCGCTTAGGAAAAAACTAAGCGCTTTTCTTAAGCTTTGCTTATGCTCTGCTTATGTTATCTGATGAGGCATGCATGGCATGAACACGTGTGCAGGCGTGATTGACATGAGAATACAATTGTATTATAATAGTATTCGTTAATGGAGGTACATATTTTGGGAGAGAAAAAACTCATTATTCATCCACAGAAATATACAAGCGAATCGAAGGTTATTTCCATGAGACTGCCAACTGATATGCTTATGGAGTTGGATCGTGTTGCCAAGGAGGCTGGCAGGACCCGCAATGAGATTATGCAGCTGAGTCTTGAATTTGCATTGGAGAACATGGTCATAGAGGAATAAGGGATGAAGATTCGTTTGAAGGAGAAAAGAGTAGGTTGATATGGATCAGCAGATAAAGAGAGAAGGTCTTGTAAGCATTATCAAATATGATGGAGACAATGAGACGCTTGTTTGGAAACACCCTGTAGAAGATTTTAAAATGGGCACTCAGTTGATTGTTCATGAGAGCCAGGAGGCAGTATTCTTCAAGGATGGACGTGCGTTGGATGTTTTTGGACCAGGGCGTTATACTTTGGAAACTCAACGGCTGCCGCTTCTGGATCGATTTTTCAAGCTTCCTTCCGACACGGAGAAAACTTTTCACTCAGAAATATATTACATCAATACGGCTACACAGATGGGAATCAAATGGGGAACAGATTCCAAAATCCGGCTGCTCGAGCCGGTTTCCGGGCTTCCGATTGAGATAGGCGCCTGTGGAGAATTCAATGTCCGTGTAGATAATTCCAGAAGGCTATTGAGTAAGGTTGTTGGTACAGCGTCCGACTTTGACCAGGGGAAACTGTTTGGTGAAAACGAGGAGAAAGGATATTTCCGTTCACTGGTGATAACACAGGTCAAAAGCAGTCTTGCACAGATTATAAAGGAAGAGAACATCAATATATTAGAAATTGACGCCGAATTCTTACGGCTTTCCGACATATTAAAAGTGAGAATCAACGGCATGTTTGAGGAGTACGGACTGGCTGTGCCGGACTTTTTTATTAATCGGGTGATTACACCGGATGAAGATCCGAATTATCGCCGAATGAAGGAACAGTATGCACAGCAGTATCTTCTCGTTAGGCAGGAGGAAATCAAACGCAGGGAAGCGGAAGCAGCGGCGGAGCGCAAGGCAGTGGAAGCGCAGACGGAAGTAAGACTTAAGATTATTGAAGCACAGGGAAGTGCAGAAATCCTAAAGATTAGGAAGAACGCTGAGGCGGAGGGATACAAGATGCAGGCAGCTGCGGAGGCAGCGGAAATGCAGATGAAGGGATATACCTATCAGCAGGAGACATCTCGGATGGTTGGCATGGAAGCCATGAAAAACGGGATTGGGAACGGCGCAGGAGGCGCATCAGTGCTGGGGGACTTGGCGGGACTCGGTGTAGGCCTTGGAGCAGTGAGCGGAGTTATGAATATGACAAAAGACGCTCTGTCACCTTTAGCGGAGCAAGGTGTGCAGATGGGACAGACGATGGAAGGCATGTTGAAGACAGCCTGGAATTGTTCTTGCGGTCAAGTCGGAAATATTGGGAATTTCTGTAGCAACTGCGGCAATAAAAGGAGCGAATAGAGGACATGGACAAAAAATATCTGCATGGTTATATCGTGATTGCATTCGTATTTATTATTTACGGCGCCGCTATCATCCCGTTTCCGAAAACTGTCATTTTCGGGATAGCTTTTTTTTTCTCCTTATTGGCAATTATGGCGCAAGTTTACAATGTATATACTGTGATGAAAAGTCAGACTCTCATAAAGGATAAAATATACGATTTCCCTCAGATCAGAGTCAGCGTACTGTACCTGACAGTACAGCTTTTGACCAGTCTGCTGCTTATGGGATTTTCGGCAAAGGTTCCGGTTTTTGCGGCTGTGCTTGTAGAAGTAATCATCTTAGCGGCAGCAGTTCTGGGATTTTTCGCTGTAGGGGCGGTACGGAAAGAGGCAGTTCGGCAAGATGTACAATTAAAAAAGGAACTGGCGAGAATGGAGGAATTGCAGACACGAATAAACCTGCTTATTGCTCAATGCGGAGGGGAACAAATTAAGGATATGCTTCAAAAGTTATCGGAAGAGATTAGGTACAGCAATCCTATTTCCAGAGATAGTACGGAAGAGATTGAAGATGAAATAGATGTTTTGTTTTCGGAGGTGGAAGCATCAGCGCTTGACGGGAATATGGAGAATACTGCAGAGGTGTGCGGGCGGCTTAGGGGACTTTTGAAGGAAAGGGACAGAATATGCAAGTACAGGAAATGAGGAGAGCATAGAAAATGTCTGTATTGATATGTAAAATGTGCGGCGGTGATTTGGAAATCCGGGAGGGGATGATAACCGTAAGGTGTCCGTATTGCGGAACAAATCAGACATTGCCAAAGTTCGATAATGAGCAACGGCTCAGGTTTTATGACCGGGCGAATCACTTTCGGCGCAATAATGATTACGATAAGGCGATGGCTATGTATGAGCAGATTTTAAATGAGGATCAGACAGACAGTGAAGCTTATTGGTCCATCGTTTTGTGCCGTTATGGAATTGAGTATGTGGAAGATCCGGCGACACATAAAATGATTCCAACTGTCAACCGTGCGCAGTACATCTCTGTTTTTGCAGACGAGGATTACAAGGCGGCTCTTCGATATGCCGATGCTGTTCAGGCTGGAATTTACGAAGAGGAAGCGAAAGCTATAGATGCAATTCAAAAAGGAATCCTTCTGGTATCGCAGAAGGAGGATCAGTATGATGTTTTTATCTGTTACAAAGAGTTGGATGAAGGCGGAAACCGGACAAGGGACAGTGTGCTGGCTGATGAGCTTTATTACGAGCTGACAAGAAACGGTTTCAGGGTTTTTTTTGCAAGGATTACGCTGCAAAATAAATTGGGTGAGGCATATGAACCTTACATATTTGCTGCGCTCCATTCGGCCAGAGTTATGATTGTTATAGGAACCACACCGGGAAATTTTCAAGCCGTGTGGGTGAGAAATGAATGGAGCAGGTATCTTTCTTTAATCAGGCATGGTGAGAAGAAAGTGCTGATCCCGGCATATCGTGATGTGGATCCTTATGAACTGCCCAAGGAATTTTCACATTTGCAGGCACTGGATATGTCCAGACCTGGATTCAAACAGGATTTGATACAAGGTGTAAAAAAGATCCTCGTAGAGCCAAAGACACATAAGACAGGATGGAAGACTTACAGTAGGAGAATAGGAATTGCGTTAGGGATTGCTTTTGTTCTGGTGATTTTGGTGTTGGATGTTAAGAATGCATATCAGCGATGGAAAATATTTTATGAGAAAAATAGTAAGATTACAGCAGAAACAGAAGAAGCAGAAAAAAGTTATTGGGTCTCGGATACGGGACGGGAACAGAATATTCTGAAGACAGGACAGACAGACGAAAATATTGATTTTACCGGTGTTTTAGAACAGTTTGTTTCCAGCGTTTATCAATGCCCGGCAAAGGATGTTTCTGACAGCCAGTTAGCAAAGATACAACAACTTGTGATAAGCCGTAACTTCCAATTATGGCAGATTGGTTACAGTTTCGAAGCATCTAAAGAGGAACTTGTGTGGATAACATTGTCGTCAGAGGAGAAGCTGGATCTGAGCAGCCTGCGGCGGTTTTCTAATCTGAAAAAGCTGGATGTGGATAGTGTGATTACGGCGGAAGATATTAAAGGACTGCCATTGGAGAGCATCAGCGCATATTTTGACAATCCGGCAGAAGCGGCGGAGGTGTTGGAGAATCCGAAAGCTGTCAGGAAATTGGGACTTAATAGTATTGTATATAGTCTGGATGGAATCGAATTATTTGAAAATCTGAACTCGCTTTATATAGACTATTCGGAAGTTGACAGCATTGATGAACTGATCCATGTGAAACATTTGAAGAATCTTAATCTGAGATGCGATGAGAATCTCACAGACTTTTCAGTTCTTGAAAAGCTTTCGGAATTAGAGGTGCTTTCGCTGGACGCGGAGGGGCTGAAAATGCTTGATTTTATTGGCGGGCTAAAACATCTGGATACTCTGACGATTGCAGGAGGAAAACTTCAAACGCTCTCTGGTATAGAGGGATGCACGACGTTAAGGTCTCTGTCGGTTACATCCTGTATGGAACTGAAAGATATGAGTGCAGTGACGGGACTTGAGAATTTACAGGAACTTACTCTCGATATGCCCTATGGATGTTCTGAACCGAAATTAGATGGGCTGATAGGACTAAAGAAATTGTCGCTGGAACAATTTCATGATTGCTCCTTTTTAGAGAATATGGTCAATCTGACAGAACTTCATTTGACGGGGTGTGACATCACAGAGGAAATCGATTTGTCAAACCTTACATCCCTGACAACGCTTTCGTGTACTTCTTATGTGGGTTCCCCATTGGAGGTCGATACGATAGAAAAATTTAAGATGTTGGAATGTCTGGATCTGCACGGGTCCGTAGCTTATGATGATATATCGGGACTTTTTCAGATGCCCAGGCTTAGAGAATTAAATATCAGCGGTATGCAGTGTGAAATTGATTTTGATGCCATTGCGGAAAATCCTGCGTTGGAAATCCTATATATGGATGATATGTATCTGTATGAAAATGTGCGCATAGATTATAATTCAGGAATTGTGATGATAGATTGGGATAAAGTGACATTGGATGAGCATATGGATTTCCTTAAAAAATTTCCCGGACTTAAAGAATTGTATCTGAGGGATAACGGGCTGACAGATCTTTCTTTTGCCGAAGGGCTGCCGGCATTGCAAATTCTGGATATTTCAGAAAATTATATTACGGAGCTTAGACCGCTTGCCAGGCTGCCTTCGCTGCAAAAAGTGGTCTGTGCGGGTAATCCGCTGAAAAATGAGAAAGTGCTTATGGACTCTGTACTGATTATTACGGAGACCGAATGAGCAAGGGAAAGCCGGGGGCAATCGATCTAATTGACCGGCGTTAATACGCTAAACTGCCGTTTAAGCTATAAATTTGCCATTCGTGCTTTGAGTCTTGTACTCAAATTTGTGTTATTTATAATTATTATGTTGCAGATTGAAAAGTTGGATTATTAAAAAGAGAGGAAAAAATAGTGAGTAAAGAATGGAATGTAAAAATTGATGACAGGATGCATAAGATTGAACTGAAAGGAAGGAAGCTGAAAGTCAATGGGGAAACCCTCAAATTAAGAAAATATAGAAAGAAGACAGGTCTGGTTCATGAAGAGTATGAGATTCCTGTCGGCTCTAAAAATGCGTTATTAGTATTGAGAAACATGGGCGGAACTGTTTTGGTGATTGACAATAAAGATTGCGCTACCGGTGAAGAATATGTGCCGGTGAAGATACCGGGATGGGCATACATATTTATAGTTCTGCACTGTGTGAACTTTATAAACGGGGCGTTAGGAGCCTGCTTGGCAGTAGTCGGTATCACGCTGACGGCATCTGTTTCCTCTAACAGAAAGATGAATGTGTTCATACGGGTGATTCTCGATCTTGTAATACTTGTATTGGCAGTGCTTGCGGTAATTGCTATAGCGCTTATGATTGGGCAGGGGCTCTACGGATATTTTTAAGGAAATGAAGGAGAAATGAGATATGAACTTAAGTGAGAAAGATAAAAAAGAATGGGAAGATGCTTTGAGGGAAACGGAGTTGTTAAAAGAAGGCGACTCTATCGTAGAATATGTGAAAGGTGATTATTGGTCCTTCGGACAAAACAGAGGCAGATATTTTTTCACCAATGAATCATTGATCTTCATAAGTGGATTTGGCGGAACTACTGCCGTTTTACCTTACCGCAATATCAAAGAAATCAAAAAATGCTTCGTAGGTCCATTTATTCCCACGGGAGTGAAAGTTACAGTTTATGATGAAAAAAAAGGAAAAAATAAGAAGCATAAGCTGTCTTTGCTGGGAAGAAAAAAATGGATGGAATATCTTTCCAAACAATCAGGCGTAGCTCTTTAAAATAGAGAAGGGCATACTATAAAAAGGTACACTTGCTCTGGGGGCGACAATAGTCGTTTCCTCTGGGGTAGGTGTATTTTTCTATTTTAAAGACTGACCTGCGGACGCTCTGAGAGGATAAATAATTAGGCGTCGCCGCGCTCCCGCTCCGCAAAAAGCGTAGCAGACGCTAGACTCGAAAAAACCCGCGCTTTTAAGCGCGTGGTCAAGCGTCTGTTACGTTTTTATGGAGCGGGAGCGCGACGACGTTGGTATATTTACCTGTCCTGTGCGGACTATTCTGTAAAAAAGTGACTTCAAAAGCGATTGCAACTGTGAAAAAATTAAGAATTATCATATTGATTTTTTGAGGCGATAAGACGATATATATTGCAGATACAGGGATGTATTTATAAATTTACAAGGATGTGATTAAATGAGAATCGGAGACGCACAGCAGATTTACAGGGAACAGGTAAAGGAATATCGGGAGCAGAAGGTTGCTTTGTCAAAGCAATTAAAGGATCTCCAGTCCCGGATGAAGTATTCGCCGGAGCAGAAGGAAGAGTATGCATCGCAGGCGGCTACGTTGGAACTGACTTTAAATGCGCTGGATGAAAAGCAGACGGAATATCAGGATTACTTAAGTAAGTTGGCGGATCAGTACTGCGCATATTGGAATGCGACGGTAGCAGACCAACAGGCGGATGCAGCAGCGGAATATGCCGAGGACATGGGGAAAATGATGGAAGTCGCCCGTCGAATCATGAAAGGCGGAATCGTGCCGGCATCGGATGAAAAGAAGCTGATGGAATTCAGCTTTGAAATGTACCAGACGGCAAAGAACATCGGCGCAATGGTTCAGAGGGAGAAGAGAGAAAAATATGATTCCCTCTGGGGAGATGAAGAAGAAAAGGAATATGATGACCCAAGGGAAGTAGCAGAGAACGGGACTGCTCCGGCGGGGGCGCCTGAAGTGGTGGATGTTGCAGATACAATGGCATCAGTAGCGCCGGTTGAGTGAGAATTAATACGGATCAGTGATATGGGGCAGGCAGTCATTTGACGGCCTGCCCCATAGATTATCTTGCAATTTGGCTGTTAAAATTAGCCAGTGCAAAAGCAAAAAAGCAAATGAAAATTGGACAAAATGGACAATTAGTGGTAAAGTAATATAGTAGGGCGCACTTCTTCGGAAGAGTCAAAACGCGAAGTGACAGAATGAAAAATCAGAAAATGAGGGGGAGAAACATGAGCAGTAATCAGTACAAACAAGCAAACAAAGTAGTCTTTCCAGTATTAATTGTAATTATGGGATACATCGTACTTTCGCTGGGGGCATATATTTTAAAGGGGTCGGCAGATTGGCAGACCTATGTACAGGTCGTTGCATCGGTAGTGGGAATCGTCGTATGTGTGGTTCTATTTTTGACGAAAAGAGATACAAGATTGTGT
>JAAVAE010000011.1 GCA_014804245.1 Lachnospiraceae bacterium | reverse complement strand
AAACGTCAGCGCTTGACCACGCGCTTAAAAGCGCGGGTTCTTTCGAGTCTAGCGTCTGTTACGTTTTTATGGAGCGGGAGCGCGACGACGTTGGTATATTTACCTGTCCTGTGCGGACTACTGGCTACCCCGTGAAAAGTAACTTTGCATCTCATTACTCGTTGCATTTCTTTTGGTCTCTCACGCTACATTATGTAAAATAGACAGTCCCCAATTTTTCAAAAAATATACCAGAACTCCTACAATTAATGCNGCTTCCGCAAATCCCACAACAATACCCAGCAGTTTATCCAATCCNTTAATGATAGGCAGNTTTGATATNAATTCAAGNGATNTAAAAAGNGTATGCACCAATCGATAGACAANACATACTACAAAAAGTACGGCAACAATCTGAATCACTCTGCCAATCTCGCGATCCAGNTAACTTCCTATTGCTCCTAAGATAAGGACAACACAAANTCCCGCAACANCCATNGCAATCAGTGAAATAANTTCCTGAACCATGCCTTTNCGGAAACCAGTTATCATTCTCCATATAAATATAATTGCAATTACTGCTAAAGAAACGTAATACATTTGTACCTTCCTGTTATTTCAGCTCCATTGTCTCNATAGAATCAGATGTTACTGTAACAAATTTGTATACAGATGAAGTAGGTATGACAAGGGANGTGCTTTTCTCAAAACCGCCTGTAAACTTATCTACTCCCTTCATATTACANATCTGACACTCAAGATCATTATAAATNATNATNTGATCNTTATGAAAGACAATATCCGTATATTCTATGTCAAAAAACTGTGAATGTACCCTGCTTCCGGATTCATTATAAACATCCAGCCTATACGCAGATTCTCCGCTTTGGTTTATAAAAACAAGNCCCACATAGTTCTCATTATAATAAATGCTTTGTATCTCTTCCCCNAATAAATTAGATGCAATATTCTGAGGTTTTTCCGCCCCCTGGAAGAATACAATCCTGTCATCCCCAACAGCAAATGCAGAATCATTATCCATAAACTGCACATAGGGAATAATTGTGTCCTGATAATCATATCCACTGACATAATTATCCGTTTCGTTTTTTCCAACCTCGCCAAAGTTATAAAACGCGACAGAAGATTTCATATTTCCACTGTCCACATACAAATATGAAACCGCCATGAGCTGTCCATTGGGTGTCAATGAGATGCTGACGGGATAGCCGCTTTTATCCATGGTTGCTTTGCCATATATAATAGGTGTTTCTGTATTTTCATTTCCATTATACACATAAATTCTGGTTATATCCACATCATCAAGCACAGCTGCCACCACACAATTGGCAGAGACACAAAAATCCCTGATAGGAAGATTTGTATTCACCGTCCCCTTTTCACCGTATTTATCCATAACATAAATAGAGCGCCCATTATAGTCNCCAATTGCCGTCACCTGACCGCAGATGGAAAAAAGAGGTGTCTGCATTTCGTAAGTACGATTCCACACTGTATTCCCCGAAGGATCAATGCAGCTTGCTCCGTCTTTACTGTACAAAAGAATATTTCCGCCCAGATTTTTCACTGTTGCGCCCTGCACGACCGTAATTGGATAAGAAGCTATGACCTCGCTGTCTGTAAATACCTTGTTCTTCCATTGAACTATTAAAAAAATAACCAGAACTGCCGCCAGCAATATTGAAAGAACAACTCTGTAAAATATTGTCAGCTTATGACTGCGGATTTTTTCTTTATAGTCAATGCTTCTTGCAGTACCCTGTTGCTTGGCACTCTGCCGCTTTTCTCTTTCCTTCAAATAATCACGTACATTTGCCATCCGCTCATCTCCAAATCTTTCGTATCAAGGCAACGTTTCTTCTCTTGCGGCTAATTCGGCGGCTCTGCCCGCTGTCTCCACAAATCCATACATTTTTTTATAATCATTAATGGTAGTCACCGCTATTGACAGTATAATGATGCCGATGCCATAAATCAATCTTTTAATAACTTCTCTTATGGAAGCCCGGGAAGTTGTCTCATTCGAGCCTATCCCTTTTCTTTTCATCTGTCTATAGCAAAAAAGCAGATAATTCTGCATGGCCTCATTTTTATCATAGAAAATGTAATATCCATCTTTTTTGCCAGGCAGTTCCTGCTTATTACCATATATATTAACGTAACCAATCAGTTCATATTCTTCAAAGTATTCTTTTCTGACCTGTTCCTCGCTTCTTCCATATGCCAGTTCGTCTACTATGCTGACTGCCCCATATACCAGATANAAAGTCTGATTNTCCTTATGGTAAACATGTCCGAAAAGAGCTGCACGCAATGGAAGGTTCTTCTTTTCTGCTTTCAGNTCATTTAAATATGCATAAACATAATCTTCTATGTAAACTTTCTCATTTCCATCTACCGCGCCAATCTGTTTCACCATTGTTGGCAACTGCATCACAATCCCCCATTTCTNTGTGCAATCGTAACTGTTCAGTACCTTCACAGTTATGTGCAATCTTTCTTGATACATTCAGTTTAGCATAACGCCGCTCCAAATGGGATTGTAATGCATCGCAGTCTACTTATGAACAGAATTGATAGATCGTTGTACTTTTGTACTTTTTGTCCGGTCCGAACACAGCAGAAGGAAAAGCAGGCTTATTTGCAGTGTCCGGAAAATACTGAGTTTCCAGACAAAATCCGCTTCTTGCTTCATATTCGGCATTTTCTTTGCCCATCTGCCGGCCAATAAAATTGCCTGCATAAAACTGCACGCCCGGCAGGTCTGTGTACGCTTTAAGACAACGCCCTGATACGGGTTCCGTTACAACGGCAAATTCCCTTAAAGTTCCATTTTCTCCATCAATCACCCAGTTATGATCATAGCCTCCGGCAATCTTAAGCTGTTCATCATCAGCATCTATTTCCNCGCCGATTCTCTTTGCTTTCAAAAAGTCAAAGCTGGTTNCCTTAACCGGGGCAAGTTCTCCGGTTGGAATCAGGCTTGCTGTCACTGGTGTATAAGCAGACGCTTTCAATTCAAGTACATGATCATAGATTTTTCCTTTGTCATGCCCTGCCAGATTAAAGTAAGTATGATTCGTCATATTGATGATGGTATTCTTATCGCTCCAGACTTCATATTGGATTTTCAGCTCATTGTCTTCTGTAAGAGAGTAAATAACCTGNATTTTCTTAGCGCCGGGAAATCCCATACTGCCATCTTCATCCTCAAGCAAAAGGCGGATACTGCCATCNTCCCAAGAAGCCTCCCAGACTCTTTTGTGATATCCCAGTTCTTTATGGCTGTGCAGATTATTCTCTCCGTCNTTTNCATNAAGCTGNTAGCTGCGCCNGTCCAATGNAAAAGCCGCCTTGCCTATGCGATTTGCATTTGGTCCGATTGTTGCTCCAAAAAAACTTCCGTTTTCAAAATAAGGCTCCAGCGTNTCATACCCCAAAACCACATCAGCAANATTCCCNTTTTGATCCGGCACGAGCAAATTTACTAAAATAGCGCCGTAATTGATAATGCCNGCTTTCATTCCCTTAGAATTTTCCAGCCAATACCGGTATATTTCTATTCCTGATTTTGTCTTTCCAAACAGTTCTTTCTTCATACCCTTAAATAATCTCCTAAATCTCAGTTCTTCCTTCCAGTGCCCTTAAGAGCGTCACCTCGTCAATATATTCAAGATCTCCTCCCACCGGAACACCGCTGGCAATCCTTGTCACTTTTATGCCTGTAGGCTTGATCAGCTTGCTGATATACATAGCTGTTGTTTCCCCCTCCAGACTTGAATTGGTTGCAATGATCACCTCTGAGACATTCCCCTCCAGNCGTGTAATCAGTTCCTTTAACCGGATATCCCCCGGACCGATTCCCAGCATAGGGGAAATTGCCCCGTGGAGCACATGATACACTCCCTCATACTTACCCGTCTTTTCATATGCCGCCAGATCCCTTGTATTTTCCACTACCATGATCGTGCCATGNTCCCGTTTGGAATTAGCGCAGACCGGACAGATTTCATTGTCGGTCAAAGTAAAGCACTCCTTGCAGTANCGAACGTTTTCNTTTGCGTCAATGATGGTTCTGGCAAGNCTTTCCACTCTGCTTTTNGGCATNTTAATCAAGTGAAAAGCCAGCCTTTGCGCTGACTTAGAACCGATTCCCGGCAATCCGGACAACTCATCTATTAATTTATTGATATGTCCGCTATAAAGATCCATTAGAAAGGAAGGCCTCCTCCCAGACCAAGTCCTCCCGTCATCTTATTCATGACCTCTGCATTCGCTTCCTCAGCCATGCGGAGGGCTTCATTGGTTGCTGCCATTACCAGATCCTCCAACATTTCAATGTCCTCGGGATCTACAACCTCCTGCGATANTTTCACCTTCGTTATTTCTTTTTTACCGGTAACAGTCACTTCCACCGCACCGCCGCCAGCCTTTGCCGTAAACTCCTTTGTCTCCAGCTCCTTCTGACTTTCTTCCATCTGACGTTGCATTCTCTGTGCCTGCTTCATCAGATTATTCATATTACCGGGCATACCACCCGGAAATCCTCCACGTTTTGCCATGTTCATCCTCCATTTTTTGTATTTTACTATTAACTTATATATGATTGCAACCGGAAAACAAATTAAATCAATTCCTCCGGCTCTNCCTCAAGTTCTTCCACTTCCATGTGAATCACCTGACTTACCACCTTCGTGAGATCCGGGAAAAGTTCTTCGGGATTCCTTCCCTGTTCTGCGCTCTGTACCGTCACTTTNATTTCTTTTCCTATAAAATTGCAGACNATACGCTCCAGTTCCTCCCGGTGCTGCGCTTCCCGGAAATAATCCGANGGCAGTCCATCTTCTACCACCACCAGCANGCTGCCATCACCTGCAAGACTCGGATATGCACTCTTCAGATACGCCTTCATGGGCATGGANGCCTCNCCCACAATGGCAGACCATTTNCCCACTGCCTGCTTCACNTCTNCCGGAATCGCCTTTGGAAGCTCCGCCCTGACTACNGGCTGAGAAACCGTNNCNTTGCCTCCATCGCNTCCTGCTCCTGTTACCGGTGAAACTACTGTTGGAATTCCATTTTCNATTTTCTCCTCCAGCTGCCTGATTCTGTCCACCAGCGAGTTGGCGTCTGTTTCCATACTCGGTCTGCACAGCTTGATCAAAGTCATTTCAACTAGGATTCTTTTCTGGGATGCATAGCGAATCTGCCCCGAAAGTTCTGAAAGCACACGGATATAACGCATAATAACGTCATTTTCTGCCATCTTGGCTTCTTCTTTCAGACGAGCCAGGTTCTCTGTGGACACATCTATCACGTCCTCGATTCCGTCCGCAGTCTTTACCAAAAGCAGATTTCTTAGATACCATGTGAAATCTGAAATAAACTGAGTCAGTTCCCTGCCCTGCATAACAATTTCTTCCAGCAGGAAAATCGCAGCCGGCACATCCCCCTTTAAAACAATTCTAAGGAGTCTGCTGAATACCTCTGTATCNACTGCCCCCAGCACATCCAGCACCTTATCATAGGTCAGTTCCTGTCCAAAGTGGAACGCGATGCACTGATCCAAAAGGCTTAAGGCATCACGCATGGAACCATCCGCTACCTTGGCAATGTAGCGGATGGCTTTATCTTCTATCTGAACCTGCTCCTGTTCCATCAGTTCCCTGATTCGTTCCGATATGGTATCAATTGTGATCCTTTTAAAATCATACCTCTGACACCGGGACATAATCGTAATCGGTATCTTATGGACCTCAGTGGTTGCCAATATGAAAATAACATAAGACGGCGGTTCCTCCAGAGTCTTAAGAAGTGCATTAAAGGCTCCTATCGAAAGCATATGGACTTCATCGATGATATAAACCTTATATCTCCCTTCCGCCGGTGAATAAGCCACTTCATCCACGATTTCGCGGATGCTGTCTACACCATTGTTGGACGCTGCATCAATTTCAATCACATTCATGCTGGCTCCCGCCGCAATGGCTTTACAGATCGCGCACTCTCCGCANGGACTTCCGTCTGTCCTGTTTTCACAGTTTACCGCTTTTGCAAAAATTTTTGCAATAGTAGTCTTACCGGTTCCTCTGGTCCCGCAAAATAAATATGCATGAGAGGTACGCTCTGCCTTTATCTGATTTTTCAAGGTAGTAACGATATGCTCCTGTCCCTTTACATCTTCAAATGTCGCAGGACGGAATTTTCTGTAAAGGGCTGTATATGACATACCTTTTCTTTCCTTCCATGACGCCCGCAGGCATCAGATTAATCACCAAAGCTGATTCCCATAAGCTTCGCTTCTTTTACGATGGAAGCATCCGGTGAAATCATCTTAAGCTTTCCGGCAACTTCTTCAAGGGGTACTTTTACCACTTCACGATTCTTATATCCAACCATGAATCCGTATTCACCCTTCAGAATAAGCTCGCCTGCTTCTGCTCCTAAACGGCTTGCAAAGACACGGTCATAAGGACAGGGGCTTCCGCCTCTCTGAGTATGACCGGGAACGGTCACTCTCACTTCATGCCCTGTCATATCCTGAATCTGCTGTGCAAGTTCATAGGAAACTGACGGGAATTTATAATTTTTCATCTTTTCTTTGTATTCTTTTTTGGATAATTTAGCGTCTTCCTTGGAAATAGCGCCTTCTGCTACCGCAAGAATCGTAAATCTGCTTCCGTTTTCATTACGCTGTTTGATTTTATTTACTACTTTCTTAATATCATAGGGGATCTCGGGAATCAGAATGATGTCTGCTCCGCCGGCCATACCTGCATTCAAGGTAAGCCATCCAACCTTGTGCCCCATTACTTCCACGATAAATACTCTTCCGTGGGATGCAGCAGTGGTGTGGATACAATCGATGGCGTCGGTTGCAATATTTACCGCACTCTGGAAACCGAAAGTCATATCCGTTCCCCATAAATCATTATCAATCGTCTTGGGAAGGGTAATCACATTCAGACCTTCTTCTCTTAAAAGATTCGCTGTCTTATGTGTTCCATTGCCTCCTAAGATTACCATGCAGTCCAGACGCAGTTTGTAATAATTCTGTTTCATTGCGTCAACTTTATCCAGACCGTTTTCATCAGGATCCTTAATCGTTTTAAAAGGAGTACGCGAACTTCCCAGAATCGTTCCGCCCTTTGTAAGTATACCGGAAAAATCACGTCCATCAAGCATNCGGAAATTTCCGTAGATGAGCCCTCTATAGCCGTCGATAAAACCATAGATCTCAACCTGCTCTTTACTGTTTACAAGACACTTTACTACACCTCTCATGGCAGCATTCAATGCCTGACAATCGCCGCCGCTTGTTAACATACCAATTCTCTTCACTTAACCCATCCTCCTTGTCCTAATGTAAACATATTTATAGTTTATGCACTCATTATTATACATAATTTNAAGCTTCTTAACAACCTTTTTGCCTGCCTAATTTACCTTTTTATTTAAACAAAAAACCTCTAGAACTGCAATATCTGCAATTCCAAAGGTTCTNAATCCAAAAAGGAGTTCTCACACTGTTTGACTGTTCAGATTCATAAATCTGCTTCCTACCGACAGCATTTTTTCTATTTCTGTCTTTACGTCTGTCTTTCTTCCTTCTCNNTTTGCGTCCGCTTTTTCGCTTTCCGCCTTTTCTGTATCATTCTGCTTTTCTGTCTTGTCACATTCTTTAAAGAAGGTCTCCGTGCTCTGGGCTTCAATCATTGCATGCATCTGGTAAACGCCCTTTCTGATCCGTTCGTCTTCTTTTTTTCTCTTTTCTACTTTCCCCAACTGTTGCTCCCTAAACTCCGTCATATTTCCTATCAGCATATTTTCACCCTTCTTTCATTTTCAAGTATATAGCAGAACAAATCAGCTTTTTCATAAATTTTATCGGAGCATTCGCAAAAACAATTTATAAAAGTTTCACCAATCGCCTAAAATCAGTCACGAAATGATTGACTAAAAATTTTGAAACCAGTATAATAACAACGGATATAATACTTTTGATAGTAAATCACATATTTGGAGACGTACCGAAGTGGCCGTAACGGGGCTGACTCGAAATCAGTTTATCGGTATTAAGCCGGTACGAGGGTTCGAATCCCTCCGTCTCCGCTGACAAGCCGAAGCTTCTGCTTCGGCTTGTTATATATCTTCCCTCCCTATCTAATCCACAACCTCCCAAATCATGAGCGGCAATAACACCCACAAAAACACCACATATCTCACCAGATAGGTAGGTCCTAAGATCACCGTCAGCCATACCAGCCCCGGCAGCAAAAAGGGTATCACTTTTCTCCAGCACTTACAGTAGCACAAAAATCCCAGTCCGAATGCCGTCACCCAGAACAGGAATCCAGGCGAGAACAGCATGGACAAAACAGGAATCTTCTGCTGGGTGACTTCCAGCGACATTCTTCTATAGCACTCGTCAAGCCAGGGGATTTTGCTTTCCCTCACACCCGGCTGTTCCACCTCGTAACCAAAGTAAGAACTATCCTCATAAGTATAGGTAAATACGGCATTCCCCCGGTATACATCGATTACGGTGTCGGGATACCAGAAGCCGTAAGAGGTCATGAACCATGCATTTAAATAGGTGAAAGGGTGCTCTGCCCCCCATTTTGCCCATAGCTTGAAAAACCCAGACGCATCCGCGGCGAAGGCTTCATTGTTAAAGCTGATTTTTACGCCATCAGATACCTTCGGCGTGTATCTTGCAAGGGCTTCCTCGGACAGATAACGGCAGAGAATTTCCTTTTCTTCCAGAGACAGTGTTTCCTTCTCATCTGAATACACTCTTGCCATCTGGGAAATGGGAACGGTGAGCATTTCCTGATTCTCAGAATCATCCGCAGAAAGCAGGGCGGCAAGTCCGGCATTGATTACCAGATAAGCTGCAATGATCGCCGCAAAACATACCAAGACCTTACTCCGCCAGCCTTTTATATAAAAAACCATAATCAGCGCAAAGACAAGAAAGGCATAAAATCCATTGTGCCGAAGCAACATCATTCCTAAGGAAGAAGCTGCAAACAAGAGGACGCTTCTCTTTTTCCTAAAAAAGGCTTCGGGATCTGCGCATAACTCCTGCAAGAGAACTACTATAATCAGCAACATACCCGTAAAAAGCCCGTCCTTTGCCGAACAAAGAGAAAACATGACAAGCACAGGGCAAAGACCGAAGTACAAAGTAAGAAGGATCCTGCACCACTTTGCCATTCCCCTTGTCTTCATTTTTTCTATAAACCAGGCAAAAATCCCCGCCATCACAGTCATCTGTATCAAGGTATAACAGGCAATCCCCAGATTATAGGAACCTGTCAGTTTATAAACCGCCTGAATGATGCCCCCTAAAAAGAGCACATGCAGCAGCGGATGATGTGTGGAAAAGTTCCGGGTCACTACCTGTAAGTATTCATCCTGGGCATCATATACAAAAAATCCCGGATAAACCGCCAGAAAAACAGGAAGGTACAAAAGCAGTATCGCCCCTGCCGTAATCCAGAAGCTGCGGCGGCTCTTCTTTTTCACTGCTTCTTCCTGCTCTTTTGCCCTTTGCAGTCCTCGTTTCTCCACGGCATGCTTCCATTCCAGCAGCCTGTCCCAGAAATACCGGCAAAGCAGTGTGAATAAAATCGCCAAGACCAGGATGCTGACCCACATCCTTCCCTGTTTAAAGGGGATACTTTCCGCCAGTTCCAGCTGTGCGCCGAAGACCATGCAAACGCTGAAAGCTGCCCCATAGAGAAGTGGAAATCCCCATCTGGAGCGTTTCCCTTCAAAACCTGCCTTGAAAATTCGGTTTACAAAACAAAAAAGCGCCAGAAATAAAAATACCGAAACAATGCTGTTGGTATAATCCAATCTGTCGCCGCTCATAGAAAGCATCCACGGAAATGCCCATGCCGACGCAAAAGCTAACAACGCCGACGCCACAATCCGCACAGAACCCGATGCTTTCAAATATGCAGTTAAACTTTTCTCATTTCCCTTCATCCTCTTTTTTTCTCTCTCCCGTCATCTCCCGTATCACGAACTGGGGAGAATTATTCATGGATATATACATCCTGCCCATATATTCGCCTACCAGCCCCATCATGAGCATCAGCATTCCCCCCGTAAATACCAGCACTGACATTAAAGCACTGAAACCCGTTACCAGCCCAGGGGGATTGATAAAGATCTTCTTGATGATTGTATAAATTCCATACAAAAAACCTATAAAAGCAAAGACAGCACCGCTTACGGTGGCAACCCTCAATGGCTTTACACTAAAGGCAGTAAAGCCGTTGAACCACAGACTAAGAAGCTTTCCCAGAGTATAACCGGATGTCCCTGCCTGTCTGTCCCTGTGCTCCACCTCCACATTGATGATATTTTTTGTGGTGCGCAGAACCAGCCCAATTACATAGGGATAGGCATATTCATAACGGATCATTTCATCAACTACAAACCGCCGCGCTGCAAAATAACTGGAAAGATACAAATGCTTGGGTTTCCCAAGCATAACACGTGTCATCAATTCATTGACGCGGCTTCCCCAGTTGCGGAAACCGGAATGATGCTTATGATTATATTTTGCATATACCACATCCGCCCCTTCCTCGATTCCCAAAAGCAGCTTGTCCACCTCATTTGCAGGCGTTTGTCCGTCGTCATCCAGACAGACGATAATATCCCCTTTAATAGAATGAAACCCAGCCATCAGTGCGCTATGCTGACCAAAGTTCTTTGCCAAGTCAATACCGGTAATATTATCATTCTCCTGACACAGTTTCCTGATACATTCAAAGGTATTGTCGGGAGAACAGTCATTCACCAGCACTACCTCATATGCATAATCATCCAGTTTTTCCATTGTTTCACGGATTTCCTTCACCACACCGGGCAACGTTGCCTCGGAACGGTAACAGGGAATCACGAAGCTGACCAGTTTTTTCACGCAAAAGCCTCCTGTCCCTCATTGTTTATGACCGCCATATAGATTACATCCTGATAACGTCCGTTCAGGAAAACTTCATCTTTTAAATAGGCTTCCCCGACAAATCCTGCCTTTTCATAACTTCTTCTTGCACGCACATTCTTTGCAAGCACCCGCAGCATTAACTTATGAAGTCCTTCTTCATGGAATGCGTAGTCTATCATCATCCGGGCAGCCTGAGTGCCGTATCCTTTCCCAAGCGCCTCCTCTTCCCCTATGAAGATTCCATATTCTGCTTTCTTATGCGTTCTATCGATATCTCTTAGATAGACGCTTCCCACCGGCTTTTCATCCACTTTCTTTATAATGATGAACTGTACGACCTTTCCAGTATCGACCATGGTTCGCACCCAGTTTTCATGTCCCTGTCTGGTAAAGAGCTCCCGATAGATGAAATTCTGACGGACGAACTCTGTGTTACGCCACTTGATGATCCGGTCCGTATCTTCCTCATTCATCAGACGAAGATAAATATCCGCCCCTTCAATAACATATGTTTTTTTATTTTCATCCCTTATTCCCATATCCACCATCTTACCTTTATCTGGCTGATACCGCGTATATTTCAAAAACATCCGCTATTGTATCTATCAAGTTCACCTCAATAGGAGTTCCGTGATCCTCGTAATAATCAAAGAGCCACTGCATATCCTCGCTCTTCATACGAACAAAATATACATCTTCCCTATCTCTTAAAGCCTGTTCCATGCTTTCAATACCAAAGCCTGCCAGCTTCTTTCTCTGAAGAGGACTTTTACATGCCCATCCTCCCATAATATCATAATTATCCAATGAATTGTCCACATTCGCAAACATTTTTTCCGAATAGGGTATGCCGGAATAGGAAACCGAAGAATAAACGTCTATCAGATAAAAGTTCTCTTTATTCTCTTCTCCTGAGAGCCGATCATAAAGTCCCCTGTAAAGTCCATTCACCTCTTCCCTGCGCATCTGGTTTTCGGAAACCGTCTTTACAACCCCAGGAAGAATCAACACTGCCATGACACAGGCAATCACCGCCGCAGCTCCTCCCAAAATCTTTCTCGTCCTGACATAGCAGATACCGCCATACTGGGAAAATGCCATGCCAATCAGAATACAAAATTCCATCAGATACAGAGAATGGGTTATTCTCTCCGGCGCCCGTTCCCGCATCAGAATGTACATCCACAAGGCGGTGCGAACGGCAAAGAGAAAAATCAATTTCCAGGATACTCCCAGAATATTTTTTACGTAGGTCCCGCCTCCCGCTTCCTGAATCCGCTCTTTTGTATATTTCCTGGGAATCGCTGTAAGGAATACTGCTATATAGCCAAGTATCACCATAACATTCCATGGATAATCGCTTCCCGGCTTTCCTTTGCTGCTGGTAAAGCGATACACATAATCCCTGAGCTTTTCAGGGAGTTTTTCTAAAAAGGGCTTTTCAGCGCTCCTATTTGTCCCCGCATACTGAGCGATCTGACCGACCATAACTTCATCTATTTCTTCATCCATGCCAAAATTATAGTTATCTAGAAGAATCTTTTCACTTTCACTTAGCCCGATGCTTTCATAAAATGCCTGATTCTCCGCATAAGCAGGAATTTCCTGAAAATCATATAATTCCGTTCTGTTGTCGAAAAATTCTGTAAAAGTCCGCCACTGCTGCGAACCATAGGCTGCCATATGGGTAAGCTGCCCGATTCCAATGCCTGCAAGAATCATCCCAATTACAGCAAGATATTTGACTGCATGCTCCTTGGTAAAAATCCTGCTCTCGCTTCCCCACTTTGCAACGCCTGCCACACAGATCATCGGAAGCACCAAAAGCAACATCTCTGAACGGATCAGATAAGCAACAAAGACAAGTAAAACCACCGGCAAATTCTTTTTGACAAAGTCCTTGCAGGCAAGTTCTATGTCTGTAGTATAAAATAGAAAGGCTGCCGCCGCCGCAAGAAACGTACAGGTCACGGTATACTGGGCAAAAACCAGATGCTCTAAAAACACCCCTCCAAATAAAAGCGTCTCCGTCAATGCCGCCGCCAGTTTTCCAATAACTGTTTTGCAAGAGGCAAGACTTCTCTTTAAAATCAGGAAAAAACATCCAAAATGACAGAGGCACAAAAAGATTCCATACCAGGGAAGAAACCGCACTACCCTGTAAAACAAGCTGATAAAGGCGCTGACAAGCCACAACATCTGTATGTTGTGTCCCTCCGGCGTGCCTGTATAACACCCTGCAAGAATGTCTTTCATCAATACATCATCGTTTAGATCATAGAAATAATCAAACCGCATCCCCACAAGCAGGCAAAGAACCGCCGTTGCCGCAAGCGCAATCATCCAGTTTTCGTTCTTTTTAAGCTGATTTCTAATATCCATAAAATTCCTTTACTTTTCCTGCAATGTAATCGGTCTGCTCCCCGGTCAGCTGATAAAACATGGGAAGCCGCAGCAGTCTCTCACTCTCTTTGGTGGTATATCTGTCTTCTCCATGGAATCTGCCAAATTTAATCCCGGCAGGTGCCGAATGAAGGGGCACATAATGAAATACAGAAAGAATCTCATTTTCCTTTAAAAATGCAATCAGTCGGGCACGTTCCTCCATGTCCTTCGTCTTAATATAGAACATATGCCCATTGTGCACACATCCCTCAGGTATCACCGGAAGTTCTATTTTACCTGCCTCTGCAAGAGGTTTCAAAAGTTCATAATACTGATTCCATCTTGCAAGACGGGCATCATTGATCTCATCAGCTATCTCAAGCTGCGTGTAAAGATATGCTGCATTCATATCGCTGGGAAGATAGGAGGAACCAAAATTCTGCCACCTGTACTTGTCCACCTGACCTCTGAAATATTTGCTTCTGTCCGTTCCTTTCTCCCGCAGGATTTCTGCCTCCTCGATGTATCTCTTATCACGGATCAAAAGCGCTCCGCCTTCGCCCATACTGAAATTCTTTGTCTCATGAAAGCTATAGCAGCCAAAATCACCAATCGTGCCAAGGGGCTGTCCCTTATAAGTACACATCATCGCCTGAGCGGCGTCCTCCACCACCATAAGGTGATGACGCCTGGCAATATCCATAATGACATCCATTTCACAGGCAACGCCCGCATAATGAACCAGCGCGATCGCTTTCGTCTTTTCCGTAATGGCATCTTCAATCAGTGTTTCATCTATATTCATAGTGTCTGGTCTGATATCCACAAACACCACCTTTGCTCCGCGCAGTACAAAAGCGTCCGCTGTAGAGACAAAGGTATATGAGGGGAGAATCACCTCGTCCCCTTCCTTGATATCACACAAAAGAGCCGCCATCTCAAGAGCATGGGTGCAGGAAGTAGTGAGCAGACACCTTGCACTGCCGGTCGTCTTCTCCAAATATTCACTGCATTTTTGAGTGAATATTCCGTCGCCGCAAATATGCATACTCTCTATTGCCTTCTGTATATTTTCCATTTCTCTTCCCGTGTAGGGCGGTACGTTGAACCGAATCATATTCGCTCCTCCATTTTAATTTTTGCAATTATTAAATATGGATTTAATAACTGCAATTCAGCTTCCTTTTCAGTATTATTACTCATATATCACAAATGCCTCATTGGCAAAGACCTGGCTGTAAGCATTCTTCTCCATAAAATAACGGATAGCACTTAATTTCGCATCCTGATCATAACTTTCTTTATCCGCCCCCCAAAATACCATGGCATCAGAATTGCCGGAAAAGTATGCATCGATGGCAGGCGTCATAATGACCAGCGGGCGCTGCATCTCCTGCGTCTTTATCCCATCAGAAATCATCTCAAGTTCTTCCGTAAGCTGAGATAAAGAACTGGTATTCAAATCCGCCCAGGTAGTATAGATTGCCGGCGCCTTATCAAGATAATAAGCAAGCCCCGGAATATTTCCATAGAGAATCAGCTTTTTATCCTCATACACAGATTTATTTTCCACCATAAAAGCATTGATTTCTTCCAGCGTCTCGGCGTTCATCTCACTGGTATGCATCCCATGCAGCACCGGATTATCAGACACCCTGTACATCCTCCTCTCACCGCCCTCTCCGTCGAGAAAAACATAGGCGCAGCCAATTCCAACGCTCTGTACAAAGAAAGCAAGCAGAATCCCTGCTGTCATGGCTTTCACCGGGAAAAGCGGCACTTTCCCAGAAGCATCCAGATAGGTTCTTCCCCATCTGACGAAGCGGTAGACCATCCATAAAATTACCGGCGCAACAAAAAACAAATTATTCAACACCGGCCAGATATGATTATTGCTTCCAAGTGGCGTGACGAGGATCATCAGCAGGGCAATGCACCCAATCAAGCGCCAGTTTGCATCCAGCATTCTTGTATAAAGCATCCATAAAAGAACAACAAAGGCAACGAGCAAAAACACTGCTCCCCACTGCAATGCTGCTTCTTTTTGATAATATTTGAAATTAAACATTCCCCACTTTCCCAATACGATAAATAAAAGCGGGATGCAGATACAGTAAACTATCTTCCTGATTCCAAGGAACTTCTCTTCTTTGATAGCGAAAAACGGAATTCCCGGAAGAATACACAGAATCATATAAAGCATCCACTGAAAGCCATGCAGATAGGCGTCCAAAATAGCAAGCAGCATTTCCCCCAATGTATAGTCCGAAGCACTTCCTGCCATCCCAAAAACNCCCGTTATCATATCTCCTAATGCGCCGGAACCGTAAAGGGCCGAGATGATTCCAAGCATCACTACAAAAGAAAACAGATAACCNACTATACATAATCNTGTTTCACCCAAAGTCTGCTTAAAGGGTTTCTTTTTCAGAATGCCATAATACCAGACTGCCACAATCAGGGAAGCTTCAAGAATATTATTAGGAAAACGCACCCACACATTTAATCCCAAAACCATCCCTGCCAATACCAGACAGANGGGTCTGNTTCCTGCCAATCCCCGAAACANCAGAATCGCCCCTGCCAAAAACAGCAGATANGTGAGATAATTNTACAAAATCACNGTAGGACACCANCAAAAACCGATTGCNGCAATCTCTCCCGCGAAAGCCAGCCACGCCGGCATTTTGGTCTTAAAGAAGCGATACCCTAAAAGTGCCATGAGACTGACNATAAGAGATGCATAAAGCTTCATTCCCAGCATNGTTCCCCCCATGGGCAGTTTNGNAAGCANNGCTCCCGNNNCATTAGAAAGAAANGTNAGGAGCACCCAGATTCCGTCTATCTGCCCAAANAANCNNTAGTTTCCAAGNCTATANCCCGTATCCGTCAAATCNATCCCCTGATTTATCTTTATNAGNGGAAACAACAATAAAATCAAAGGAAAAACNACCATCTGCAANATATNCTGCNTCCTTTGAAATTCCTTTTTTTCANCTGCCTTCATCAGNTTCTCCTTTCTGCTATTTCATCTGAAATGCCCTATCCAGCTCTTTTACCTTTTGATAGAGCTTCGTCTTTCCAATAACTAACGTTATTGAAAAAGAAAACAATACACTTCTTAACCAGTCTATGATAATTCCCATCACAAAAAGAATCAAAACACAGCAAATCATTTCCCAAAGGAAAAATCCTAATCCATACTTCCCGCTCGGATTGATAATCTGTCTCATCCATCCATACCATAGAGGGCGAAGATCAATGTGTTCATGNAACAGATAAACACCGAAGCATAAACTTCCAATCTTCCGTATCCTCTCCGCCATCCATCCTTCCTTTATGGAAATGCGGGAGAATCCATAAAAAAGCCCAATTGCCCCCGTCAGACAAAAAATGAAATTATAGTGGAATGGCACCGTAAAATAGTAGCCAAAGCTATCCCATCTCTGGCTTAAGAACCACATGGCAAGATTGATNNAAAANCCAAGCANACANCTCCCTATATAGATAAACCATCCCNTCTCTTCAAAAAANTCCCATCCATAAAGACCNAAATATGCCGCGATCAGATACACACAGATAAACCATGGAAGGTCGTACCCATATCTGTCAAAAGCAAATACAATCGGACTGATGCTCTTTATCCCGCTAAACAAAACAAGCAGACCGCCTANAACAATCTGAAGCTGTCTCTTGGACATATTCTTTGCTGCCGTATTCAATACCGGCGACAGGAGATACAGCATAAAATAGGAAGTCGCAAACCAATAATGTTCCGTTTCTATGGGAAAAAGATATTGGACCAGTCCATATATACCCTGCTCCTGTGCCGCCGTAGGCACACCCGCCAAAAANAGGACTGCTGGAATAAGCAACGCATAAAACCATATCTGGCACAAAAGACTAACTGCCTTTCCGGGCTTAAANGCACTTTTAACACCAAAATATCCGCTGATGAACACATAGGTATTCACTGCCACCAGACAAAAGGCCTCCAGCAATGCACCAATAATTTTAACCGCATCAAGAGGCAGATCAAGTACCGGGAGAGCCTCAGCACGCGCCAGAAAGTGCATGACAACCACCATGACCATCGCCAGGATCCTCAGTAATTCATAGTTTGCCATGCGTTTNCTTCGTGCCACCTTTCCATCTCCTTTCCTCTTACTTNCCTTCAAGTCTANCCTTGCGCNACNTTTACCGTTCTCTGGATACCTTTCCATGCTCCACCCGGTAGACCATATCACACTTTTCAATGGTCTGCAGACGATGGGCAATAATAACTAGTGTTTTTTTACCATGAAGCCGGTTGATGGAGTCCATGATGGCTGCCTCCGTTTCATTGTCAAGAGCNGANGTCGCTTCATCTAAGACAAGCACTTCCGGATCTTCAAACAAAGCTCTGGCAATGCCGATTCTCTGCCTCTGCCCGCCGGANATGCGGATGCCTCTCTCCCCTATGCTGGTNTCAAGCCCTTCCGGAAGACCCTTTACAAATTCATCCANCTGGGCTTCCTTCAGCGCTCTCCATACCTTTTCATCATCAATATCTTCATCTGCAAATCCAAATGCCACATTTTTACGGATGGTGGAATCTATCATGAAAATCGTCTGGGGAATATATCCGATGTTCTTGAGCCATGATTGATAATGCTCCCGAACCTCCACACCGTCAGCCAGAATCTGACCTTGCTGCACCCTCAGAAGGCCAAGCAGAATATCCACCACCGTGGTTTTGCCGGCGCCGGANGTTCCCACGATACCCACTGCCTGTCCGATGGGTATCTCCATATTCGCATGATCAAATATAAACACTTCCGTGTTGGGATATTTGTAGACAATATCCTTAAGTTCAATCTTCTCTTCAATGTTCAGCTTTTCAACTTCAACCTTCTTCTGATAAGCGCTTTCGTCATAATTAATCGACTCATCCCTGATTTCTTCCTGAAGATTGTCGCTTACTCCCATAAAGAAAGGCTNAAAGTAAGAGATGGCNGTCAGATGATTATTGATTCTGTTGGCGCACGGAATAAGACGCATCGCCGCCACNGCCAACGCCACCACCTGAGGCATGATATCTGTCACTGCCGTTCCCCTTACCAGCTGGAACATCATNTAAAAAATCATACCGGCTATGGCAAGNGTTTCAATCAAAAGTCTGGGNGTNGCATTGTAAAGATTATATCTCTGCACTGCATTTACATATCCAGCCCCACATTTNGCATATTCATTGATAAAATAATTTTCTTTATTGGCAATCTTGATTTCCTTAATTCCCATAACAGACTGATCGATCCACTTGTACAATCCGCTGTAATANTCCTGGTTTTCCTCTCCCGCNTTTTTCATAATCGGTTTNAAGACNCACATAATGACNGCAAGCGCCGCAACCAGNACCNCCGTCACCGTAATNGTCATCCAGATATCCGTNACAAANCTGACTCCTACAAGGCATATGAACACGATTCCTTCACTGAAAAGCTGTAAAAGGGACAGAATCANCCCATACATATTGTTCACATCAGAAGTTATGCTCCTTTGAATAACCGAAGTATCAGCATTCAGATAATATTCATANGGACGCTGCATAAAATTAATCATCATTCTTCTGGATGTTGCGAACTGGTTTGTGTAGACAAATTTAAACTGCGCCTTCTGCTGGAAAAACAAAAANANATTTTTCAGNACGAAAATCATGATGAGCGCCAACATGGTAACAATAATTAATGTCCTGTTGTCATCATGGGCAATGTGCAGAATATCGCAGAGTATCTGCAGGTACTCATTCTTGGCTACCGCATTCTCATCTAACACCATCTGCATCACAGGTATGACCATTCCCACACCTGCGGTTTCCAGTATGGCTCCTATGAGCATCATTATAACCAGAAGTATCATAATTCTTTTTTGNCGCTGATCGAGCAGCACCATTAACTTTTTTANAATTTTGTTCATTGGTCTTCTTCCAGATTTTGTGTGATTTTTAAGAATATCATTNTATTTTACCATAGGTGGGGGGACAAAGCAAATNGGAGGGGGAATGCACTNNTGTTATTTGTTGGTTTTAGTNCGCACAGGATAGGTAAATATACCAACGTCGTCGCGCTCTCGCTCCATAAAAACGTAACAGGCGCTAAGCTCGTGAGGGACCTCGCTAAGCGCTGACGTTTTTATAGGGACTCCTTTTGGTATATTTACCTATCCTGTGCTNCGTTACTGGTTAACCTANAAANAGTAATGGTGCNTGTNCGCCTGGAGGGAACTCGGGTTNTACATCGCNGCGGTNNGGCGGNTTGTANTNGNATTGGTATTGTTATATTTGNTCGTTTTGGCGGTGGATTTCTGGGGGTTCGTATTTGTCCATGAAGTCTTCGCCTAGGAAGATTTTTTCTTTGACGAAGGTGATGGCGTCTGGGACGGTGAATACGGTGACTACGCGGTCAAAGGTCAGTCCTTTGATTTCATTTAGGACTTCCATGGGGAATTTTCCATCCAGGATGATGTGATTGGGAAAAAGCGCTTTATAATCAAGCACATCTCTGGGATGAGGTTTTATTAAAATCTGTGCCTTCTGACCTTCAATAGAGCCGTACTCTTTAATGATATCACGGAAAATCTGTTTTCTTGTTTCTAGGTCACAGAGGGGTTCTGAGAGTATTAGTACTTTGTGCTCATGTCCTGTGCCGGTGGAAAGTGTTTTTTCCAGTTCTTGTCTGTTTTCTATGAAAATGGATACTAGTATTTCTCTTTCCTTTTCGGCCAGGTCTGCGACGAGTTCCTTGCGGGGCTTTTCGATATATTTGGGGCAAGGATAGGGCAATACGGAAATATCATTGACTTCCATATCCAGACAATATTTAGAATACCCATTTTGTATAAAAATAAGATTTCTGGATGCCATCCATGCTTTCAGCTTAAAGTGCCCGCGGTTATCGTAACGCGCCGTATCGTAGTAGCGGATGCAGTCAAGCCCGTCCTCGAGGGCATGGTAATAAATTTTGTGCGTACTCAAATAATACCCAATCGGATCAGAATCGCAGAACACATAAATATCCCCATACTCCCGCAGATTCACCGGAACAAAAGGCGCCTGCAGCTTTCCCATCAGTCTGGTATATTTGATTCTGGAAAGCATATTAACCACAATATTCCCTCTATCCTTATGATACCTTGCAAGTTCCGGGAAAAAACTTTCCTCCTTTTCATCATAAGAAATCACCTGCTCAAACAACCCTGATCTTTCCGCCCTCTCCTTCAAATTCCCAAAATCAGTAGACATAGAACTAAGCATAAGATCAGCCTGCCCCCTAACAGCCCCCTTACCGCTCACCGGCAAATTCAATTCCTTCAAACATGCAATATACACATGATAATAGGTATGACAAATATAAATCCGTTTTCTCAACTTTTTCTCACCCTTCAATATGAAACCAAACTCCTTTTAAGCTATTTAGATAACTTCACGGTTTGAGCAGGGCTTCGGGGATAGAGCGCAGAGGCNGGTTGGAGAGNAATGGAGATGGNCGGTCTGTTTCTGGTTTCAGGGCTATGGCGTAAAATCGGCAATTTCACTTACGGAATGGCAGATTGTCAGGGGAGTCCCGCCACGGATGGCGGGACTAGGAGCCATAAGGCAGGATGCCGTCCGGCTCCGCCCCGTCCTCCTTGAAAAACCTCTNNCCATTCCGTTAGTGAAATCCGATTTGAAGACTAGCCCTGAAACCAGAAACAGACCGNCCATCCCATTTCTCTCCAACCGGNCNCTGCGCTCTATCCCCGAAGCCCTTCCCTCCACCTATTCGAAATAATATTATCACAGATTTTTGCTTGATTGCAACGNATATTGGTGTATAATCGGAAGTATTAACAAATCTTAAATTTCAGGAGTACGATATGAACGGCAAAAATCTTGCTATCATCACTGCCAGGGGAGGCAGTAAACGGATTCCCCGTAAAAACATCAAGCATTTTTGCGGAAAGCCCATCCTCTGCTATTCCATAGAAGCCGCAAAGCAGGCAGCTGTTTTTGACGAAATCATGGTATCCACCGACGATGAGGAAATTGCAGAAATTGCAAAATCGGCAGGCGCCAGCGTCCCCTTCTTCCGCTCAAAANAAACTGCCGGAGATTACGCTTCCACCGATGATGTTATTATGGAAGTTTTAAAAGCNTATAAGGAAACCGGGCAGGAATTTGACGCCTTCTGCTGTATTTATCCCACTGCGCCTTTCTTAAGCGGCGCACGGCTGAAAAACGCCATGGAACTTTTAGACACAGCGGATTCCGTCATGCCCGTTGTCCCCTTTTCTTATCCGCCCCAGCGAGGTCTGATCATNAATCAGCGCGGATTGATAGAAAGGCAGTTCCCTGAATATGCCACGGCGCGCAGNCAGGATCTTGAGAAAATCTATCACGACTGCGGTCAGTTTTATGCCTGCCGGACAAAGGCATTTTTGAATGCAGGAACCACAGATGTGGAAAATCTNCTGCCCCTCGTNCTTTCCGAACTTGAAGTGCAGGATATCGATACTCCNGAGGATTGGGCACTNGCGGAGNTGAAATACAATTTNCTGAAAAACAACANGGAGGATTATCATGAGACAGCTTCAAACACCTTTTTTTAANATAAANGAAAAAGATTTATTATATGACATTACACTTTTAAGAGAGTCTCTGGAAGAAAACTGGGGCAACTTTATTATGGGCTATTCTGTCAAGACCAATTCCCTGCCTTGGCTTCTTTCTTATCTGAAGGAGCAGGGGTTTTATGCCGAAGTGGTATCAAAAACAGAATATGATCTGGTAACCAGGCTGGGATTTCCCGGGAAGAAGATTATCTATAACGGTCCCATCAAAGACAAAAAGGTTTTCGAATCCATTCTCCTTGCNGGCGGCTATATCAACCTGGATTCCAATTATGAACTTGACTGGATGGAGGAGTTAAGCGTCCTTTATCCTAACAGACATTTCAAGATCGGCCTTCGCGTCAACTGCGATCTTGCCGCTATCTGTCCCNGAGAAATACTCGCAGAAGAAGAGGGTGGAAGATTTGGTTACTGCTATGAAAACGGCGTACTGAAATCTGCNATCGACAGGCTCTGCGCCCTGTCAAACGTATGGGTGTCAGGTCTTCACCTGCATTCCTCCACCAAATCCCGCACCGTACAGGTATTTGGGGCTCTGGCTAAAATGGCTGTCACCATCGCCAAGGAGTATGACCTTTCTCTGGACTATGTGGATATGGGCGGCGGTTATTTCGGCGGCAGAGACGACAAACCGGATTACCGCGATTACTTTGCCGAAATCTGCAANGAACTTTCAGTCCATTTTGATCCGCAAAAAACCATTTTGATTGCCGAGCCCGGGGTCTCTCTGATTTCAAGGGCATCCACCTTCGTCACTTCCGTGATTGATGTAAAGGATATCCGAAACCGGAAATTTGTAGTGACAGACGGAAGCCGTACCAACCTAAACCCGCTGGTGACAAGGCATGTTTACCCCCATCACATAGAATACAGTTCTGACACATCCCTTAGAAACATTGANCCCCATCAATGGATCTGCGGCGCTACCTGCATGGAATACGATAAACTGTTTGAAATAAAAGATGGCACCGCCCTTAAGCCCGGCGATAAAATTATTTATGACACGGCAGGCGGGTACACCATGTGCCTTAATCCACTGTTNATCAATTATTTCCCCGCAGTTTATGTGGAACACGAGGACGGCTCCATTTTCACCGCAAGAGACGNCTGGANCAACGACGAGTATATGCAGAAAAATTATATAGAACATTAGGCAGTATTTCAGCCTTCTNCCAAGAACACAGATTATGTCATTGCTGCAAAGGGCTCTGACGCGGAGGATTTGTATGAATAAAGAGATTAAAATCGGTTCACATATTATAAATGAACACTCACCGGTGTTCATCGTCGCAGAGTTGTCTGCCAATCATAATCAAGATTACGGGCGTGCTGTGGAGATTCTTCACGCCGCAAAGGAAGCCGGAGCGGATGCAGTTAAGCTGCAGACCTATACGGCAGATACCATTACCATCGACTGCGATGATCCCTGTTTTCAGATCAAGGAGGGGACCATCTGGGATGGAACTACTCTTTACAAGCTTTATGAGCAGGCCTACACNCCATGGGAGTGGCAGCCGAAGCTGAAGGAAGAGGCGGATAAACTGGGAATAGAATGCTTTTCTTCTCCTTTTGACTTTACATCTGTGGATTTCCTTGAAGAGATGAAGGTACCTGCTTACAAGATTGCTTCTTACGAAATCAACGATATTCCTCTGATCCGGAAAATCGCCAAACTACACAAGCCCATGATTTTTGCCACAGGNATCGCCTATCCTGAGGATATCGAGCGGGCGCTTTCGGTCTGCAGCGAAGAAGGAAATGAAGACATCCTTCTCCTTAAATGTGTGTCTTCCTATCCCACGCCNTANGANGANGTAAATTTGAATGTCATTCCTACTTTGTCAAAAACCTATGATTGTCTGGTAGGAATCTCNGATCATACNATGGGGAGCATTGTTTCTGCCAGCTCCGTCGCTCTGGGTGTCAAAATGGTCGAAAAGCANCTNACCCTGCGCCGGTCAGACGGCGGACCGGATGGCGCTTTCTCTATGGAACCGGAAGAATTTTCAAAGATGGTAAAGGATATCAGAATCATGGAAAAGGCTCTGGGAAGCAAGGAATATCGNCTTACTCCGACACAGGAATTAGAGCATGGCGGTTCCCGTTCTTTGTTCGTGGTAAAGGATATTTCCAAAGGCGAAGAACTGACCTGCGAAAATATACGCTCCATACGCCCNGGCAANGGACTTCATACCATGTATTATGAGGAAGTGCTCGGGAAAAAAGCAAAAACATTTTTAAGGAAAGGAACGCCGCTTCAATGGGAACTTCTCGATTGATTTATATCCGAACAGACGGCAATACAAAAATAGCGTCCGGGCATCTGGTACGCTGTTTTTCCATTGCCCTCGCCTGCCAGCGTCTTGGCATGGAAGTGCGCTTTCTCGTTTCTGACGAGGAAAGTTTCGGCCTGCTGAAAGAAATTGTGGGCTCCAACACTGGATTTACATTGATCCAGTTAAAGACTTCCGCCTTCGACCACCTCGATCAGGAACTTCCCGAGGTGCTGGCTTTGCTTTCCGCTCATACCTCCTCTCTTTCTGACGCACCCTGTTGCTCCCCTTCCCTCGGACCCTNGGCCTGTTTATCTTCTCGACTCCTATTATGTCACCGAGAAGTATTTATCAGCTTTACGTCCTCTTGCCAAAACAGCCTATCTGGATGATTTGCGNCTCTTTGATTANCCCGTTGACCTGCTCATCAATTATGATGTGATTCCAGATGATAAGATNGATTTCTACCNGTCCTCTTATCAAAATGCAGGGCAGCTCCTTTTAGGCGGCTCTTATACNCCTCTGCGGGATCAGTTTCAAAATCGCCCAAGTTCTGTNCGNAAAAAAGCATCCCATATCCTGATTACTACCGGCGGCAGTGACCCCTTNCACTTTTGTCTGAGCATAATCAAATTGCTTACCGGTCCATTNANGCCCNCCNATTCTGTNAAGAACAGAGGCTTGAAATTTCATATTGTAGTTGGAAGGATGAATGCAGATAAAGAAAAACTCCGCAAGNTTGCCGGNGAATTTNCCTTTTTAGAACTCCACGAAAATGTGNGCGACATGGCTTCTCTTATGACCCAATGTGATCTGGCAGTGTCTGCTGCCGGTACCACTTTATATGAGCTCTGTGCACTGGGCATTCCCACGATCAGCTTTACCATGGCAGATAACCAGACTGACAGCGCAAACGCATTTGATTCTGCGGGGGCAATCCCCTGTGCCGGTGATATACGTACATCTGCTGACAGCGTATTCCGGAAAGTCTTTCGGTTTATAACTGAAAACTCTGGTTCCTCCGATGATTCTTACTGCAAAAGAAAAGCCGCCCATGATCGTATGAGCAGCTTAGTTGACGGCAACGGCGCCCTGCGCATTGCCCAATCCTTACAGAATCTCTGATTCTCACCTGAAAAACAATTTTCTGACAATTTCTGCCTGACCGTGCAGGAAAGAAGCATTCCCACCCTCCAGCACAAAGTATCCGCGCCCCATGACAGAATGTCCGTCTGATACAGGCGATAATTCCTCTCCTTCTTTTATGTTGCAGTTCCATGCCGCAAGCCGCGCATCTAGAGCCTCTTCCACCTGCCCTCTGGCAGGAACGTCCGTCACCCTTCCCTTCATATCAAAATAGTGGATCATCATAGACTTCGTTCCCTCAGGTACAAAGCTATAGGGAAGCCCCATCCGATATCTGATATATTGCTCAGCCATATCCACTCCCGTGCACAAAGGCGTGAACAGATTGTGCAGATTATGTCCGGAAGGTCTTGCAGAAAGTTCTATGACAAAGGGTCCCGCCTCCCCGCCTATGATATCTGCATGAAGGAGACACTCTTTCAGCCCCAGACATGCAATCACCTGCTTCATATAGTCCTCTACCTGCNGCCAATATCCNTCTGANGGCAAAACGGAAGNNTANCCCACTGCCTGTCTGGCAGGCGGCGGTGTGTTTTCCTTCCTCCGAAGCAGGACCATCCTAAATCCNTCCTCCGTCACAGCCCCNTCCACNCCATATTCTTCGCCAGCAACACATTCCTCCAACACATAGGGTTCTTCCCCTATTTCCTGTATAGCATCCTCGAACTGAGCNGCACTCGTCAGCATATAGATTCCCCTGCTGCCGGAGCCATACCTTGGCTTTAGAATCGCCGGATAAGTAATCTGAANCTGATCTGGGAAACTATTCCCCTCCTGCATGATGCCTTGATCTGCATTCGTAATCTTCTTCCCCTCAACCGAATAACACCGGCAGTTCCGAAGCCCCTGCCTGCAAAGCCGCTGATGAAACTTTAACTTATCTGTACATAAAACCGCCACATCCCTGCTGATTCCGGGAAGCCCCAGCGCATCATTGACAGCGCCTATGGTAGTTAAATATCTCCCAATGGGCACCGTCAGCACAAAATCCGGTTTCTCCCTCCGAAGCGCCTCTATGGTGGCTGCTTCATNTGAAATATCTATANTCAACGGTTTATCTGCAATTTTNAGTCCCTCTGCCCCGGCATTTCCATCCAGCGCCACCACCTCAAGCCCATACCCATGAGCCTTCTCAATTGTATGAACGGCCTCCCCGCTGGCACCTATGATTGCTGCTTTCATTATCNCTCCTATCTCTGAATCTTTTTCCTGAAATTCCGGTATGCCCACAACACCTTATAATAGAGCATGAAATACAGGGTAGACTTCATATGCATTTTAATCAGCTTTCGTTCCTCCTCATGAACCCTNTCCTGATAATATGGATTGTCCATAAACCCGGGAAAGGTCTCCCGCATCTCCCTGCCAAGGGCTTTCACGAAGCTATACTCCTTTTTCTTTACGCCCACCATATAAGAAAACAGGGTATTGACATAAAATAAGGTCGTAAAGCTGCTTTCTATTTCGGGATAATACTCATCAAGATAGCCAAACTGCTCCGCCTCCCTGACCATGACTCTGGCTGCCTCCATGCGGTCCTCACAGCGCTTTTTGGTAATGGTGTGAACGGTGGAGGTATCATGCTGATAATAATAGTAAAGCGGCTCCTCCAGATACTCGAAGCGCCTTGCCCGCAGCATCCATGAATTGCTGATTGCATTATCCTCATAAAAAATCTGTTCAGGGAAACGATTTGGAAANTCAAAAATGATGTGACGCTTATAAATCTTTACCACCAGGCTTCCACTGTCCAGAATCAGTGACCTGTATTTTTCTTTTGTGAGAGGACCTGCCTGGGACTGCGTATTATTGTGCACTACCTGCCCAATCTTCATGCTATGTTCATGAGTCAGATGATAATCGCACCCCACGATATCCGCCCCNGTCTCCTCCCCCCGGGTGAGAAGTTTCTCATAAAAATCGGGGGTCACCCAGTCATCGCTGTCTATGAACCCAATCCAGTCGCCCTTAGCCTCTTCCAGTCCCAGATTTTTGGCACCACCCTGTTTTTTATTGACAGGCGAGGCAATCACNCGGACTTTGTCCGGATATTTCTGTTCATAGCTGCGCAATATTTCCAGTGAATCATCTGTTGAACAGTCATCCACCGCAATAATCTCATAATCTGATATCGTCTGATTTACCAGAGAATCAAGGCACCAGGCAAGCTTGTCCTGNGCCGCCATATTATAAACGGGTACAATCACGCTCAGCTTCATCTAATGTTCTCCATTTCCTGGCTGTTATGTATCTTGCTTTTATAGCCGCCATCTCAATCTGCCCGATAATATTCGGCAATTTTCGTCACCGCATCAATCACATCCTGTACATCCTCATCTGTCATAGCATAATATAGCGGAAGACTGATGATTTCTTCATATAATTTTTCCGCCTTAGGACAGATGCCCCTCTTATAGCCCAGCTTTTCATAGTATGGGAAATAATAGGTAGGGATATAATGCACATTACAACAGATATTTTCTGCATACAGCGCCTCAAAAAACTGCTTCCTGTCTATTTTAAGCTGTGATGGATCCAATCTTAAAATGTACAAGTGCCTCGTGGTATCCGATTCCGGTATTTCCTTCTGTACAATGATCTGGGGAAGCTTTGAAAATGCCTCATTATATGCCTTTACAATTTCTTTCCGCCTCTTCGAGAACATCGGCAGCTTGTCCAGCTGACTGATTACCAGCGCCGCCTGCATATCCGTCATCCGGTAATTCATNCCAAGCGCGGTCTGCTCATAGTACCANGGACCATCCGGCTCATGCTCCATCTGCCGGGGATCCTTCGTAATTCCGTGAGTACGATATAAAAGTAATTTCTGATAATATTCTTCGCTATTGGTCAGAACCGCACCGCCCTCACCGCCGGTCACTGTTTTAACCGGATGAAAGCTTAAAGTCGTCATATCTGCTATAGATCCATTGTATTTCCCATTATAACGTGTCCCAATGACATGGGCGCCATCCTCTATCAGCACCAGATGGTTCTTTCGGCAGTGGGAAAGCAGCGCATCAAGTTCCACGGACTGTCCCGTAAAATCCACCGCCACCACTGCCTTTGTCCGCTCATTCGTCAGTTCCTTCACCTTAACAGGGTCAATGTTATAGGTCTCTTCATTGATATCCGCAAACACCGGTCTTGCACCACAGTACAGGGCACAATTTGCCGATGCTGCAAAGGTAATCGGCGTAGTAATGACCTCGTCTCCTACTCCGATCCCGGCTGCCTGACAGGCTATATGCAGCGCAGCAGTACCGTTGCTGCAGNCAACCGCATATTTCGCTCCGGTTATCTGACANAGTCTTTTCTCCAGTTCATCAATCTTAGGTCCACANGTCAAAAAATCACTTTTCAACACATCAACTACAGCCTGTATGTCTGCCTCATCAATATATTGGTGACCATAAAATAATTTCGTATCACGAACAGGGGTACCTCCGCAAATTGCAGGTTTATCCATAAGCTATCCTCTACTTTCCCGAAATCCGGGAAAACTGCTTTAATTTCCCCCGCATTCCGTATTAATCTGTATTCTGACCTCATCGGCTATTACTGCTATGTATTCACTATTGGTCGGTCTGCCCTGTCCGCTTTCACTGCAGTATCCGAACAGACCTTCAAAAGTTTCCTTGTTTCCTCTTTCCCATGAAATTTCAATGGCATTGCGAATCGCTCTTTCAACCTTGCCGTCAGTAGTATTATACTGCTTTGCTATCTCGGGGTAAAGCAGCTTTGTAACGCTTCCTACTACCTTCATGTCTTCTTCTGCCATAAGAACAGCTGACCTCACATAGCGATATCCTTTCAGATGTGCCGGAACACCCATATCTAACATCATATGAGAAATCATTTGTTCTGCTTTCTTATCTTCAATTTTTTCCATAACGGCCACTCCCACCTTGCATATTTTACTGCTAGGTTAAGTATAAATTACAATCATATGTGTGAGAAGTTGTAATTCATCGCGCAATGGCCGCCTTCTGTCATAATATTCTGCTTTTTTTCATGAAATTACTAAAAAAAGAAGTAAATCCGTCATCAGGAACTAATGNATCCTGCGAATTTTCTTCCCTTATTTTCTCTGTTTTAAACACTTTATCTTGCCGGCTTGTATTTGCCGTCATTCACAATAAACCGCCATAAGATATCCCTGTACTCTTGTGTGGCATAATCAATTCCAACCCTTTTGGCAGTCACGTATTCCGGCCTGCAGCCGTCATCCTCCAGCCATAACCGATCCGAGGTCACCATATCTTCACAGTTTAAATCCCTGCCTATNTCCATGGCACGGGTAAGCTTCCCAGGTCCGTTATATCCCGTGACNCCCCGTATCAGTACTGCCTCCGGATGCCCCTGCTTGCCGCTGACGACGTTAAACAGGCAGTGGATGCCATAACAGAGATAAACATAGGCAGTTCCGCCCTTCTCGTACAGGACCTTCGTCCTGTCTGTCTTTCCTTTGCTGGCATGACAGGCGGTGTCCTCCTCTCCNAAATAGCACTCTGTCTCCATGATTCTATACTTGAGGACACCCTGCTGCGTTCTTCTGCATAAAAGCATCCCCAGCAATTCCGGTGCAAGCCGGGTGGCGGGCTGCTCAAGCACATCTCTCTTAAGGCGCTTGGTCATTTCAAATTTCTCCTATCTNNNGTCTAGTTTTCCAGNTAATCCAGATAATCCTCTTCACTGGCAAACAGCATATAGCTTCCGTTTACAAGTCCCATATAACCATTGTTTACCACATATCCCTTCATCGATCTGCCTCCTGTTATTCTGAACAATTTCTTTTGTTATATTTAGAATAACATTATGGCAGTCCAATAAACCGGACTTTCTGTGTGTATTTTATATTTTACGGCAAAGCGTAAAATTCACGCAGCTGTTTTACTTTCTCCATAAATACCGTGTTATCTTTGCTGGATAAGTTGATCTGATATTCGTGGGTATCAAAATTTTCTTCATTTAATTGAAGAAGGCAAAGTGCTATGTTAGAGCAATGATCCGATACCCTTTCATAATTCGTTGTGATATCTGAAAGGACGAATCCCATCTCAATCGTACATTTTCCTTTGCGCAGACGCTTAATATGGCGTTTCTTGATTTCAGCGTTTAGATAATCAATCACTTCTTCTAAAGGCTCCACCATACGNGCCANNCCCANATCTTCTTTCTGGAACACAGTTATGGATGTGTTGACGATTTCNTTAACGGCATCTGTAAAAATCGCCAGTTCCTCCTCNGCTTTCTTTGANAAGGACAATTCCTTTTCATACATTTCCTTTGCAGATTCCATGATATTGATTGCNTGATCTGAAATTCTCTCAAAATCACCAATACAATGAAGCAGTATGGACAATTCCTGGCTGTCCTTTGCCGTAAGATGTTTACTGCTTAATTTGACCAGATAAGATCCCAGTTCATCTTCATAATAATCCACCAGTTCCTCAAGNTCGATCACCTTTTCGGATGCCTTTTTATCGAACTTGTCCATCAGACGGATTGCCATGAANAATGCATCCTTCGCATAATTTGCCATATCAACTGCCGCATTTTTGCACTGCTCAAGCGCAACCCTGGGCGTGTCCAGGAATCTGGGATCCAGAATCTGGATTTCCCTCTTTGCCTCCTCCACAAGCTGNGTTTCCTCAGCGCTTTCAGGAATTGTCAGATATGCCAGCCGCTCCAGCACCCACGTAAACGGATACATGACAACGACTGAAACCACATTAAATGCCGTATGTATCACGGCAACTCCAAGCGCACTTGCCGGTTTGTCCANAAATGCAAAATGAATCACCGCNTCTAATGTATAAAAAACTGCCATAAAGGCAACTGCTTTTATAATTTTGTAATAAAGACCGATCAATGCCGCCCTCTTTGCCTGCTTTCCCGCACCTGCGCTGGAAAGCATTGCAGCTATACAGTCTCCTATATTCTGTCCCATAATTATAGGAATCGCTGTTGANTAACTGACTGCACCGGAAACACACAGTGCCTGTAAGATACCGATGGACGCAGACGAAGACTGAATCACAGCCGTAAGCACAAGACCAATCAACATACCAAGCACCGGGTTAGAGAACATAAGAAGCATATGGGTAAATTCAGCATTTTCAGCCAGCGGCTTTACCGCGTTCGACATGGTATCCATTCCAATCATAAGCACTCCAAATCCAATCAGAATGGTAGCGGCAGCTTTATGCCTCTCTTTTTTGCCCATGCTCAGCATGATTACGCCTATCATTGCCAGAATCGGGGAAAAGGAAGATGGTTTCAGAAATTGGAGGAAAACACTTGATCCCCCCTCTACTCCTGTCAGACTGAGCAGCCATGCTGTCACTGTAGTACCCACATTTGCGCCCAGAATAACGCCTACCGCCTGTGAAAGCTTCATGATACCTGAATTGACAAAGCCTACCACCATAACAGTCGTTGCCGAGGAAGACTGGATGACTGCTGTTACGCCGGCGCCTAAAAGANTCGCCATCATCTTATTNGAAGTAAGCTTTTCCAGAATAATTTCCAGCTTTCCGCCGGACGCCTTTTTAAGGCCTTCTCCCAGAACTTTCATACCGTACAGAAACAAAGCCAGTCCGCCAATCATCGTCAGTATACTAAAAATATCCATATCCTATCCCTCCGGATGTCCGTAAAAAAGCTGCTACGTTTTTTATTTTACACTATTTCATCCTTTTTGAATATAGGCATTTTAACAAAGTGCCTCCATGTCCCTCAAAAGATTTTCCGTCAACTCTAATAGAATCTGTGCATCTTTCTCCACCATGCCGCATTTTTTGTAACGAAGCAGGAAGCTTGCCATCTTNTAGTTAAAGGACAGCTTCTCATGCTTTTCAAGGAATTGCGGGATTCTTTCTGCATATATCTTCGCATCCTCTTTCAAGGTAAACTGAATTTCTCCGTTTTTCCCTTTTATATCAGTGATATAAAGTTTATGCGCATTGACACGTATCATGGATATGCGGAACAGATTCTCCACCGCAACGGGCGTCTCTCCAAAGCGGTCCAGAAGTTCTTCCTTCATATCATCGCACTCTGACTGATTCTCGATTCCGGCAATCCGCTTGTAAATATCCAGCTTCTGAATCTCATTCACGATATAGGCAGGCGGTATGAATGCATCCACATCCAGATCCACAGACGTGTTGAAATCTTCCGCCGTACTGATTCCCTTCAGATTCTTTACTGCCTCATTTAACATCTTGCAGTACAGGTCATATCCCACCGCCTGCATATGTCCGTGCTGCTTCGCTCCCAGAAGATTTCCGGCACCACGGATTTCCAGGTCACGCATGGCAATCTTAAACCCGCTCCCCAAATCGGTAAACTCCTTGATGGCAGCAAGTCTNTTTTCTGCCACTTCCTTTAACATNTTNTCCCGTTTNTACATAAGGAAGGCATAGGCAGTCCGGTTGCTNCGNCCCACNCTTCCCCGAAGCTGATACAACTGGGAAAGACCCATATTATCAGAATCATGGATGATCATGGTATTTACATTGGAAATATCAAGTCCGGTTTCAATAATTGTTGTGGACACCAGNACATCNATTTCNCCGTTAATGAATTCNTACATNATNCGCTCCAGNTCNCGCTCCTGCATCTGNCCNTGNGCAAATGCAACGACCGCNTCCGGCACCAGGNTTTGAATNGTAGNTGCCACATCTGCAATGTTGTTCACTCTGTTGTAAACATAGTACACCTGACCATTTCTGGACAATTCGCGCACAATCGCTTCCCTGACCATCTCNTCANTGTACTCCAGCACATAGGTNTGAATCGGCATTCTGTCACCCGGCGCTTCCTCCAGCACGCTCATNTCNCGGATTCCCACCAGACTCATATGAAGCGTTCTTGGGATCGGCGTTGCAGTCAGTGTCAGCACGTCTATNTTTTCCTTCATCTTTTTGATCTTTTCTTTATGGGTAACACCAAAGCGCTGTTCCTCATCAATAATCAAAAGACCCAGATCCTTATAAACCACATCCGCAGATAAGACCCTGTGGGTGCCGATCACGATATCCACAAATCCCTTTTTCAGATCCTCCACCGTCTTTTTCTGTTCCGCGTTTGTCCTGAATCTGGACAGCATATCTACGCGCACCGGGAAGTCTTTCATTCTCTGGACAAAGGTACTATAGTGCTGCTGTGCCAGAATCGTTGTGGGCACCAGATAAACCACCTGTTTTCCCTCCTGAACCGCTTTAAATGCGGCACGAATGGCAATTTCCGTCTTGCCGTAGCCCACATCCCCGCAAATCAGGCGGTCCATAATCTTACTGCTCTCCATATCTTTCTTGGTTGCAAGAATGGCAGCAATCTGGTCTTCCGTCTCCTCGAAGGGAAACATCTCCTCAAATTCCTTCTGCCAGACGGTATCTTTCCCATATTGAAAGCCGTTTTTCTGTTGGCGCGCCGCATACAATTCCACTAGATCTTTTGCCACCTCTCCGGCAGCTTCCTTTACCTTGCTCTTTGTGCGGTTCCATTCCTGGGTTCCAAGTTTATTCAGTTTGGGACGTTTGGCATCAGCCGATGCGTACTTCTGTATCACATCCAGCCCCGTTGCAAGCACATACAGATTGCCGCCGTCCCGATACTCAATCTTGATATAGTCCTTTACGACCTTTTCAACTTCTACCTTCTCAATGCCTTTATAAATCCCAAGCCCATGGTTCTCGTGAACCACATAATCTCCCACTTTCAGTTCATTAAAGTCATTGATCTTGCGCCCTTCATAAGTCTTCTTCTTTTTCTTCTTCTTTTTATCGGCACCGAAAATATCACTTTCTGAGATAATAACAAACTTAAGCAGCGGATATTCAAATCCCTTCATNACCCTGCCATAAAATGTCATNATCTCCCCAGCCTGCACTTCCCGATCCGGATCCTCNGTGTAAAAAGCAGTCANCCCNTCATCCCGCAGATCCTGNGCAAGCCTTGCNGCCCGGGTTCTGGAACCGGACAGAAGCANCATNCTATATCCNTTCTTTTTATAACGCTTTAANTCCTGCACCANNGCTTCAAAACTATTGTTATANGAAGAAATACTCTTNACGGANATATCCGCCTTTCTNTCTACTTTAAACAGCGTATTTTTCANNTCCAGNGANGCCAATGTCACNATTCTTCCCTGCTGCATCTTCGCCGCNGTTTCNTCCGCCGAATACAAAAGCTTCATCTGCCCCGGAAGGATATATCCCTTTTCCACACGGTGCATCATACTTTCCCNGAATTCCAGTTCCACTGCNTCTGCATGNTCCTTNACNCTGGCGGGTTCATCCACNAAAANGCAGGNAGTGCTNTTATCGAACANNTCCAGAAAAGAAACGGTATCATCATAAAAATAATGAACATAAGANTCCAGATTGACCANATTCTGAAATTCATAGACCTGTTCTTTCAGNTCNCTGATCTGGGTCTCNACCCTNTGNGCCTCTTCCGTANGAAATTCCTTCCGCAGCTTTTCACTGAAAGCTTTTCCTTCCTNNTCAATCTTATCCATNCCCTTCTTTAANCGTTCCGGGGAAAGCAACATTTCGCCNGCAGGATAAATNGTAATGCAGGAAAGCTTTTCNATNGAGCGCTGGCTCAGNACNTCAAAACTGCGGATAGATTCAATTTCATCCCCCCATAATTCGATACGGTANGGATTTTCTTCCGTNAGATCAAAAATGTCCACAATGCCGCCCCNGATGCTGAACTGCCCCGGNGCCTCCACCTGATAATTCTTTTCATAACCCATTTCTACCAGCCGCTGTGCNAATTTTCTTTCATCCANCTGGCTTTTCCCATCAATGGTAAGAAGATGCTCNTTCCAGACAGAAAGGGGAATCTGGGGCGCCATCAGACTGCTGAAGGTAGTGACCACCGTAACCGGTTTGCCCTCCAGCATACGCCTNAGACACTTAATNCGCTCTGTCANCAACTGATTTCCGTGGATNTCCGCCTGATAAAAAATCAAATCCTTGGCAGGATACGANNNCACATTTCTGTCATAGAGNCGATAGTCCTCCGTCAGCTCCTTNACTTTGAGGTCACTGAAAGTAACGATGAGTTTATGNTTAACCCCTTCGCCAAGACCATATATCATATGAAGCTTNTGGGATTCCACNCAGCCGNTCAGCGCTGCCGAGGTCATTCCCTTTTGCAGTTTCTCCTTGATCTCTATAAATTCTCCCAGTTCCTCTAAAGGCGCTGTCAATGCTCTCATGTATCTCTTTTCCTTTCAACTCTCACATNGAAACCTTGCGGTTAAATTCATTCATTGCCTGATCCACGTCACCNGTCAGCATGATTTCTGCAGCTTTAACTGCTTTCTCCACGCCCTCTTCCATAAGNGGCTTTTCCTCCTTGGAAAAATGTCCCANTACATAATCCGCCAGNTCATATCCCTTAGGCTTTTCACCGACTCCTATACGAATCCGCTGGAACCCTTCACTGCCAAGATTCTTGATAATATTTTTCAGTCCGTTGTGACCTCCGGCGCTTCCCTTTTTCCTCACCCGNATCTGCCCCGGCGGCAGACTGATATCATCCGAAATCACGATCAACTGTGTCTCCACATCAATTTTATAGTAATCCGCCAGCGGACGGATGCTTTCACCGCTCAGGTTCATAAAAGTGAGGGGTTTTACCAANATCACTTTCTGACCATTTATGANGCCTTTTCCTGTAAGGGCTTTGTTTTTGATATCCATGACGGATATATNATACTTGTCCGCCAGGGCGTCAATGGNGGCAAAGCCGATGTTGTGTCTTGTATTATCATATTCNTTTGTTGGGTTTCCGAGTCCTGCTATAATGAACATTGTTGGGTCCTTTCCAATTTGGTTAGAAGAAATGGGGGGATGGGGGNGGTGGTACGCATAAGGAGGAAGGAGAAGGCTGGGGGGATAAAAAATCTGNACCGGGCCTATGTACAGCGGTAAGNAGAATTAAGTATCCCTTGGNTAGGNNNNTCAGGGAGGACGCAAACGGCGTATTGGTCCATCCATGGACCAAGTTACGCCTTCGCCGGACNTCCTGTCCGGCGATTGCTGGGTATCGAAAGGGATACTAAATTCTTCTAACCGCTTCCCATAAGGCCCGGTACAGTTTTTTTATCCCCCCAGCCCTCTCCTTCCTCCTTATGCTGCTTCTACTGCACTCCTGCAGCGCCATTTGGCGCTCCTATACTATTTCCCAAAGATTCATCCGTATATCCACAAGTTCCATTTCTCTTTATGATGAACTATTTCTATTATGTGCTACTTTGCCATAATAGCATATCTTTTTCTTTTAAGTAAATAGTTTCCCTTAAAAGAGGCATGTTCTTTACCGCCTGTTTATAAATCCACAATTTTAACGAGAACAGAATTACTCTGATTTTATTCTATACACTTTTCTTGTATTTTGATGCATCCAGGAAAAATGTTGGCAGGTGTTCTGCGGGGCGGGCTCCTTTGGTGGGGCTGGGGTGCATAGGGAGAATGGTCTCCCGGGCGGAATATCCGTCTTCCGGCGTCTGGGGGGATAAAAAATCTTTTCCGGTCCTTATGGGAAGTGGTTAGAAGAATTTAGTATCCCTCTAGACACCCAGCAATCACCGGACAGGAGGTCCGGTGAAGGCGTAACTTGGTCCATGGATGGACCAATACGCCGTTT
>JAAVAE010000010.1 GCA_014804245.1 Lachnospiraceae bacterium | reverse complement strand
CTTCATTTGCTTTTTCAACTGTCTGACTTTTGCAGAACGTCTGACGATATTCCAAAGCTTTCGCAAGGTTCCCTTTTTTACTCCCATCTGAATATCAATGATGTGCAGTCCCTCAACATCATATGCAATATTCGCTGAATTAAAAATAACAATCGTTACATCAAAATGCGGTTCCATCAGCCTTGCCGTTGTAATGCAGACCCTCTCAAATCCTCCCTGATGAAGCATGGGAGATATCAGCATCAGTTTCTTTTTCATTTCCACTCTCCTGTTTCATAAAAAGCCATCATCTTTTCCGTCTGCGCGCTCACATCAAATCCTGCTTCCTGCATCTCCTTCACATAACTCCTACGCACATAATCAGCCGTACTCCTGATATATTCCGCCCAATGAGCAGCATCCTCCTCTATGCTCCTCATCCGAACCAGCTCCGTCACTGCCACTTCCTCGCAGATCGTATCCGACATCACACACCGAAGCCCTGATGCCTGAGCTTCCACAATAGTCCCCGGAAGCCCCTCATAGCGGGAAGGATAAACAAAATAATCCATTGCCTGATAATAATCATAAACAGGATTCCGATTCCCCAAAAACCGTACCCGGTCCGCAATCCCCAGCTTTTCCGCCAGCTGTTTCGCCTCCTCCATACCGCTTCCTTCTCCCAGCAGCAACAACAGATAATCTCTTTTCTTCTCCCCTTCAAAGTCAGTATTATCTATATTTTTGCCATTTGTTAAATTTTGATTTAATTTATCCGCATTACAAAGAGCAGCAAATACCTGTAACAAATACTCATGATTTTTGGCATAATGAAACCTTCCCACATGACCAATCACATATTGATTCGTTATCCCGAGCTTTTCCCGCATCTCTTCCCGCTTTTCTTCATTATAAGCAAAAGCCTGACAATCAATGGCATTTGGAATAAAAATCGTCTTCCCATCCTTTACAGCCTGCTCTCCAAACACAGAAATCCCCGCCAGCCTGGAACAGGTGAAAAGGAAATCTGCCTTCTTAGACAGATTTCTCCGCATCCAACGCGTCAACTTTCCCTTTGCTCCCTTATCCACACCTGCACTTCTGGCATGAGCAATGGTAATTGGCACTCCTGCCTTCTTTGCAATGGGCAAGTAGATTGCTGCTGTGCTTGTGATATGCCCTTGAACAGCCTTAAAGTCATGATGAGACACAAAAAAATTCTTCACAGCACGTTTATAAGAAAAGTAATTGTACAATCGAAACCGCGGAACACGATAAATATGCCCTCCCAGCTTTTCTATCTCTTCATCGAAATGCCCCTTCTGGTCAGTATGAACCAGAAAGTCAAATTGAACCCGGTTCCGATCCATATGCCGATACAGATCCATAATTCGGCTCTCAGCGCCGCCGAGCTGAGTATTTCCCAGCACATGTAAAACACGAATTGGAGCTAACATAATATATTCCTCCTATAAGGGTGTGATAGGCGTGACGACGTCATGTCATTTTAGGGGACGGGTGTATCGGCAGGCAGTCTTCCCAGGGCGGTCATAGAAACTATCACGGACCTATGTGCAGCGATAAGAAAGGCTGGGTATCCCTTATATATGTTTTTCTATGAGGACGCAAACGGTGTGTTTGACCATCCATGGTCAAATCACACCTTAATCGGACGTCCTGTCCGATTATTGCTGTGTGTCGAAAGGGATACTTAGCCTTTCTAATCGCTTTCCATAAGGCCTCGTGATAGTTTCTATGACCGCCCCGGGAAGACTGCCTGCCGATACACCCGTCCCCTAAAATGACATGACGTCTGGTTATTGGCTTCTTATTTGGTTCGGCTCTTTATGAGCAGGTATTTGGCTTTTGCCATTAGGAATTCTTTCCACCTTATAATCAAATTTCTCGTTTTTACGGGCTCCGTCAGATATTCTTTGAAGGATATCCATTGGATGTTCTCGTTTTGGAAGTAGGACTCATATCGCTTCATGTCATCTGACGTGACTGTGTCAGTGTGAACTACCATGGTGGAATAGCCGTTTTTCTTTTTAAATGTACTACTCAAGTTAAAAGAAATTGGGTAAAATTTTAACCCATCCCAGAGGTATGGATTACTGCCAAATCCGTCTGTTAATGCGGTAAATCCGATTTCTTTAAGGGCTTTCAGGGTATTTCGGTCATAGGAATGAGCGGGTGCCATGAAAATTTCTGTCTCGATGCCTTTTTCTTTTAAAATCTGTTTTCCCTTTGAAAGCATTTCCTTTTGCTTATCCAGAGGGATTCCGGCAAATTCGGAGAAGTTGTTGAGGGGGAATAGCCCTCCTTTATCTGTGGAATAAACATGGTGGACACCGTGCATGGCAAGGGTCCAGCCATCTGCTTCCAATTCCTTGATATAGGACCAGAAATCCTCTGGGATTTGGGATTTTTTAGTCTGCTTTTTTAGATTTTCATCCTGGTTGTCGGGTACGATCCCTATAAGTGGTTTCACCTGATAGCGGTCTAGGAGCGCTTTGAATTGAAGGAAGCGCTCCCAGTCCATATCAGGTGTTATGTCATCAAGTCTCACTGCTATTTTCATACAGTCCTCACTTAATCTGTGTCTTAAATTTTTAAAGGTTTTCTTTATACCAATCTATAGCAAGGTTGATTCCTTTGGCAAAGTCATATTCAGGATCATATCCCAGCAGTTCTTTTGCTTTGGTTATATCTGCGTTGGAATCTCTGATGTCTCCTGCCCGCTCGGGTCCGAAATGAGGTTCCACTTCTTTTCCAAGGGCGCTGCACAGGTCATGGTATACATCAATCAGGAACTCTCTTCCGCCTGCGCCTATGTTAAATGCTTCGCCTGCTGCCTCGGAGGGTGCAAGGCATGCTTTTAGATTCGCTTCTATTACATTATCAATATAGGTAAAGTCTCTGGACTGTCTGCCATCTCCGTTTATGGTGGGCACTTCGCCGCTCATCAGCTGCTTGATGAATTTGGGAATCACTGCCGCATACATGCCTGCAGGATCCTGGCGTCTGCCGAACACATTAAAATACCGCATTCCGTAGGTATCGAGCCCATACAGGATTTTGTAGAGTCTTCCGTATTCCTCGTCCACCTTTTTGGTAAGCGCGTATGGTGAAAGGACTTTGCCTTCTTTTCCTTCCTTTTTGGGCAATACCGGATGATCCCCATAGACAGAGGAACTGGAAGCATAGACGAACTTCTTTACCCCGTTCTGTCTGGATGCCTCCATCATGTTTAAGGTGCCGCGTATATTGATTTCTTCGTAAAGGAGCGGCATTTCAATACTTCTCGGAACGCTTCCCCAAGCTGCCTGGTTCAGAACAAAATCAACGCCTTTGGTAGCGTCCATGCAGGTATCCAGTTCCCGGATATCTCCTTTTATGAAAGTAAACTTGGGATTTGATGTCAGTGCTTCGATATTTTCATACTTTCCGGTCGAGAGGTTGTCGAGGCATCTTACGGTGTATCCCATTTCCAGAATCGCTTCGCATAAGTTGGAGCCGATAAATCCGGCGCCGCCTGTCACAAGAAATACTGCATTTTCATCGAACTTTAATTCTTTATATCCCATTTTACCACTTTCTCCTTTTAGATTGCTTATAGCCTCCAGTAGATGTAATCTTCTGTCAGATAGTCTTCTCTGTTATACAGGCCTTTCAGATCCATAAATACCTTCTTCTGATGTGCCGGATTGTAAAAACTGCTGATGGTTTCCTTATCAAGGTCTAAGAATTGGGTGTGTGCAACTGCTACAATGACAGCATCCATATCCTTCACTGCATCCATGCCTGCAAAGTGGATGCCGTATAGGCGTTCCGCCTCCTTTGCATCCGCCGCCGGGTCTACAACAACAGGTGTTATTCCATATTCTCCCAGTTCTTTATAAATATCAATCACTTTTGTATTCCTGGTATCAGGGCAGTTCTCTTTGAACGTGAAGCCCAAAATTGCTACCTTAGCGCGCTTTACGGGAATATCTGCCTTAATCAGATTTTTGACCATACTTTCTGCCACATACCTTCCCATATCGTCATTGATACGGCGTCCCGACAAGATAATCTGGGAGTGATATCCAAGTTCTTCCGCCTTGTAGGTGAGGTAATAAGGATCCACACCAATGCAGTGTCCTCCCACCAGTCCCGGATAGAATTTTAAGAAATTCCATTTGGTTCCTGCCGCTTCCAATACGGACTTAGTGTCAATGCCCATTCTATTAAAGATGATGGAAAGTTCATTCATGAACGCAATGTTAATGTCTCTCTGGCTGTTTTCTATGACCTTGGCCGCTTCTGCCACTTTGATGGACTGGGCGCGGTATACCCCCGCCTCCACCACCAGTTCATATACTTTGGCTACCGTATCTAAAGTCTCTTCATCCATACCGGATACAATCTTCACAATGGTTTCCAGACGATGCACCTTATCACCGGGGTTGATTCTTTCCGGTGAATAACCGATTTTAAAATCCACGCCGCATTTAAGACCTGACTCCTTTTCCAGAATCGGTACACAGATTTCCTCCGTCACCCCCGGATATACCGTAGATTCAAACACCACTACAGATCCTTTGGTAAGATTCTGTCCTAAAATCCTGCTGGCTCCCTCCACCGGTGTCAAGTCCGGCGTATGGTCATCATTGACAGGTGTCGGCACTGCAACTATGTGGAATTTTGCTTCCTTAAGTCTGGCAGCATCAGATGTGAATTCAACACTTGTGTTTTTAATTACATCATTTCCCACTTCATTGGTGGGATCAATTCCTGACTGATACATTTTAATTTTATCTGCATTTAAATCATAACCAATTACTTTTACCTTTCTTGCAAAGGCTACCGCTATAGGCATTCCTACATACCCAAGACCTACAAGAGAAATCTTATCTCTGCCCTCTAAAATATTCTCATATAAATTCATGGCTTTCCTCCTACGTCAATGCTTTTTTTATTATAGCACACCCTAAAGTTACTTGTTAACCGCTTTTTGGATTTCCTCAAAATAAGCACTAATGACCCTTGACCTGTCAAATGTGTTCTCCACATATTGCCTGCCCATCATGCCCATTTTCTCCCGCTGTTCTTTCGTAAGCCCTAGAAATGTGCGGATTGCCTTTTCAAGACTTTCCGTGTTCTTAGGCGCAAATAAAAACCCGCTTTCTCCTTGTTTCAAGGTCTCCCGGCATCCCGGCACATCACTTGCAAGCACCGCCCTGCCGCAGGCTGCCGCTTCAAGAAGAACATTAGACAGACCTTCATGATAAGATGGATGCACAATCACATGGCTCCCTGCCATCACCTCCGGCACATTGTCAATATGACCAAAGTAACGGATGACACCTTTTGCCGAAAGTTCTTCCAGTATAGGCTCATAGCGCGCTCTCGTCTCTTCTTCATATTCCCCTGCCAGATAAAACCGGACATTTGAATATTCTCCGGTAATCTTCTGCGCCGCCTCAAGATATTCTTCAATCCCTTTATCCTTCATGATGCGCAGAACCGCCAGAAATATNATNCCCCCNTCTTCCGACGGATACGGTACAAAGGGATGTTCNTTCAAATTCACGCCNGANCCCGGCAACAGNCTGTCTTTCTTAAGACCNACCTTTTTCTCCAACATGAAGTTCCTGTTTCCNTCATTNTGGAAAAAGACACAGGATGCCTTCTTTGCNGCAATCCTGTAAAATGCAAGCAAAATNTTCCCTAACANACCAGGNTGCTCTAAAGCAGTGCCCAGNCCGGTGATATTNATCANATAGGGTACNTTTCTNATCCTGCATGCCAGCCCNCCATACAGATTGGGTTTNATGGTATAGGTCAGCACCACATCCGGCTTTTCTTCCTTCAACAGACGAAGATAGCGCANAAAGAGCTTTCCGTCATGTANCGGATTATTTCCTCTGCGCTCNAAAGCCGTGGGAATCAGCCTTACCCCCAANTCTTCAATCTTTNCGCAATTCTCATCAGGGGGAACCGANACCACCGTCTCATATCCTTTTTCCAGAAAAGCCTCCAGGATTTCCTTNCGAAACAGATATAGCCCATTTGCATAATTGCAAAGAATCAGGATCTTCATTTTTATACACATACCCTTTCTTTTCAAAGCCTTCCCAGNCCCCTTAAANCTGAGCGATAGAGCCTTCTATCTCGCTTTTNTTCCGTATNACAACGCTGTCATACATCATCATCACAACNTCTTCCTCATAATCACCGATGTTTTCCGCATTTTCTCTTCCNGCAGCATTTTCGCTTATCAGCTTTACAAAATCCACGCCGGCTCCATAGGCATGCAGATATGCCCCTCCGAATCTGGGGTTGATTTCTGAAAGATAATATTTCCCATCCTGATAAAAGAAATCCATNTCCAGAGGNCCGCAAAACTGCATAAGNGANANAATCTTTCTGATAAATGCAAAAAGCGCCTCATCTTTAAAGGATATGGTCTTNTTGGCACCTCCGATGGTGGTGGAAAGCTTGCGCTTAGAAAACATGGCAACCGGNTTGCGGCTGACGGTATCTACATACACATCNGCATCCAAATCCGTCCCAGTCATAAGTTCCTGAATAATCAGNCTCTCATCCGCATCCGTCACCTGCTTTAAAAGTTCCANCGTCTCAACCTTTCGCGCNCCCACACTGCCGCTGCCTGTTCTGGGCTTCACNAACACAGGCAGGGCGATTTCTTTCGCNTGGTAAGCCTNAAAGAACTCTNCGTAGGTACCGTAGGTTTTCACTGTATCAATCTNATTTTCCACAAGAAAACGATACATTTCATATTTATTAAAGCAACGTCTTGCCGTCTCCTCATAGGGAGCAAGCACGATAACCCCCANCGCCTCAAACTCTTTTCTATGCTCCGAAAGAAGCATGATTTCCGGNTCGATCAGCGTAGTCACCGCGTCAATCTTCTCTTTTTTGCAGATTTCAAGAATCATGGGCATATANGCAGGNTCTTTAATGAGCGGAACCTGATAAGCTTTGTCTGCAAATGCCATAGCAGGCGCCACTTCACTGTTGTCCGTCACCACGATTTTTAACTCTTCCCCTAAAGTTCTGCGGAAATCCTTTAATAATTCACACCTTCTGCCTACACTGCAAAATAAAATATTCACCCTTGCTCTCCTTCCTTGCTTTCCTCATTATCAGCGGGAGTTCCTGTAAACGCCTCCATGGTTGCGTCATTTTCACTGCTGATTCCTTCCCTTGCAAGTACCGCCCGAATGGTGCCGAAAAAGATTTTCGCGTCCATTGCAAAGGAGAGATTTTGAACATATTCCACATCATACTCAAACTTCTTTTCCCANGTGATGGCNTTGCGTCCATTCATCTGCGCCAGCCCCGTAAGTCCCGGTCTCACATCNTGACGATGCTTTTGAGTCTCATTATAAAGNGGCAGATATTTGATTAAAAGAGGTCTTGGCCCAATGACNCTCATATCNCCCTTTAAGATGTTAAAAAGTTCCGGAAGCTCATCCANGCTNGTGCTGCGCAGCTTTTTCCCAAAGGAAGTCAGTCTCACCTCATCCGGAAGAAGATTTCCGTTTTCATCCCTTTCATCNGTCATGGAACGAAATTTATAAAGCTTGAAGATCNTCTCATCNTTTCCCGGTCTTTGCTGGGTAAACAAGGCAGGACTTCCAAGCTTCGACCGCACTAAGATCCATAAGATNAATAGAACCGGTGAAAGCACGATAATGCCTGCCAGAGATATAAAAATGTCTAAAAGCCGTTTGATATATTTTCTATACATCACTTATCTTACCTTCCAAANCACCTGCGTACAATACCAATGATTCGTTCCATATCCTCGTCTGTATTCTTGATATCACTGGGCAGNCAAAGACCATGTTCAAAAATCTCAGCCGAAACGCTGCCCATNNCGGTTTTATCCTTTATACTGCCGTCTTTTGTAATAAANTCNCACTGCTCAAAAACCGGCTGAAGATGCATCGGTTTCCAGATAGGACGGCATTCGATATTATCCGCTTCAAGGGCATCCATAACCTGATCCGGCGTAACACCGCATCCNGGATCNATCAGCATACAGGTGAGCCAGCAGTTGGCATCTCCATCCNTATTCAAGGGATTTAAAGTGATTTCNGGTATATCGGAAAACCTCTCCTCATACTTCCTGTAAATTGCTTTTTTCAGTGTTTTATGTTCCTCTAAATGTAAAAGCTGTCCCCGTCCAACGCCGGCGACAATGTTGCTCATTCTATAATTATAGCCAATCTGGGAGTGCTGGTAATGCCTTGCCGGATCTCTTGCCTGGGTGGCNAAAAAGGTCGCCTTTTTTGTGAACTCTTCCTCCTTTGCCGCCAGCATCCCGCCGCCAGAAGTGGTAATAATCTTATTTCCGTTAAAAGAATAAATCCCAATCCTTCCAAAGGTTCCTGTGTGTTTTCCTTTATAGGTGCTTCCCAAAGACTCCGCTGCATCCTCAATCAANGGCACATTGTGGGAAGCGCAAATTTCCATGATTTCATCCAGTCTTGCCGGTGTCCCGTATAGATGAACCACCATAACAGCTTTNGGAGATGGATATTTTTCAAATGCCGCTTCAAGTGNNGCAGGGTCCATATTCCATGTATCCTCNTCNGAATCAATNAATACAGGCACTGCCTTTTCATATACAATCGGATTGCAAGTAGCACTGAAAGTCAGGCTGGGGACAAAGACCACATCTCCNTCTCCTACTCCCAAAAGCTTAAGCGCAAGGTGAATGGCAGCCGTACCTGAACTTAACGCAGATGCGTGTGCGATTCCCACATAATCCGCAAGTTCTTTCTCAAACGCATTTACATTAGGTCCAAGAGGCGCCACCCAGTTGGTGTCAAATGCTTCTTTAATAAATTCCTGTTCCTCTCCATGCATGGTAGGGGAAGATAAATAAATCCTCTTTTCTGCCATCTTTTCTCCCTTCCTTTTGCCGGTCCTTACTCATTATAATGGTAGGTGGGCACAATTTCCTTAATCATGGGTCTTATATCATTGCTTTCATTTTTGGATGCTTCCTTTAAATTCTTCAACTGTACAAAAAACTTCATCTCATCTATCTCTATAGGTTTCCCAATATAAATCAGTTTATTTGCAGTCGACTTCATCCCTTCTTCTGCCATGAGAAGCTCCTCATACAGCTTTTCGCCGGGACGAAGCCCTGTAAATTCAATTTGAATNTCTTCATCCACACGATAACCGGAAAGCCGGATCAGATTCTTTGCAAGATCCAGAATCTTGACAGGTTTTCCCATATCCAGCACGAAAATCTCACCGCCCCTTGCATAAGCCCCAGCCTGCAATACCAACGAGACCGCTTCCGGTATGGTCATAAAGTAACGGATAATATCAGGGTGAGTGACCGTAACCGGTCCCCCTGCCAGAATCTGCTTCTTGAAAAGCGGAATCACACTTCCGTTACTACCAAGTACGTTTCCGAAACGCACCGCCACAAATTCTGTATCATAATGTTTATTGAATGTCTGGATAATCATCTCACAGATTCGTTTGCTGGCTCCCATAATGTTGGTGGGATTGACCGCCTTATCGGTGGAAATCATCACAAACCGTTTTACGTCATTGAATGCCGCTGCCTGTGCCGTTTTCCATGTGCCGAACACATTATTTTTCACAGCCTCATTAGGGCTGACTTCCATTAACGGCACGTGTTTGTGGGCCGCCGCATGATAAACGATATCCGGCTTATAATGCTCAAAAATCCAGTTCACACGGTTGGTATTTCGCACGGAAGCAATCAGAACCACCAGGGAAAGTTCCGGGTACTTAATCTGAAGTTCCTGCTGTATATCATAAGCGCTGTTCTCATAAATATCTACAATGATAAGCTGTGCCGGCTTGTGGGACGCAATCTGACGGCAAAGCTCACTTCCGATAGAGCCGCCTCCTCCTGTCACCAGCACCTTTTTCCCTCTCACATACCCGAGGATCGAATCCAAGTCCACCTCAATCGGATCTCTTCCCAGAAGGTCTTCCACTTCCACATCCCGCAGTTTACTGATGCTGACCTCTCCATTCACCAACTGATACATACCGGGAAGGGAACGCAGCTTGCAGCTCGTCTCTTTACAAATGTCTAAAATCGCCGACATTTCCGCTCTGGAGATAGAAGGCATGGCAACAATGATTTCATCGATGTCAAAAATATCCGCACATTCGATAATCTTGTCTCTTCCGCCAACCACCTTGATACCTTGAATAAATCTCCCCCATTTTCCCTTGTCATCATCAATAATACACCGGATGACCATGGTAGAAAAATTGCTGTTCACAATTTCTTTGATAATCAGATTAGCAGCTTCACCTGCACCAATCACCATGACAGAGATACTGTTTTTCTTATTCTGCTGCTTATGCTTTAAGCTGCGGAAGAAACGATAAGAAAAACGGCTGACAAAAATAAAACTAATCAGCAGAAAAACATACAAAAAGTAATAACTGCTTGGAACAGCCTGCATTCCCGGCACCTTAAAAAACTGGATACCTGCCGCCTGAACCAGCGAGGACACCACGCTGGAAATAACCAGATTCTGAAGTTCTGTCTCTCCCGCAAATGCCCAAAGACTGCTGTACATTCGGAAAATATATAGAACAATCAGCGTAATCACGATATTGATTGGAAGAAATCTGGTAATCGGCTCTAAAAAGTGCTCCGGTATTGCCGAAAAATCAAAGCTGTAACGCATCAAAAGTGCCAGATAGCTTGCCATAATGACACTGATAATGTCATAAACAATCAAGCANGTTCTTCTGTAAAATAATTTTACATTAAAGGGNTGTTTGGGTTTTCTATTTTCTTTGTTCATAACTTTAACCTTCATGGAATATAAGCGGGGTGATAACAAGCATGAGCACCAGTGTGCATGGATTGCTTAAGCTGAAAATCCACTCTACCATACCAGCTACGGCAACTGCCGCACTCACCACAGCCGGCAATGCCGCATATGTTATTTTATCCTTCTTTTTGTGATAATACAAACAACTTTTGATAAATGTTGCAAATCCGACGAAGACAAAAAGGATTCCCACAAAAATACCGTGGTCGTAAGCCACCTGAAGATAAATATTATGAGCGTGGGTTGCAATTTCTCCATTCTTTAAAACTGCCCCCATCTCCTCATGTCCCGTCATATTCAACTGCTCTATATAAGACTTAAAGATATCCAGCCTTCCATTCGTATAATCATTATCCTCAGGTATTTCCACCGGAACACCTTCCGCTGAGGCCACCAATTGACCATTCTCTGAGGTCTCTTCCGTTTTCTTCGCTGTAATTCTGTTTTGATGGGTTCTCTCATATTCTGCGATTTCCCCGTAAATATCAAAGGTGCCCTCCGGTATGCCGAAAATCTTCTCTGCAAAAACATCAATAAAACGTCCCACCCGCATGAAATTCTTGGAGTCAAGATTTCTGCCGCGCATAACATCTTCCGGACAGTACATAGAATACTCAATCTCATAAAGAAAAGGATCGCTTGCCAGTATCGGTATGTTTCTCTGAATGCTGAAGGTCATTGGCAAACATACAACCACCGCCCCCACTGCCAGTCCAAGATTCTTCCCAAAAGAAACGAGTCTTTCCTTTCCTTTTCCTCCCGCCATCATGACAAGCGCAAACAGCACGGCAACGCCCACGGCAAAGAAGGCTGTTCTGGACATCGTGAACAACATATAAGAAGATACCACTCCAAAAAGTATCAGTTCTTTCCAGCAATCCCTCAGTTTACGGCTCTTTCTCAGCTTATCGCATAAAATGACTGCCGCTGCGCACTCCACTATGGTCAGATAAGCCGCCGTAATCGTCACCGTNTGGAAAATATGGGTATACCGTGCATTTCTGAAAGTGACGTACGGTCTGTGAAGCAATGCATATCCTGTAGCCCAGGCAAACTGAAANATNACGCCCCTCGCNACATTGACCAGCAGNCTGCTCTTATGCTCCCACATCCCATAATTCAANTAGAACAGNGTAAAGGCAACTACCATTGCCACTCCCCACCATCTTCCATTNCTNAAGATNATNATCATGGCAAAGAACANCGCAAGAAGACCGGCATACAGATACGATGGTCTNGCCATTCTCCCCAAACCATTCTCCTGCATATGNNCGTCCGNTTTTNTCCTACATAGNCCAATCACCGTGCGGATNACAATCAGTCCCAANAGTACGGCAATCCACACTGTNTGCTTCAAAGCCTGCACTGCCAGATCATCCATCTCCGGTGTCANNTGCGTCTTAAAATANTAATAACCAAAAAGNCCTGCNCCTGCNAGATAAANCGCATTATATAGATTTACGATNTCCTTCCATTTAAACATTGCAATCACTGCAATGGCAAACCAGAGCATTTCNTTCCGCTCCGCCACTGTATGATGAATATCATATAANCCGCTCATATACTCGCANCANCCCGCAAGNGCGCCTGCAATTGCAATGGACTGGATCAGATCCCCTATATGCGTCTTAAAATACGNTAAAGTCAGCACAGCCTCCTGCCCATCCCTGNTATGGTTNATTCCATAAAACAGCACAAGGGAAAGTAAAACCACGCTGACAAAATACACGGTATTATCCAAAAAATAGTTTCCGAACNCTCCNANNAGNACTGCNCCAAGGCAGAAAATNGTTCCAANTGCNACNACNGGNTTCATNACNGNCTTAAANGCCTTTTCCACCGTAATCAGCCTGTCCTCNTTCTTCTTATACCAGAACCGAACCGCCAGACACAANAGTGCCGCTGNTGCCGCAATCAGNCCNCCGAATACAAGGACCCTTGTCTTTCTAAGAGGCATACTATAATTATAATTTGCAACCAGACTCATTCCATCCTGAGTATCGTCAGCATAATACATAGTCCCNAGATAAGGCATATCTGTCAAAGGAACTGTTTCACATCCNNCAAAGATTTCCGAATCATCTCCCTGCAGAATTACATAATACATTTTGCCNACTTCCATGTCGATATCAATCATGACCTGCTGGAANCCGGGCAGGATTTCCGCATCNATCTGCGCTTTTTCTTCACACACAGGCTGCCACTGTTCATCTAAAATACGAAGATAAAAAGTATCNCCNACACTGTTTTCATCCAGATAGACATCTATAGTATCCATATGATCATATTGCGCCACGATGCTCTGGAGAAGTGTTTTCTCNTTGTCTATCACGCCTGTCATTGTGCCTGTTGCAGGAGCGACTGCAGTCGTAACCGTCTCACGCCAGATTCTAAGCGGCCACAAAGATGCCAAAAGACATACCGCCACAATCAATATCACTGCCTGAATCGCTTTACTTTTATATACAATCTTTTTCATGGGATCCTCTCATCATTGCTGGTTTGTTCCATTTTTTCCGATATGTGCCATTTTTACGCATGGTAAGTATATCACAGNTGGGNNTAATTATCAAATTTCTTCATTAAATGATTTATTGATGTTTTTNACNGATTGGTTGACGGACGCTCTGAGAGGATAAATAATCCAACGTCGCCGCGCTCCCGCTCNNCAAAAAGCNNAGCAGNCACTAGGCTCGTGAGGAACCTCGCCAAGTGCTGNNGCTTTTTGCANGGGCTCCTTATGGATTATTTATCCTCTCAGAGCTGTGNATNGGCTANNTGNNGAAAAATAGCGNNCNTTATGNTACATTTTNTTCAGGCTAGCCAGTAACGTAGCACAGGATAGGTAAATATACCANAAGGAGCCCCTATAAAAACGTCAGNGCTTNNCGANGTTCTTTNGAGNNTAGCNTCTGTTACGTTTTTATGGAGCGGGAGCGCGGCGACGTTGGTATATTTACCTATCCTGNGCGGACTGTTTTGAATTAAATATATACTTTTACATTANCATATTGTTTATGCTCCTAGTGATNCCATAAANAAGAAGCATTCCCGTTATAAGATTGACAAATAGTCCCAATGCAATGACGTTNCNTCTTAATATCATTCCGTTATANNNGGNAAAGGCGTATAGATANTACATNAAGTCTANAAACGATATATAATCTCCAAANAATTGGCTGAACAAATTGTTGATTNATAGAATAATCAGCGAAGCNCACATCATACTGGATATATTAGACATGTGCAGGGANAAAAATACAAGAAACAGAACCATTGTGATNTGGGGAAATGTTAATANTNNAATTTGCAGAAGGCACTCTCNGGCATGATCAANTACATGGCTTCCCCAAAATAAGAAGCCAATTCCAATGCTGAACAGGATTACAAATAGAAAAAATACCAGTGCAATCATGAGAAGGCTAATNGTTTTTGNCATTANCAGCTGCTTTTTGGAAACACCATTTAGTAANGGCTGTTTAAGCATACCGCTTGCCTTTTCCCCGCTAATCAATACNGCACAAATAAANCTTAAGAATAANGAACCNACAATATCGATATACGACTGCATACANAATGTTGGGAATCTTCCGCCTGCATAATATGCCATTNCATTGCCTTCCNGACTCCCTNTGCATTGAAGTGCATTAGAAATAATAATCGCTGCCATCACTGCAAAATATANATAGAATANTTTNTGNCTTTTTAACCGTGNAAACTGTATTTTCAATAATNNTGTTATCATTTTTCCTCCATTCCGAAACGTTTTACGCCAAGGAGTGCGAGCAGCATCTCCAATTCTGCTCTGCAATCAAAAGAATTTGTGCGCTTNTCATTCAAAAATCTATTTTTCTGGTTTTGCATAGGGAAATNTGATAAAAGAAAANACCATATGNCGCCATAACGCATATTCCCCAAAGCNTTTCNTTTAACGGTATTCCTTGATATTCATATGAAAANATCCAGCGATTTGGGTAATATCCAATCCANATTTTTTGTAAAAATAAGATGCTGGTATTNCAAATAAANGAATTTATNAGCATATAAATAATNACNANAAATATCGTTTTCCATGTATTGCGNGTACAAATGCAGAGTGTGATAATTCCCAGCGNAACACANGACATATAGANACCAGACANCAGATATTTCCCNGCAGTTCTNATTACGGCTGTCCGTTCAAAAATTTCGTATCCCCATCGCATAAANGCNGTCACATAATTTATAATTGCTGTCAATAAGACAAATATCATTGACATACNAACGGCAACACAGACTTTTGACTGTATCATTCTGCTGCGGCTTTCTCCATGTAATAAAGGCTGATAAAGTATTTTAGTCCGATCTTCCTCACAAATGTATAGAGTCAGCAGGAACACATTAAAAAGAATTCCTACTGTTCCTACATAAAATCTCATCATAAATTCGGGAAAGTTTCCTCTTCCAACAATTTCAATATTGATATTTAACAATTCTTCCATTTGAGGTGTCGAGATAAGAAAAGCATAAAAAAAGGACGCCGTAAAAAAGCAGGCAAAAAAAATATAAATCAACTTTTGTCTGAACATTTTCTGCANATATAATTTAGTTAACGGNTGCATCATCATNACCCCCTGTCAGTTTTAAGAACAGATCCTGCAATGAATTTCTGCGCACGGAAATATAATGAATATGCANATTGTTTGCAACAAGTTTNTTGATAAATTCATCTAAACANANATTTTCAAGCTTGACTGTAAACCGGTTNCCCTTATGTGATGTTAAACTTATTCCATGAAATTGGGAGAGGACGTTCAAAAAAGCTNCTGTTTCTTCCAGTATGCAATCAACGATATTGGTTGTTTCAGATAAGATTTCCTCCGNTTTTCCTTGTAAAATACTTTTTCCNTTATTCAGGATTAAAATATCTGTGCAAAATTCTTCCATGTCATGTAGTTGATGNGAAGANACAATAAATGTTGTTTTCTTATCCCTCGCCATATCGCAAATCAGGCGGTAAANNTCAATCTGTCCTTGAGGGTCTAATCCATTTGCAGGTTCATCTAAAATGATTAGTTTGGGCTGCCCCAGCATAGCCCTTGCTAATGCCAGCCTTTGTTTCATTCCAAGAGAAAATCTTTTTACTTTCTTTTCNGCCTGCGTACTTAGCCCAACATAATCAAGNAATTCCATCACCTGCCCATCAGAGACGCTTTTATATAGACTTGCAAAGCATTCTATATTTTCTCTTGCGGTTAATTCTTGATAAAAACTAGGCGTGTCAAGCGCCGCACCTACTTTTGACAGCGCAAGCCCCGGGTTATCGTCCAATGATACATCATCTATTAGTATTTTTCCTNTGTCCTTGGAACATAAGTTNGTAATCATTTTTAATGTCGTGGTCTTNCCCGCTCCGTTTGGNCCCAATAATCCCATAATATTTCCGGGCATAAGTTCAAAGNTTACATTTTCAACNGCGGTTTCCTTTTTATATGCTTTTCTTAAATTTTGTACTGTAATTATTTTTTCCATTTTTTGATTCTCCCGATTANTCCAAACACCACTATTCCAATAACTTCTCCAAGTACNTTGCCNNNAAAATCACGCATTCTCAACACGTCATTCCATACATAATCCCCTGTAATCAGTTTGGTAACATAATTNCCTACGATTACCAACAGCATAAACAAGGCTATACAATCCCATATGTTCCATTTTAAGACNGCCCTGCAAAGNANNGGNANCCATAAAGCTCCCAGCCATAAAGACAGGATAGGAAAACCATAACGGAAAATCCAAAGAGTTCCCACATTCATAAAATAATATCTGCTGATCTGTATGACAGAAAGCAAACAAAATGTTCCAANGCTTATCACAAGCATGGCGATATANNCTCTATTCTTTTTNTATGCTGAAATTACATANNCAAGAGCATCGGCAAATACAACGGCACTTCCTGCAATGAAAGACCAGGTAATCTTCTTATTGATTGCTAAATCTACTATCATACAGACAAGTATNGCAATAAAGCAAAGACCGCTAAANCCATANAGNAAATACATTTGTTTTGTNCTTTTCANAAATCTTTTTACATCNTGAACCTCNGANGANTGNTCTTCTATTTCCAGNTCAAANGTCATNTTATGATAGATCTCATTACAAGCTGTACAATGCTCTAAATGTTCTTCNANGCTCNTTTNGGAAACATCGCTTACCATTNCGTCCACATANAGAGGAAGCAAATCTTTTACAATCTCACAAGCTAATTCTCTGTCCATTTTTTNATTCCTTTCATCAATTTTTGTTTTCCCCTGTAAAAAGTTACCCTTGCCCAATTTTCTGTTTTTCCCATGATATTTGCAATTTCAGAAAATTGTAAATCNCCTGCCAGCCGAAGATACATGACCTCTCTCGTTATGTCATCCAAGTTGTGCATAAGACGGAAAATTTCTACCTTTTCCAAATTATTAAGACATTGATATTCCACATTTTCATTGGAAGGTATTGTATCGTCCAATTCCATGGTTTTGTGTTTGTTTCTTTTTTCAAGTTCCTTATACCACAAATTCTTAGCAATCTGACACAGCCAGACAGAAATCTTGCAATCGCCCCTGAATCTGTCAATTCCTTTTATTGCCTGGAAAAATGTTTCCTGCGTCAGTTCCTCGGCAAGCTGCTCATCACGTGTCAATCCGCATAGATATTTATATATCATTGCTGCGTTTTTCTGATATATCTCATCAATTTTTGCCTTTTCCATTTTTATACCCCTGCATAGTGCAAGCCTGCTTGCAATACTGCCTAAATACGTATGTCTCTTTCAACTTTTGCACCTCATACTATTAGTTCTTTTCAAACGCACTTTGTTACAAATAATTTTTATTTTTTTGACCAATCACTATTCTAAAGCATCCTAAGACAAAGTCATGCATTTTCCCAACCCCTTTTCTTGGACGAAAGCATGATGTGTGATATACTAAAAGAACACTTATTATATTTGAAAAATTTAATCTCCGGAGGTCGTCCATGCTATACCACTATACTGACTTTGCCGCCTTCGACGGAATCATCCGCTGTGGAGAACTGCGGCTTAATAATATCCTGAATATGAATGACGCTTCTGAAATGAGGCTGTTTATGAACGGCATCTGCAAAGCCGTTATTGAAAGACTGAGTCTCGACAAAGACTATGAAAAAATCCGCAAAACAGAAGCATTTTTTCATAAAGAACTGGCTGCTGAATTTCATTATTCTTCCTATGCCGCATGCTTTTCAAAATATAGGGATGACGCCGCCCAATGGGAAAGATATGGACATTTTGGACAAGGAGTGTGCATTGCGGTCCATGAAAAGCTTATGCAGCAGATGGTCTCCGGAATAGCACGCCTTCAGGAAGTATACTATCAGGAAGATATGCGGGAGCATCCCCTTGTAGATGAATTCTATCAGATTATTAAAGGTTCCAAGAAATTTTCGGATCGTCTGCTCCAGATTCAAAATCTTATGAACGAAGCCTGGGGACAATCAGCCGCCTTCAAGCATCCTTCCTTTGCAAGNGAGCGGGAATTCCGCTTAGTGGTTTCCCCCTTTATTTCAAATGAATTTGCNGTAGAACCGAAGTACCATGTGTCTATGAACCGAATCAAAAAATACTATCCTCTTGATCTCAACCGNATGTGCGGCAAGCTGAATATGCATCTGTCCGATCTTGTGGGCGAAATTATCATAGGTCCTACCTCCTCCCAATCNCTGCCTATTCTGCAGGACTATCTTGCAGACTGCGGATTGAACGTCTTAAAAGACCGGATCAGCATGTCAGACTGCCCTTTAAGGAAACCAACCTCCTAGCCCGGGAGGGTTTTCCATTTAAGCTTCAAATCTAAACAAAAGCTGTCAAGCGCAAACAACGAATGCCACGCTTTGCGAGACATTCTTATGTTAACAAAACACCCCGGATATCAAATATCTTGATTTCCGGGGTGCTTCTGATTATACTGACCAATCCGCCAAGCATGGCAGACAGGTTTTAGTTTGCTGCTGTTACTGAAGTGATGTGAGGATTTACTCCCTCATACCAATACAAGAAACCTTCCATATCAATCTTATCACCAATGTTCAGAGCCTTTACAGCACTATAAACATCAGTAGTATTGTCACACAGATAAGATTCAACTGTAAATGTATAAGTTGTTCCATCAAGAGAAACGTTGAAGTACAGATCGTCGCCGTCCTGACCTGAACCATCCCAGTTATACAGGAACGCCACATCATTTCCATCATCATCCTGTCCAGCTGCTTCAACGGTCATACCTTTAAAGGTTACAAATTCATTCTGATGATTGATCAGTTCATCTGATCCAAGAAGTCCNGTAACATCTTCTGCNTCTGCCACATAATTTCCATCCTCGATTTCAAAAGTTCCATCAACGATTTCAACTTCTCCAGACCATTCAGACTTGTATCCGGTAACCTTAATCTTTGTTCCGGGAGTCAGCTTATCATAATCTTCCTGGGAACATGCCACATTGTATACAAAATACGCACCATCTTGATCCTGTGTATAAAGGGTAGCCTTATCTTCCCACCANGACTGTTTTGCCTGCACATAAGTCTCCACTACGACCTCTGAATCAAGGTCTGCTGCAACATATTCATCGTAAGTCATAACNCCTTCGGATTTTACCTCTGCGGCATCCTCTTCCTGNGTTTCANCAGCAGCTTCTGCTTCCGGCTCTGCAACATCTGCATCTTCTGCTTCTACTTCTGCATCTGTCTCATCCTCCGCACCAGTTTCTGCCTCAGCCTCTACATTTGCAGCATCATTTGCACTTTCTTCCTTGGATCCACATCCAATACAGGAAAACACAAGTGTCAGGGTTAATAGTAACATTGTCAACTTTTTCATCTTCTCCTCCATTCCGAAGCGTTACACNCCGAGTCTACGGCAACAGNAACATGCAACGCTTCAAAACACGCCCCTGCATTCCAACCGCAGACATTGAACTCATTATACACGAAATTCACAAGAAGTCAACATCACAGCTTCCTCCTCTTCTTCATCATCTGGAAAATTACATACAGAATAATCAGAATCCATGCAGCTGCAAGCGTTCCCAATAGTGCTTTCGCAGTTCCCGGAAGTTCCCCTAAATCAGCTTTATTTGCAGTGGCAAGGCTGCTCTGGCTCCCCATCTGGTCAAGGCGGTACAAAGAGGCTGTGTCACTGTAAAGCTTATCAATATATTCATCATCAATCTCCTGTCCTCTTCTGGAAGATTTGACCGTACTTTCCACCAATTGTCCGGCTGCATCGCGAAGGGATGCTGAACCCACAAATACAGGCGTAACAAAGGTATTATCTGTGTTGTCAAGCAGCAGCTGCGCTGCCCTAATCTTGATATCATAGTATAACGCATTGTCTTCGCCGCATCTGGACAAATAATCTTGATATTCCGCTGATTCCTGCGCCTTGGAAGTCACAGGCACATACCCTTCTGTTTCCGAATAGGCAATCTGTACTTCATTGGTCAGCAGATACTGGACGAACAGCCAGGAAGCCATAACCTCCTGGGAATCTTCTTTGTTAAAAATACAGACGGAAGGTCCTTGGGAAATCATCTGTGGATGCTCCGTGTCAAATTGAGGAATGGGCATGATCTCTGTCTCAAATTCCGCAATTTTATCCTCACTGATATCACACAGCGGCGCATTTGTTCCCATCCAGGTAGCGCCGGCTGTAGAATCAACAGCAAAGATACACTGTCCGGCGTTTAAGAAATTGGCAGGATAGCTTGAAATCTTAAACGTTGAGAACGCCCCGCTTTTGGCATGCTCCGCTATCGCCATTAAAAGTTCCTTTGTGGTGTCATTAAAAAGTAATATTTCACCGCTGTCCGTTGAGTAACCCGCATCCTTCTGCTTCAGCATCTGAATCATCATGTTATCGGTAGACTTATAGATAAAGGGAATCATAACCTTCTGCCCGTTGACCAAAAAATTCTCCTCAGCATCCTTCTTCATGGCCGCTTCGGAAACCTCCCATATAAAGTCCCAGGTGAGTGTATCCGGCAGGGTATATCCCAAGGCCTCCACATAAGTTTTGTTAATATAGCAGGCCTCCGTTGAACGCATATAAGGAAGCGCATAATAATGACCGCCAAATGAACATTCTTCTAAAAACTGCGGAATAATTTCCTCCACCATAGGAGAATCAAACTTAACTTCACTTCCCCCCAGACCATATTTTTCATCCACGAACAACTCCTCCATCGGAACCACAAGGTTTGTTCCTGTCAGATAGGTTGCAATATGATCGGGATAAGTGATACAGACATTAGGCGTCGTATTTGTTGCAATATTCGTTATAACGTCGTTATAAATCTTCCCATAATCCGTATACAGACGCAGATTCACTTTAATATTGGGATATAATGTTTCAAAATCGGCAATTGCCTTTTCATAAATTGCAGTCTGGGTTTTGTTGGTATCATTTTTTGCCCAGAAGGTAATCTCATGCTTTTCTGAAAGATCAAATTCACTGGGTATCTCAAAAGCTGCCATTCCTGTCTGACCATGACATCCAGTCAATGTAAACAGACTGCCAAAAACAACTGTCGGCAGAAGGATACACGATATGATACGCGGCATAATGCCTTTCCATTTTTTCCTCATCCTTTTGTTCCTCCTCTTGACACCCCTTCCATTACCTTCCTGCGAAAGATCAGAAACAAGACAATCAAAGGAACCGAGATAACGACCACAGCCGCCATCATTGCCGGTATATTTTCACGTCCAAAACCATTTTCCCGTATTTCCTGAATACCATTCGAGACAAGATAATAACTTTCATCATCCGTTATCAGCCGCGGCCATACATAAGAATTCCAGCATTCAATCACCTTCAATATCGTGATTGTGATGAGCGTTGGCTTTGATATCGGTATCATCACTTTCAGCAGATATTTCAAATCAGAGGTCCCGTCAACCTTTGCCGCATAATATAAGCTGTCCGGTATCTGCTCAAAATTCTCCTTCAACAGATAAACATAAAAGACCGACATAACAGAGGGCAGAATCAATCCCGAAAAAGTATTACGCATATCCAAATTGGTGACTGTCACGAAATTCGTAATGATCACCAGTTCATTTGGAATCATCATCAGCGAAAGGAAAATGACGAACATCATGTTCTTCCCCTTAAAATCAAGTCTGGCAAAGGCAAATGCCGCAAGCGTTATCACCACCAGCATAATCGCAGTCGTCAAAACAGCAAAAAGTACGGTATTGGCAAGATACTTCCCAAGCGGCACCGTGGTAAACGCATCTGCATAATTCTGCAAAGTAGGAGACAGTGTAAAAAACTTTGGAATATATTCTGAATTGTACTCACCATAACTTTTTACCGATGTCAGAATCATCCAGTAGAACGGGAATAATACCACCACAGCCCAAAAAGCCAGAAACACATAAGTAATTGTGCTAACCACCCTTTTACGGACTCTGGCAGTCTTTTCAATTTTATCGTAATTCATTTTATTATCCATATCCGCGACCTCTTCGACCTCTTAATAATGAACATTCTTTTTACTGATCAACAAATTGATGCATGTAATCGTGAGCACAATGGCAAATAGCAGAATTGCCGCAGCGGAAGCATAAGAAGGATAGCCCCCGCTGTCTCCGTAAAGCATATCGTACACATAACCAACGATTGTGTTCATTTCCGCCGCATTCAGATTTGTGCCGAATAAGGCAACCACATCGCTGTATGCCTTAAATGCACCGATAAATCCTGTGATAATCAGGTAAAAAATCATCGGTGATATCATGGGCAGCGTAATCCTCATAAAAGTTCTGAATTTTGATGTGCCGTCCACTTTTGCCGCATTATAATATTCCTGGTTCACTGATGCTAATGCACTGGTCAGAATCAGGATCTTAAAAGGCATGACCACCCATATGGTGTAAAAACACAGCACGAACATTTTTGCCCAGTAAGGTCCCTCGATAAAATCTATACTTGATCCTCCAAACCAATTGATAATCAGGTTGATAAACCCATCAGAGTACGCCGTCTTCTTAAAGAGAATCATGAACACCAGCCCCACTGCCAGCGTATTGGTCACATACGGCAGGAAATAAACCGTCTGGAACAGATTTCTTAAAGGCTTGATGGAATTGAGCCCTACCGAAATGAGAAGAGCAATGCCTGTGGATAAAGGCACCGTAATAATAACCAACAAGAATGTATTCTTCACAGCCTGCAGAAAATAAGGGTCATGCAAAACATAAGAATAATTATAAGATCCCACCCCAAAGTAGGTCTGGGATGCAGAATTGTACCCTTCTTCAAAGGAATAAACAAAGACGTCAACCAGCGGATACACCATAAAAACTCCAAGGAACAAAAGTGCCGGTAAAAGATACAGCCAGCCTTTTATATTGCTGCTTTTCAACTTTTTTCTCATCATGATCAGTGCTCCTTAAAAATAAATTCTTTCTTCTGTTTCCTTACTAAAAAGGAACACCTTACGGGGTGCAAGATTAAATCTGACGAGCCCTTCCCGCGTATTTACATTATTCTCCGTGCCAATGATTGCGCGGATCGTCGGATTCACAGAAGCCTCATTTGTAGATACCACGCTAATGTCACGTCCCATCACTTCAACACCGCTCAGTTTACAGCACAGGGCTCCTTCTTCCTGTAAAATAAAGCCCTCCGGTCTGATTCCCACATAGACCTCCTGCTCCGGAACATCTTTGACCTCCAGCACAGCATCCTCACCTATATATAGTCTGTTATCCCTAACCTTCCCGTTAAAAACATTAATGGGCGGAGTCCCAAGAAATTTTGCAACAAACAGATTCGTCGGATCGTCATACACATCCTGTGGTTTTCCAATCTGATGGACAACGCCATCCTTCATCACTCCGATCCTGTCCGAAATACTCATTGCCTCTTCCTGATCATGGGTCACAAAAATAGTGGTGATCTTCGTTTCTCTCTGGATTCTTCTGATTTCTTCTCTCGTCTGGAGCCGAAGGCGGGCATCGAGATTAGACAATGGTTCGTCTAACAGAAGCACACGAGGCATCTTCACCAGCGCACGGGCAATCGCCACGCGCTGTTGCTGACCGCCGGAGAGCTGACCGGGCTTGCGCTCCATCAACTCATCAATCTGCACAAGTTTCGCTGCCTCATATGCTTTCTCAAGCATTTCTTCCTTGGAAAGTTTGTCCTTTCCTTTGAGATTCTGCAGCGGAAATAAAATATTCTGTTTCACCGTCAGATGGGGATAAAGCGCGTAGTTCTGGAACACCAGCCCGATTCCCCTGTTTTCCGGCGGCAGATCGGTGACATCGTCCTCTCCAAAAAAGATTTTTCCGCTGGTAGGCTTTTGAAGACCGCTGATCAAATTGAGCGTGGTGCTCTTACCGCATCCCGACGGTCCAAGAAGACCGATCAATTCTCCATCCGGAATTTTAAAAGAAAAGTCGCTGACAGCAACAACATCCTCACGATTCTTTCTGTCACGACTCGGAAACTTTTTCGTCAAATTCTGTAATACTACTTCCATGTTATCAATCACACCTTTCCAAGGCCTGCCGCAATGCAGATCCCTTTCTTTTCCACATTATACTTAAAAAAGTAATAGATGTCCAGATTTTACAAGTCATGCAAACGTTAAAATACTGCTCTGGGTTTCAGTTCACACCTTGTCAATTCTCTCGTCCCATTTTATAATAAATTATCGTTGCAAATTATCAACATAGAAGAGAGGAATCCTTTATGCTGCTGAAAAAGAAAGACCTTCCCGAATTTGATTTTCTGGAGAACTGGCCTGCACACTATTACAAAATCAAAGATATTATCAAAAGAAAAGAATTTCTGGAAAAAGCAATCACCCAGAATCTGGATTCTGAGCACGATTGCTACCGGATGAAATTATTAAATAGACGATTTTTTAAAGAAAACAAAAAGGGAACCACTGATTCCTTTATGCTCGCATGGATAATGATAAAGGCATCCGCGTCTTCCGGTGACGCTTTCATAATTAGAAAAAAGAACCGAGAATTAGAAAATGATTTAAAAAATTTGTGTTTATGCGACTTTATTCCCGAAAATGAAGCCGAGCAGCAGGTTCTTGAAGAAGAGTGGTCGGACTTTGCGAGGTGCTATCTCTCTTCCTGCGTGGAGAGCAAAAACTACTGCTCTACCCTTTTCAATATGGTACCCCTAAAGGATGATGCCGTTGCCAAAAAGATTGTGGCTGAAATCAATCTGGTCACTCTTTCATACCCATCAAAATTCGGACTTGAAGATTCCATGGCACCCCTCCGGCAGATCATGATCCACACCTTTTGTCAAATGATTGAAAACGGGGCGTCTTATTGGGATATATAAATCAAACTTCATTTCAGATAACGGTACACATCTTCTGACAGAATTTTCTGATAGGGCAGACGGATATATTTTCCATCTTCCAGATTAAGAACAGATGTGTCACCTTCTGTGGCAAGCGCATAGGCAAGGTCAAGCATCCCCCTTGCCTGTCCTTCCTTGTCGTTATAAACAGTTCCTGCCATTTCCCCATTCTTTACGGCTTCAAGCCCTACATCGGTTCCGTCAATTCCCACAATGACCGGCCAGTCCTGGGGATCAATTTCTGCTGCCTTTAGCGCGTCGATAGCGCCCAGCGCCATATCATCATTATTAGCGAGGATCAACTCGATCTTTTCCCCATATTCATTCAGCATCTGTGCCGTCTTTGTCTGTGCCTGCGCTCTGTTCCAGTTTGCAATGGCATATCCCAGTTTTTCTACTTCAATGCCATTGTCTGTAATGGTACTGACCGAATATTCCGTGCGCACAATTGAATCCTGATGCCCGGCTTCCCCTTCCAGTATCATATACTGAAAAATACCGTCACCATTCTTATCTGCAGCAGGATCTTTCTTAAATGCGTCTGCGGCAATCTCTCCTTCCATAATTCCCGATTCAAAAGCCTTTGCACCCACATAGTAAAGCTGATTCCAACGTTCCAGATCCTCTGCCACCAACTCCCTGTTAAAGAAGATAACCGGAACGTTATCATTTTCTGCCATGTCAATGATAGTTGTGGGATCTGTTCTGTCCACCAGATTGACACAAATTACATCACAGCCATTCTCAAGCATCTCTTCTACCTGGGCATTCTGCGTGGACTGCGAAGCTGAGGCATTATATACATCTATGTTGATGGCAATACCTGTTTCTCCCGTTTTTTTCCTTGCATATATTTTAAATGATTCCATCAACTGGGATACAAAAGTATCGTACTGGTCATACACTGTAACCCCGATTCTGATGCTTTCTATCTCCTGCCCTTTCCTTTCCCTTCTGCATCCACTGCACAATACCATAGATATGCATAACATCCAAATGACTGCCAAACCTTTTCTTTTTCCCATACCTCATTACCTCATATCTCATTCACCGCCGCGAAAACCACAAGTGACCTCTCTACTGAACAATCGGGAACAGTATTTTCTGATTCTCATCTTCATATAGGTTCGTTCTGTCTATCACCAGATAGTCAATCTCCGTACTTGCAACTCCTGAAAGCCGATGCCGAAGCTGCTGCGCCACCTGCTCCATGCTCAGATATCCCATATTAAATTCATTGGGTACCACAAGCGACTGTATCCAGCCCTTATCCAGATAATATACCGCCTTTTCCGAGCATCCTACGCCATATAAAAGGCAGCTGTCTTTTCTATCTTCCCCTCCAGCAAGCAGATAGTCCACTGCCAGTTCCGTTTCATCGTTCCCCAGCGCTATAATAATATCTGCAGATTCGTCTTGATTATAGGCAACAAGCGCTTTTGCCATGCTTTCATTGCTTCCCTGCAATACCCAGAAAATCTCCGCACCCTGCTCGCTTAGAACCTGTCCGAGTCCGGTAAGGCGCTGCTTCATGGACATCTGTTCCTGATTTCCACATAGAATGCCAATTCTTTTCTGCTCCGCAGAAATCCCCATATCCTGTATGACTGCCTTGCCAAGCGCCGCCCCAATCCCTACATTATCAGGTGCCGTGACAGCATATATCCCCTGCGGTTCAATATCTGTTTCAACCAGCATAAGCACTGCCTGGGCGGAAATCTCACTTATTTCTTCCATCCGCGCTTCATCAGAAAACATCTGAACGATCAGCCCATCCGTACCGTTTCGCACTTCCCTATGAATAAGTTCCATCTCCTCTTTCCCATCACGAAATTCTCCGGAAAACACATAATTCAAATGAATATTATAATCCTGAGCCGCCTGCTCAAGTCCTTGTCGCATGGCGATCCACCGATCATTATTGCTATCCTCCACAACGACTGAAACTGTATATGGCTCCTCCTCTTTTCCTGCATCCAGCATTTCATAAACAGCTCCAATAATGACCATCACCAATATCAGCATCAGCAGACCAAAGTATATTTTGTTTCTATTCATCTGCCTCTTCCTCCTTTGACTGCCTCTTGCTGTTTCCTTCAAGCTGATCCACCGCTTCCGCACAGTACAGTATCCCTGGAAGATGAATACGGACCGCAGTCCCTTCATCCGGACGGCTCTCAATCTCAAGACCATACGGACTGCCAAAGCGCAGCTTTATCCTGTTGTGCACATTAATCAGTCCCACGCCGGAACCATGTTTCCGCACACGGTTATTCTCCGTCAAAAGCTGATCCACTGTTTCCTGCGTCATACCCATTCCGTTATCGCAAACCTCAATATAAATATCTTCTCCCTTCCGGTATCCCCGAATCACGATTTCTCCGTCGCCATCCATGCATTCCACACCATAATAGATGGCATTTTCCAGAAGCGGCTGTATAATCAGTTTTACCGTACAGTACGGAAGGATTTCTTCCTCTATTCTGAAATCCACCGTAAAAATATTTTTATAACGAATTTTCTGGATATTCATATAATTTCTTGCATGCTTGATTTCATCCTCAATGCTGATAATCGTCTTACCGCGGCTTAAACTGATTCTGAAAAGGCTGGCGAGCTGGGTAATCATAAACACTGCATCTTCATGGCGCTCTCCTTCTATCATCCATACAATCGAGTCTAATGTATTGTATAAAAAGTGAGGATTAATCTGGGACTGTAGGGCATCTAACTCACTTTTACGTTTTTCCTCCTGCTCCACCACTATATCCTGCATCAGCTGCTGAAGCTGTTCCACCGTAGCGCGAAGCGTTTTTCCAAGGTGCTCTACCTCCACGGTACCTCCTACATAGATATCTGGACTCAAATTTCCTGCTTCCCATTCCTTAATCGACCCATTCAGCTTCTGCAGCGGTTTTACAATACTTGCCGATACCAGCTGATTCAAAATAATAGTCGCTAAGATCAGCAGCGCCACCAGCATAATTACAAACATACGCGTACCGTAAAGTCCCATATTAAAGGAGCTCATAGGAATCACGCTGACAATCTTCCATCCTGTGTAACTGACCGTTTTTACTGTGATCAGTCTTTTCTCCCCGTTAAAGACCTCCTGGTGGCTTCCGTCCTGATAGCCTGCTGCCTCCAGATTGTTCTCCTCATATAGACTTGTGTAGATTAGTTTCTGCTTCGGATGGTAGATGATCTCTCCATTACTATCCATCAAATATAAATATTCAGAAGAATTATCCGTATTTGCTTTATGAAATAATTGTTCGATACTGCTATAATTCATATCAACCAACAACATACCAAGCGTAGAGTTTCCGTTATCTGTAAGCTCCACTGCCCTGCTTAGGGAAACCACCCAATAATAACGGTAACTTGTATTGTCGAACAGATTTTGTACATGCGGGGTAGAAAAATGAATATTTTCCATCTGATCCATGGCATTTATAAACCACTTCTGATTCGTGATATCCGGATTTTCTTTTTCTGTCGCCACCGGCGCCGCCGCCACCAGTCTCCCATCATTGGTATAACAGGCAATGCTGATCAGATTATCCTTATTTGCCTCATACAGAAGGTTCATCTCCGCATCCATGGTATCCACTGCCAGATCGGTATTTTTGATAACACTGTAATACATGGCATCTGAAATACGGCGCATCCCTCTTAAATAGGTTTCCAGCTTAATGGAAGTCTGATTCAAAAGCTGCTCCGCACTTTCCACCATCGTCCCCTGCATCTGATTTACGAACCGACTGTACAGCGTAATGCTGAGAAGTCCCATCGTACAGACAGAAATAACCGTAAAGGAAATAACGATGGTCATCTGAATGGTACGCATCCTCGCATGCATTTTTACATATGAAGTTAACTGCAAATAAAGGTCCTTTATCTTCTTCATCTCTGTTCAAGTTTGTCCGCCTTATATTTTGATGGAGATCTTCCGAATTGCTTTTTAAATGCATAACTGAAATAGTTAGGATCTGAGTAACCGACTTTTTCAGCAATGATATAGGTCTTCTCCCCTTTTTCCAGCAGGAGTTCCAGCGCCTTGTCCATACGGTAATCGGTCAGATAATTAATAAAGGTCTTTCCTGTTTCCTTTTTGAATACCGTGGAAAAATAAGCTGCGCTGACGCTTAAGTAACTACAGATTATCTCAATACTCAAGTCCTGATCCCCATAATGCTCTTTTACATATTCAATGGCTTTTGTCACAAAAGATTTGGTCGTATCCTGACGCTCGCACAACACCTGCCTCTGCATCTTCATGCAATTTTCCTCCAGCCACTCCCGCAGTGCCTGGGTGGATTCCAGCTGCAATACCTGATTGTAAATATCAATGTCTTCTCCAAAAATATCATCAGGATTGATATGATTATTTCCAATGAATCTGAAAATCTCTGTTACCAGTTCCATTAAAAGGAGGCGATACTTCTGCAGGGACATTTTGGAAACTGCCATCTGCGCGGCAAACTCTTCAACTGCGTTCCGAAGCGGCCCTTCCTCCCCCATCTTTATCTCTCTGAAAATTTTCTGAATGTAGGGCTCTTCCCATGGTATATCCACATTTTCCTGCGGATCAATCTCTGCAATATTAATTGCCCTTGTATTTCCATATAATACCCGGTAGGAAACTGCATTCTTCGCTCCCTGATAAGACATAGGCAGCTGACTCAGCTGATTGCAAAGATGACCGATTCCAGCAGTGACTCTTGCATTACAGATACGTTTTGCCATACGGCAGAGTTTGTCCATCATATCCGTAAAACGGGCAGCAGAATCCTCATCCTGCAGTTGTGTAATCACAAGAATATCTCCCAGATAAATAAATATTTTGCTGTCCCACACGTTAAGCAGCTGTTCCTCCACCAGCTTTTTCACCGCAATCGTCATCAAAAACGGATCCATCCCTTCACTCTCTCCATCGGGTGCCATAGCGCTGATATGGAGTATCGTTACAATATAGCAGGGTCCCTCTAAGTCAACCTGATAGTCGGCTGCGTATTTTTCAATCTGATCTTTGGATATTCTTCCATCCATCAGAGAGATAAAAAAATTCTCCTGCAGCATGGGAAGGCTTTCCATGTAATATTCCCGCAGTTTATCAATATTCCTTTTTTCATCCAGTTCTTTATCTAAGTTTATCTTGATTCTTTCAAATATCTCACGCAATTCATTGGAATTAATCGGCTTTAAAATATATTCTTCAGCCTCTACCTTAATCGCTTCTCTCGCATAATCAAACTCATCAAATCCCGAAAAAATGATGATCTTGGTTCTCGGATAAAGTTCTTTTAGTTTTTTGCAAAACGTAAGTCCATCCATATATGGCATTTTGATATCCGTCATCACAACATCTATCTGCAGTTCTTCCGCCATTTCCAGGGCTTCTACCCCGTTTCTCGCATATCCCGCAATCCGAAATCCCATGCTCTCCCAATCCAGCTTCTTCATAATTACCTGGAAAACTTCTTCCTCATCATCCACTAATAATACTGAATACAGGTTCATCTATTCCATCCAGCCCTTTCCCAATATATGCTGCATATGCGGCCGTCTATCATCCGCCGTATTTATCGTTCATTCGTTTCCAGAGCACACCCATAATGATGGAACAAATCATAATTTCTGCTACCGCCACGTAAACATTCACCAAAATCAAGATTGCCATCAGCAATGTTCCTATTCCAAAGAAAAGAATCAATCTGCCTCCTGCTTTCGAATATTCCTTTTCATTTTTGAGCGGTCCTCTATTTTTCCCTTTAATGCCGCTGGCATCCTGCACGATCAACAATCTGGTTCCATAAATCATGCAGATCACAAATAATAATAATGGTATTCCCGCCTGATTCAAAACATATTCCAGTGTCATAAATCCTCCTAATTAGACCTTCCCGTAAATGGAAGAAAATAGCGGCTGGGATTTGTATTCCAACCGCTATTTATTATAGCCTATTTGTTATTTCTTTGCTACATACTTTCTGATGTCCAGTGAGATGGCGATAAAGATAACAACACCGATTGCTATGTACTGTGCATTTGGATTCATTCCCAGATACTGCAGTGCTGTTTTCAGCAGTTCAAATACGGCAACACCGATAAGTGCCGAAGATACTTTACCACGTCCGCCGGTTACGGATACACCGCCGATGGTACATGCTGCAATTGCTTCCATTTCATAACCAAGTCCAAGGGCAACAGATGCGCCGCCTCCCTTTGCACCAAGCATAAATCCTGCAAGACCATACATAGCTGCAGCTTTCATGTAAATCAGAATCAGCGTCAGCTTTACGGGAACACCTGCTACCTCAGCTGCCTGCGGATTGCCGCCGATTGCATACATATACTTGCCATGACGGGTCATGTTGAAGATAAACCATGTGATAACCGCTACAATAACTGCAATCCAAATCAGATAATTGATTCCAAGGAATTTGCCGCCTGCTACATTGGTGTATTCTTTAACATATCCGCCGAGAGGAGTCGCATTGGTGTAAATCATATTGATACCATAAACAATTTCCATCATTGCCAATGTCGCAATAAAAGGCGGGACGCTTAAGTATGCTATAAAGAATCCCGTAACCATACCAAACGCCGCACAAATCAGCATAACAATAACGGCTACCAGAAATACATTTAACGGTTTCATATTCGGGAAAAATTTCCCGGAATAATCCATACGCTGTAAAAGCGTACCAGCAATACAGCCGCCAAAACCAATCATACGTCCGGCTGACAAGTCACATCCTGCGGTAATAACACAGCCTGCGATACCAAGTGCAATCACCAGACGGAAACTCATGTTCATAAAGATATTCATGAAGTTATTGGTTGTAAAAAAGTTCTTTGAAGTAAATCCCGTATAAATAACAAGGATAAACATAACAATGATAACACCATTGTTGATGATAAAATCTTTTAGTTTTTGTTGTTTTGTTTTAACCATTTTTTCTCCTCCCAAATCAGAATTGTGTTGCATAGCTCATAACTTTTGCCTGTGTCATATCTTCCGGCTTCTGAATCTCACCGGTAAGTCTGCCGTTACACATAACATAGACTCTGTCTGCCATGCCAAGAAGCTCCGACATTTCTGAAGAAATCATAATGATTGCCTTGCCCTGCTTTGCCAGATCATTCATGATTTCATAAATTTCGTGTTTTGCACCTACGTCGATACCACGGGTAGGTTCATCCATAATAAGTACGTCAGGATCATTTGCAAGCCATCTGGATACAATAACTTTCTGCTGATTACCTCCTGATAAGTTCGCAATATGTTCTTTCATACTGGGCGTCTTGATTCTTAACTTTTTGATATTATCATCAACAATGCCGTTAATCGTCTTATGGTCTAACACGAATCCTGCTTTGAGGAATTTGTTGTATACCGATATTCCTACATTGTCTTTGATGGAAAGACATCCAAAAATACCATTTCCACGGCGATCTTCTGTAATCAATCCGATTCCGGCATTCATGGCATCAATGGGATGCTTGATTTTTATTTTCTTTCCATTCATGTAAATCTCTCCGGAAGCCACACCGCGGATACCAAAAATCCCTTCCATGAGTTCCGTTCTCTGTGCACCTACCAGTCCTCCAAATCCAAGGATCTCTCCTTTTCTGAGTGTAAAGCTTACATCTTGGAAGGACTTTGTATGTATGGAAGAAAGATTTTTAACTTCCATAATCACATCCCCCGGTGAATTTACCTTATCGGGATATACATTAGTGAGCTCACGTCCAATCATCTTGGCGATAATCTGATCCGTTGTCATATCGGCTGCCGGCCATGTGCCCACATAGGTTCCATCTCGCATTATTGTTATATCATCTGCAATACGCTTGATTTCATCCATTTTATGTGAAATATAAACCATGGTTACGCCCTTCTTGCGCAAATCATTCATAATGCGGAAGAGCACTTCCACTTCATTATCTGAAAGGGAAGATGTCGGTTCATCAAAAATAACGACTTTTGCCTGTTGGGAAACTGCCTTTGCAATCTCCACAGACTGCATCTGTCCAATGGATAATGTTCCAAGCTGTGCTTTAGGGTCAAAATCCATCTTAACTTCTTTTAACCACTTCTCTGTCTCCGCGTACATGGTTTTATGATCAATCCATTTTATTGGTCCAATACTTTTTGTTGGAAATCTTCCGAGATAAAGATTTTCTGCCACGCTTCTTGCAGGCACCGGCTGTAACTCCTGATGTACCATTGCAATTCCATGCTTCATTGCTTCATCCGGATTATTAACTTCAATTTTTTCACCATCCAGGTAGATTTCACCTGCGTCCATTTTGTAGATACCAAAGAGGCATTTCATCAGTGTTGATTTCCCCGCACCATTCTCACCCATCAATGCATGGACTGTTCCCGGACGAAGCGATAACTGTACGTTGTCAAGTGCCTTTACACCGGGGAACGTTTTACATATTCCCTTCAGCTCCAGTTTATACTCAGCCATTTTGCTCCTCCTTTTTGTTTCATCTTTCTATCACTCCCATAAGACCAAACGACCTCCTATTTTATAAGCAGTCATATTGGATTAAAAGGTGCGGGTGCTGTAGGTAGCACCCGCACCTTATTTCGCTTTTTATTCANCCGACAGGTTTATTATTTAACCATGTCAAGAATTTCCTGTGCGTTATCTTTTGTTGCTTTTACGTAATCACAGCCAATATAGTAGTCGTTCTTTTCACCGTTAAGGAAACGGATAGCTGCATCTGCTGCACTGTGAGACTGTGAGAAGTGATCGTTAAATACGGTACCTGTCATTGTTCCAGCNATAACATCCTCTAAAGCTTCGGATAATGCATCAACACCTACAAGGTAAATATCTGTTCCAACTGTACGTCCTGCTGCTTCAATTGCCTGCAGTGCGCCAAGTGCCATAGCGTCATTGTTACAGAAAACAACTTCAATATCATTTCCGTACTGTCCAAGTGCATTAGCAACGATTGACTGTGCCTGATCCTGCTGCCAGTTACCAACCTGATCAGAGAGACATTCTACTTCCAGACCTGCATCTGTAAGAGCCTTTACNGAGAACTCTGTACGATACTGAGCATCAACGTTCTCGGGATCGCCTTCAACCATGATGTACTGAATCTTGCCGTCGCCGTTAAAGTCAACTGCTTCCAGTCCAAGGTCAACGATCATTTCGCCCTGCATNGTTCCNGACTGNCGAGCATCACATCCAACGTATGTGACATTCCATCCATTATCTTCCCATCTCTGCTCTTCAGAAGCATCCGGCTCACGGTTGATNTATACAAGAGGAATACCTGCTTCAACAACCTTATCTGTAATGGTTTCAGCGGAAGAAGAGTTAACCGGGTTGATAATAAGTACATCTACCTGATCTGCGATGAAGTTGTCAATCTGACCTGACTGGGTAGCCTGATCGTTCTGTCCATCAGCGATAGTAATGTTTTCTTTTGAGAATCCNTGTTCAATCAGATAGTTTTCAAGNTCTGTACGGAACAGTGTCATAAAGTTGTCAGAGAACTGATAAATGCAGACACCTACTTTTTTATCTGCGAGATCTCCGCCTACTGCATCTGCTGCTGCATCTGCTACATCTGCTGCGTCNTCTGNATCTGCCGGTGCTGCATCATCAGAAGATGCATTGTCTTCTGTTGCTGCGTTATCAGTGCTTGCGGGTGTGTCAGATGAACCGCCGCCGCATCCTGTCAGCAGAGTTGCAAACATAGCTGTTGCAAGAATTACACCAATTATTTTCTTTTTCATTTTGAAAATCCTCCCTTGATATTTGGTATCTTTCTTTGTTACATAAAGCATTATAACAATCCATATTTTGCAGGAACATATAAAATTCTTCTCTCTTTCTTAAAAATCCTTCTTTCTTTTTGTGCAAAGAGTATAATTATCGATTATTTTCGATTTATCTTTTATTGTTTTTGTATATTTTTTCCTGTTTTTCCCGTTTTTGCAAAGGATATTGACGAAGGGAAATCTATCCTTTACAATAGTCTGACACACATTTGCTGTAGCAACTATTGTTCATATGAAATTCTATGCTTCGAAAGGAGTCATTACCATGTGGAAGAGATTTAAAAACAAATATATAGGCGACAAAGATTTTTATAAATACATACTTATTCTTGCAGTCCCCATGATCGTACAGAATGCCATTACCAGTTTTGTAAGCTTTCTGGACAATATCATGGTCGGACAGATTGGAACGGAACAGATGTCAGGTGTTGCCATCGTCAACCAGCTGATGTTTGTTTTTAATATCTGTATTTTCGGNGGTGTATCCGGCGCCGGGATTTTCGGCACCCAGTTTTTTGGAAAAGGAGATTACGAAGGCCAGAAGTATACTTTCCGATTTAAACTCTATGCCTGCGCTCTGATTACCGGTATTGCTCTCGTGCTTTTCGGTTTTTTTGATACGCGGCTGATTTCGCTGTACTTAAACGACAGCGGCAGCGTGGGCGATATCAGTCTTGCCCTTAAATATGGAAGAGAATATCTNGCNATTATGATGATTGGTCTTGTTCCCTTTTCCTTAGGGCAGGCATACACCAGCACCATTCGGGAAACGGGTCAGACCTTTGTTCCCATGCTGGCAGGCATTGCAGCAGTCATCACCAACCTGATTTTAGACTACATACTGATTTTCGGTATCTTCGGCTCTCCTGCCCTTGGCGTACAGGGCGCCGCTATTGCAACGGTGATTGCCCGCTTTGTGGAATGCCTTATTGTTGTATTCTGGACCCATTGCCATAAAGAAAAAAACCGCTATATTATCGGTGCTTACCGCAGCCCGAGAATTCCCTGGCCAATTCTGAAGGGAATCTTTATAAAAGGAAGCCCTTTGATGTTCAATGAAATGTTCTGGGCATCCGGTATGGCTGTTATTTCCCAATGCTATGCCGTCCGCGGACTTGAAGTAGTTGCCGCNCAGAATATTTCNTCCACGATCAGCAACCTGTTCAATATCATTTACATCCAGNTGGGCGGCTGNATTTCCATTGTAGTAGGGCAATTACTCGGTGCCGGTAAAACAGACGAGGCAAAGGATGCGGATAACAAAATGATCTTTTTCAGCGTTTTTTGCTGCTCCTGCGTGGCAGCACTCATGGTAGCAGTAGGCAGATTTTTCCCTTCCATATACAATACGGAGGAGAGCATCAAAGAACTTGCCAAAGTTTTTATTGTAATTTCCGCTTTGGTCATGCCACTGTGTTCTTACTGTCACTGCGCTTATTTTACTCTGCGCTCCGGCGGCAAGACTATTGTTACCTTCCTGTTTGACAGNGTCTATACCTGGGTACTTGTAATTCCCTTCGCATATAGTCTGGCAAACTATACTGCACTTCCCATCACCTTAATCTTTTTCCTCGTGCAATTCACGGAATTGATCAAAGTGATTATCGGATATTTTATGGTAAGGAGCGGCGTCTGGCTGCAGAATATCGTGACCGACAAAATATAACCAAAAGCGTAATACGGGCAGACATTTATTGCATTTTTCACTCCGCCTATATGTGTCTGCCCAATTTTATAGAATGTTTTCCCATTATCCACATATTGCTCTAAAACTACCTTCATGGCAATTTGCACAATACAATATATGGTACTGCCTAATATCTTTTTCGAAATACAGTACTATATTTAGTAATTTTCCTTTCCACTGCCATTATTCTTCTGATTATTTTTCTATTTTTCTTTTCCTCTCATTCTCTAAATTGCGATTGTAATTCGAATTAATCCATGTTATAACACANTTATATGAACTTCATATAAATTTTATCTGAATTCAGTTATATTCTAACTTCTTTACAATTATTCTTATTTCATCCCAATTAACATTTTTACACATCTATTTATTCTAAGGAGGATTTCTATGTCAAAAGCCACAAATTCTTTATCTACCGCCCAAAATATTCTTCACTGCGTACCCCTTCCCACTTTCCCTTCAAGGAAAAGCGTGGAAGCGTTTTTAAAGCAGCAGACATCTGTATGGGAAGCATACTCTGAATTTCCAGATAGCATGAAGCAGGAATTAATCGACTTCTGCATGGGGAAGCATGGTCTTAAAATTACCTACGACCCTGTATTCCAAAAAATATTTAGCCCCTCCCTGCATCCCGACAGGCTGGAAGAATTCCTGTCCGCCATTTTAGGACGCGCCGTTCGAATCATNAGAGTCATTCCCCGTGAGGGCACCCGCCTGAACGAACAGGCAAGCTTTGTTGTCATGGATGTTCTGGTCCAGCTTGATGACGGCTCTTATGCAAATGTGGAGATGCAGAAGATTGGTTATAATTTTCCTTTAGCAAGGGCGGACTGCTATGCATCGGATATCATCATGCGCCAATATGCACAGATCCGCATGGAGCAAGGACCTCTCTTTTCCTTCCAGAATCTTCACAAGGTATACTGTATCATTCTTATGGAAAAAAGTCCTATGGAATTTCATACTGCAAAAGGTAAATACATCCACAGACGCATTTCTTCCTTTGATACAGCTATCTACACAAAATCCTCCGGACTACACGAAGATATTTTTATCTGTCTTGACAGTTTCCATTCTATCGTACATAATATAACTAAAGACAGTAGTGTTTTAGATGCATGGCTTACCTTTTTAAGCACTACAGACATAAGCACTATTGCATCACTGATTGAGACATTTCCGTGCTTTGTGCCTATCTATCAAGAAATTGCTGATTTCACTAATAAACCAGAGGAGTTGATAAATATGTTGTCAGAAGAATTATACATTATGACAAAAAATCTGGAACGGATGATGGTCACTGACCTTCAAGATGAAGTAAATGCATTACACACAGAGCGGGATGTTCTCAAAGCAGAAAGAGATTCTGCTAAGGAAGAATGTGACTCTATTAAAGCAGAACGTGACTCTGTTAAAGCAGAATGCGACTCTGTTAAAGCAGAACGTGACTCTGTTAAAGCAGAATGCGATTCTGTTAAAACAGAATACGATTCTGTTAAAGCAGAAATGGCAACCGAAAGAGAAAAAAGGCTTACCGCCGAAAAGAAACTACAGCAAGTCCTTTCGTATGCAAAAGCGCATGGATATCATGATGAGCCAGACTCTTTTTCTCAATAATCAGATCCATCTCGCAAGTTCACTTGCAGAAGATTTTTTTACAGTATAATAAGGAGAAGGCAAAAGCAGCAACTATTCTGCCAATTTTGCCTTCTCATTTTTAGCATGTCTCTCCAGCCAGATTCGTATTAGGGAAGTCTTATCAGTTCCTCCGCCATATCAAACAACATTTCTGCCGGTGTTGCTTTATATAAACTGATTAGTTCATACCTGACTCCGTCTTTTACCCACACAGCACTTGAAACCTGATTTTCAGAATCTTCATCAGCGCCCTCAGAAATATTGTAATCGCTGCGCTCTAAGTTTTCGACATCTTCCGCCGTCAACTCATATTCCACCGTCACCCATTTATAGGTATCAACATAGTAGTTGACTTCAACCCCATTAATATGAACGGTCTGTACAGGCGCCCTGTCGTCCTCATCATTGTATATGGATTTCTCTGTTTCCAGAAAAAGAGGATCATTTCCTGTTTTTTCATAAATAACGCAGATTCCCTTATTTTGGGAAACCGTATTATCGTTTTCATCCATACCCGTATAATTATCAATACTCATTTCAGAAAAAGCATACCCATTAGAAAAATTTTCAACCGCATCTATCTCAAATCCCGCCTCTTCTNCCATTTTGGAAAGCTTGTCAAAACTGGTAACAGTATTCAACCCGNTCCCCGATATGATGGTAACGATTTTTCCTGACGATGCCACGCTTACCGTCCCTGCTAACAGACAGCATGCAGCTGCCAGAATTACCATCTTTTTCATATTAAAATGCTTCACCTTTTTTTCCTCCATTTCTCTTTTCAAATTCTGATTCAAATTCTCATCAGGAATGATAGGAGAAAGGGTCTGCCGCAAAATCTGATCTATCTTTTCATCTGTCATATCCTGCAACCTCCATCTTTTCCTTGATTATTANCCTTGCCTTATGCAATCTGCTCTTTACCGTTCCTTCAGGCACCTTCAATATCCTTGCTATTTCTTTGAGTGAAAGTTCAGCCAAATAATACAAATAGACGGGAAGTCGGTATTTTTCATTCAGATAAGAAACACATTTCATTGCATATGCCTTTTCTTCTTTTATCANCATTTCCTCNTCCGGATTATTCCCAGATNCGGTNTTTTCNGNCTNGCAGACATAAACTTCGTCCGAGAAGTTCTCCATCNCTGCAATTCTCTGCCGCCATGCATACTTTCTGCGTCTGTTTTTCCACAATCTGACTGCAATAGATAAAAGATAACTTTTGGGATTCTGNTCTATATCTATTTTATCCTTAAGTTCCAAGGCTTTCATGAAAGTATCCTGATACAAATCATCTCCATCCTGTCTNTTTCCCGTAATCTGCCTGCAAAACCCATAAATATCTTTTCCATAGATATCTATGCATTCCTCCAGCTGTATAAGTGTCATTGCATAATGCTCCTTTTGCCTGTNGGCATGATTCTTTGACGNCAAAGNTTTATCACCCTTCAACCATACATTGTAATAACCAAAAAGGAGGTTCACTATTTTTCNAAAGTAATTGNANNTTTTAATTTNNGTATTTNTNTGTNTTTTCTCTTTAATGGCAGTTCTNTNGGAAGAATACTTTTATACCGGTACACGCTCAGTACNATTCCTGCCANGATNTAAGAGACNATNACGTTAGAACCGCCNGCAGAGATAAACGGNATATCTATGGACATATGGGGGAGNAATCCCGCATTTTCCAGAAAGCANATTGCCAGCAGCGTNAGAAACACCAGACCACAGCCNANGGANATCATCATCCCAAGTTCATTTTTCTGACCAAAGGCTATGCGGAATATCTGGAACAGCATCACTCCAAACAGNACTGCCAGTCCAATGACTGCCGCATANCCAAAAGCTGCTGCCACAAAGGATAAGATNTAACTCTGATTTAAATCGGGCACTGTCGTNACAAGCTCTGTNANATCTGCCCCATNCCCTCTTCCTATGAATCTGCTGCCGCGCAAAATCTCCAGAACTCTGTATCGAACGTAATTTANTCCCTGCGGGTCAAGCCCCANCAACATTCTGATTCTTCTGCTTTGAAAAAAATCCAGNCTGCCGGTCAGATTAAGAAACAGAAGATACNCAGGACCGNTAAGGACAATACACGTCCAGAAAGCAGCAAGAAATCGCTTTGGTCTTTCTATTTGAAACCAGCCCTTTAAAACNGCGGCAGAAAAAAGNAGGAGAAGCATAAAGACCAACGANATACAGGANCTCAGACNGCNNATCAGNNATGCAGGCAATACCATCCATACCATCCACATCAGACTTTTNAGAANNCCTCTGACCTGTNCTCCCCGATATNTGAAAAGAAGCGCCCCATAAACAGGCACACACAAATAGAGGAAGGGAATCAATCCCACCACCAGTCCCCTGACCGAAATCCACCGAACGGCTCCGTTTATCTCTTTTCCCAAAAAGATATCAGAAAACAGNATAACAACTGAAAGACCTAATGCCGTTCCCACACAATGGTCTGTCAGAAAACTATAGTCTATCATGCACACCAGCACCATTGCCAAAAATCCAATCAGCGTATATAAAGTCTGTTTCAGCACATAACCCCACCCTAATCCAGGATCACTGTTTCCAAATACTCCATGCAGTAAGATACTGACCATGCCAATGACTGCCATAAGCGCTACCATGCTCCATGAAATCTGGGGTCGATGTATTCTATCCATGGATACTCCCACTTCCACNGGATCTCCCATATCCTTTACAGCCGCTTCTATTGCCTGCTCTTCCTTCATTCCCTGTTCCCGGTAGGAAAGGGCCTGATCCTCTATATGCATTTTTATTTCATCTGCCACCATATCCCTTGCTTTCACACAACGAATCTGATCTGTCAAAATCCTGACATATTCTTCTCTGTTCATATCCACATCCCCCTACCATTCAAATGCCAACACTTGGGTCACTGCCTTCGCGTACTCCTGCCACTCTTCCTTCTTTCTGCTAAGCATTTTCTTTCCATCCTTCGTAATNCTGTAATACTTCCGCACCTTGCCAAGGACTTCCTCCTCGTAAGAAGTGAGCAGATTCTTTTCCTCCANCGAATGCAGAAGCGGATACAGCGTACCTGCCTTAAGNTCNAATACATTNTGNGACCGCCGCCGCAGCGTCTCAATCATCTCATAACCATACATGTCTTTCTCAGAAAGAAGTTTTAAAAGCAACATTGCCATACTTCCGGATACTAACGTTTTATCAACTGCCATACTCATTCCTCTTTTCTTTTATATCGGCATCCTATATATAGGATAACTATATTATATATAGATTATCTATATATGTCAAGCGAAAACAGTCGGGGATAGGGCTCTGCACAATCCGTGTGCCTTACCCTATCCCCGACTGTTTTTGCCTCCCATCATTCTACTGTATCTCTATATCGTGATAGTTTCTATCCTCTGTACAATCAGCTGCTTCATGTCTGTTTTTTGTTCTCCGGACAGGTAGGATTCATCGCATTGTTCTAAAAATTTTTCTTTTAGTGTGCAAAGTTTTTTCAGCATGTTTTCGGCAGATTTCTCTGGTAGTTCCAGGCTCTGGGCAAGGGCAAAGAAATCTTTTTTTCTTATATTTTTCTTTTTACCGTTTAGTGTCAGTGCAAGCTGTTCTTCGTCTTCGGGCAGTATCATATTGACTGGCAGGATATCGTATGCTTTTGACAGGCTGAACTGTCTTCCTGCAGGGTCGTTTTCTATGAGAGAAAAATTTTTCAGATGCATATCGGAATTTCCTATTACAAAAGAAAAGGCTGTGCGCAAAAATAGTTCAGATAGATCAAGGCCGGGATGTATTGAATATTTTTTTATGATTCTTCCGCAGCTTTCGTAAGAACCTTTATATTTATCTTGAGTCAGTCTGTTTGATATCTGGCAGAAGTCTTCCATTGCAAATAATTTCATGCTGTCTTTTTTGATTTCCCTGTCGATACGCTTTGTGATATATACATATTGTCCGCTTACTCTCATAAGTGCATGGGGCACAGTCTGTATTCCAGCTGTTTCGGCAAGGTTCATTGCCAAATGTTCGTACTCTGGCAGAGAGTCATATTCAGCGGTCTGGGGTTTAAGAATATATCCGGTGGGATAATCTACAATGGTCAGTCTCGCCTCTATATCATCAGATAAATGCAGAGAAAGCTTTTTCTGTACACCGGGTACAGTCAATCCTTTATTCACTGTCATACTTGCCAGTTCTTCCAGCTTTTCTTCTGATAAGTCCAGTGCAGGCATTTGCGCCGTGCCAAAGAATTTTTTTATGCACTTACTATGCCAGCGATTCTTTTTTTCCTTATCGGCAGCTGTATCCTTTATCACTTTTCCACAGCATAAACATTTCATTTTGTCCTCCGTTCCGGAATGTCCTCATCCATCTCGTTTCTCACGCAGACATCACCAATGCAGTCCCTGCATACGGACAGTAAAAGTCCAAACCTGTCATTAGTGTCTATTTTCCAGTTTCTGCTCACAATTCCAAGCAGCCATCCCTCCGGAATCAACCCGTCAAAAAAAGGAAAAAGAATCGTAGACATGTATTCTCTTTCTTCGAGAGGTAAGGTTATGCTTACCGGAACAGCTCCCTCTGCATTTAAATATTCTCTGTCATAGGCAAAAACATAGCCCTCGTCCGTTTCCCGTATGATGCCTGCAAAAATATTCTGGATGTAAACATTTCCTTTCCTGTACTCGTCTGCCATGAATTATTCCCCTTTCTTTCCTGCCACTGCTTCCATTCCAAACATTGCAAGCGCCTGATTTACTTTGTCTAAGCGCACCGTTTCCTTTCCCTGTTCCAATTCTCTGACAAATCGAAGNCCTAAACCCGAACGCATTGCAAATTCTTCCTGTGTCAAACCGGCTTTTTTTCTTTCTTCCTTAATATANTTACCTATTTTNCTCATAATTNNATAATAAACCCTNACGGGTATAATTTCAATNTNNTAATNAAGAAATTATACCCGTNAGGGTTTATTNNNTNTTNATNCTATNNTTNTATACCCTTTCGGGTATTGAATNAAANNGNNTTTTAAANNTTTNTTGTGGATTCCCTCTCTGTTACCGANGGCANTGTGCANTAAAACTGCACCTGCAGNTTNGGCTTTTTCATCTTATTTAANATCAGNTTNCCCGCCTGCATNCCCATGTCATACACATCAATNTTGATTACCGTCANTTTNGGCTNCAATATNTGNGAAAAAGGATAATCATCAAANGTCAGCACNCCCATNTCTTCNGGTATNTTCATATGATGTNCNTTCANNGCATTCACACATCCGTAAGCAATGTAATTGTTTGCACAGATGATTGCATCAGGCAGATTCNGGCTTTGNAAAATCTGCTCTGTCATCTGAAAACCNCTGTCGCAATCNGANTCTCCATANTTAAGGTGATAGCGGGGTACGATTACATCATACTCCTTGAGNACCGACAAAACNCCTTCCAGNCGATGGGCNGATATCTTATCCTCATCTGTNCCTCCCACAAAAGCCANGGACTGATANCCGCATTGCAAAAGNTAATTTGCCGCCATCTCGCCAGCCAGCTTATTATCAATATCCAGCCAGCAAAAATGACTTGCNAAATCGGGAAGTCCCAGCACAATATGGGGNATCTCCTTGTATCGTATCATCTCATCCAGCTTTTTGGAAATGACGGAGGCGTGAATCACCACNCCGTCCGCCATTTTGCTCTCAAACACTTCTTTTACAAAATCCGGCGCTTCCNCGGGAGAAATATTTTTNACTCCAAGCAGATAACCTTTNTTGCCCAACACGCATTCCAACCCTGACATNATTTCNAACATATGTGGATTAGAAAACCCTGCATTCTCACCTAAAGTTGTAAGAAATAACACCTGCCTTGTNCTTTGNCTCGCAAAATTTCTNGCCCNAAGGTTNGGATGGTAATTCAATTCTTCCATCGCCNTNNGCACATTGTCAATTGTCTTCTGAGAAATGGAATAAGANCCATTTATCACCTTTGATACTGTTGCTGTGGAAGTGCCTGCCAGTTTTGCGACATCCTTGATTGTAGCTGCCAACTCATCCTCTCCTTAAATCNTTGCTACGGCAAATCCCATAGGTAAAAGACTTTTCTCTCCGGNATNNTCTCCCCAAAGCCCCTCCTGCCAGAGNATCTGCGCATCCATAAACAACTGGGGTAATCTGCTCATATGACTGTTTCCGTTAATTGCTATTACGATTTTATCAGAAGCAGACTCTCTTGCATAGATATAAAGACGATCTCCCTTATCCGCCTGTATTGTTCTGTATTTGCCTTTTCTCAGCGTCTCATGCTCTCTTCGNAATCGTATTGCTATCTGATAGAAAGCAAANAAATCATCTTTCTCCTTCTGCCATGGCATTGCCGCCCTATATTCTTCCTCCAATATCCCGTCAATTCCCCGCTCATCTCCATAAAATACTGAGGGCACACCCGGGAAGGTCATCTGGAACAATACCGCCAGCCTATACCGCTTCTCGTCGTTGCCGCACAGGGACAGAAACCTGCTCACATCATGACTGTCCAGCAAATTCAGCTGCGCATAAACCGTCTGCTCTCTATAGCGCATTCTCATATTGGTCACTCTGCCGTCAAATTCAAATGCATCAATGCTTTCCTCCGCAAAGAAACGCCTGCAGTGCTTTCTGAAATCATAATTCATCGTGGAGTCAAATTTTTTTCCATCCAGCCAATGCCGTGCCGTTTCCCATACTTCCCCAATCAGAATGGCGTCCGGATTCACTTCCTTTGCTGCCCGGCAAAAGCAGTTCCAGAACTCATCATTCATNTCACTTGCAACGTCCAGTCTCCATCCGTCGATTTCATATTCTTTCAACCAGTATCGGCACACTTGGCAGAAATAATCGATTACTTCCGGATTCTGACCATTCAGCTTGGGCATCATCCTCTCATATCCAAAACATTCATAATCCGGATAGATTTCACCGTTTTCCGGCCGCACCACCGGAAAAGTCAGGCGATAGAACCAATCCTTATANCGTGAATTTTCACCCTTTTCCACCACATCATTAAAAGCAAAGAATCTCCATCCGCAATGATTGAACACTCCGTCCACAATGACCTTCATTCCATTCTCGTGGTAAACCTTCACCATCTCTTTAAATTCTTCATTTGTCCCAAAACAGGGATCAATATGAAAATAATCTACCAGATCATATTTATGATATTCCCCCGCNGCAAAGACCGGGTTGATATAAATGGCATTAATCCCTAAGTCTTTCAAGTAATTTACATTTTCCGTNATCCCTCTTATAGTACCGCCCAGCTTTCCATGAAAAAGTTCGCCNTGCATCTCCTTTTCCGCCGGCTTTAAAGAAATAGATTCCNTTTNNGTTGCAAAACTGTCCGGAAAGATATTGTAAATAACAGCGTCCTTTGCCCACGCAGGAGGCTTTACAAGATCGGCCCTGTGATTAAANGGAAGCTGATAATATTCCGACCTGTCATCCACACATTCCTCCATAAAGCAATCCCCATAATACAATNTGCTCTCATCTTCTGCTATCAACTCNAAATAATAATTGATTCTCTTATAAGGATGTTCCAACGTNATCTCATAATAATCAAAATACTCATCNGATGCCGCCACCACCATTTCCTGCTTTGTAAAAATGACGGGAGTCTGCCGGCACGCCCTGTCTCCAAAATNCAAAAAGCAATGTTCCAAATCTCCTCTTCCACAGCGAAGTCTGAAAGTNACGTGCTCTTCATCCACTCCATANGCATATTCCGATANGGGAATATGTAATACTGCACTTCTATTCATTTTTATACCCATGCCTTTCCCNTTNATTCTGTTNTTNTNTTAACCNTTTACTCCGCCTGATGTAAGCCCTGATGCCATGTTTTTCTGCAGGGCAAAAAATATAATCAGAATAGGGAGCGATACGGCTAGTGATGCTGCCGAAAAAACCGGCCAGCTTCCGCTTGTCTCATTTGCCTGCAGCGAATATAATCCCGCAGCTAACGTATANGTGCTCTCCCCTGTCATAAAGTTAATCGCAAAAATATACTCATTCCAGACGTAAATCAAAACCATCATGGCTGTTACGGCAATGGTCGGTTTTGCCAACGGCAGTACGATCTTCNTGACAATCTGAATGGGACTTGCCCCGTCTATCATAGAAGCTTCCTCNATNTCAACGGGAATCGTATCAAAATATCCCTTCATATTCCACAGTGCAAACACTGCCATGGTTCCCGTATACACAATAATCAGCCCCAGCCTGGTGTTAATCAGTCCCATTGGACTGAGAAGCTTGTAAAGCGCCGTCATAGAAAGGAGCGACGGAAAAGCATACAGCAAGATCAACATCTGTAAAATTCCGCTCCTTCCCGGAAATCTCCTTCTGGAAAAGATATAAGCTGCCGGAATGCCTGTACAAAGCGAAATTGCCACTGTGGCAACTGCAAGCAGACAGCTGTTCTTAAACCACAAAANCACCGGTTCTTCCATAAATACTTTCCGATAATTTTCCAGTGTCATCTTTTGCGGAATAAAGGAAAAATCCGAACCAAGCAGACTGTTCTGCTCATTGAGGGATACCGAAAATGCATACAGAATCGGCACCAATGTGGCAAAGCAAATCAATATCAGGAAAAGATTGATCAGTAATAATTTTCCTCTTTCTTTCCATTCTTTCCGCTTCATCAGATTTCCTCCTTCGGCTTCCTGTTGATTACATAAGANAAGATAATCAATATCNCAAAAATTACCATGGACACCGCAGAACTNTANCCGTAATTGTTTGTNATAAATGCATTCTCATAAGCATAAGTCAGAATCGTGTGTATATGTGCCCCCGTTTTGGCGCCTGCCTGCTGGGTCATTAGATAAATTACGTCAAACTGCTTAAAGGTGGTAAAAATCGTGATAACCACTGAGGGCGCAATAATCGGCTTAATGGAGGGAATCGTGATGTATAAGGTTCTCTCCATCCATCCCGCACCATCCAGCAGCGCACTTTCATAGAAACTCTGATCCACGCTTTGGAGGGCGCCGTCAATGATTGTAATCATGAACGGAAGCGCAAGCCATAGATTGACGANGGTGCAGCAGATAAATGCCAATCCATCGCTTGCCAGCCATTTTACCGGTGAAAAGCCCAGTTTTTCCATCCATTGATTCAACAATCCGAACTGAGAATTGAACATTCCCGTTTTCCANANCAAAATAGACACATAACCAGGCATTGCCCATGGAAAGATCAAAAGCGTCCGATAAAAATTCCTAAGCCTCAGTCCCTTTGTATTTAACAGACTTGCCAGCAGATAGGCAATCATCAGCTGCAATACCATATTTACGACTGTCCACAGGATCGTCAAAAGCAATGCCGGAATAAAGCCGCTGTCAAACACCAACAGTGCTTCCTTATAATTCGCCAGCCCAATCAGATCATANGTNAACCAATGATAAACATTCATATTAGTCAGGGAAATATATCCTGTGTAAATAATAGGAAATATCACGATCAGACANATCAATATCAATGAGGGCGCCGACCACAGATAGGAAAANAATATGNTTTTTTTCCTTTTCNTNCTTAANTGGTTCATAGTCATTCCTTTCCGACACNAAATCTCTTGCATCACTGCATTTTTCTAATCAATTCNTCCGCATTTTTCTGTGCCGCCTCGCAGCTTTCCTTCACATCCTGNCCNCTCATATTAATGTTGACCAGCATATCTGCCGCAACTGTCCACATGATATCCATTTCCGGACAGTTAGGCATGGGAATCGTATTTTCAGCTGTTTCTCTCATAGCCATGACTACATCATCCGAAATCACTTCTGCATTTTCATAGCACGCTTCCACCGCCGGNGCGCATCCACTGACCTTTGCCAGNGAAATNCCCACTTCCGGCTGCATCAGCGCATTTAATACCTTCTTCACTGCATCTGTTTTATTCTCCGCCGCATATTTCAGAACCTGCACACCCTGGACTCCCATATAAGGAGAAATAGGAATTCNGCTTTCGTCAATTACAGGCATGGAAGAAATTCCAAGATCCATTCCTGCTGCCCTTGATGCCGACACCAGCCACGGTCCTCCAATCGTTGCATGGGCTTTTCCCTCCTGGAACAAAGTATTTACCGTAGCATATTCACTTTCTCCGGGCATCAGCTCAACAAATTTTTTATGATACTCCATAGCAGCAATCGTTTCCGGCAGATCCAGCCCCACATCGCCTTCACCATTCATGATATATCCTCCAAATCCGTGAATCCAGCCGGCACTGTAATAGGCTGTGCTGTGCTGTTCCACAAACCCATAATGTCCGCCGTGGGTTTTCTCTGACATGTATGCATATAATTCTTCCGTGGTCCCGGGAACACGTTCATCAGCCATATACAACCGATTGTACATAAAGAGCAGGGTTTCAAAATAAACCGGAAGCTGATAAATCTCACCTTTATAAGTAGCTGCATCTAAAGTAATTCCAACATAAGCGCTTTCCAGATCCTCCTTTGGTATCAGCTCCGTGATTGGCTCCAGTATTCCCATTTCTGCGTAAACNCCGATTTTATCATGGGCAAAAAAGTAAAGATCAGGCGCTGCCTTGGGGTCATTCCCCACCATCTTAAGCGCTTCAGTAAGATTGCTCTTATGTTCCAGCCGTACGTCAACATCGGGTACGGATTTTTTCAATTCCGCAAGCAGCGCTTCCGCCACCGCCTCCTCTTTATCATGCCAGATTACAATGGTGTTCTTTTCTTCTTCTGTCAGCACCTGTCCTTTTGCTCCGCAGCCGCATAATAATCCAATAAGCATTGCAATTGACAATAATGATNCGATTATGTTCTTCATTCCCTACCTCCTGTTGACGTACTTCATACTCTTAGTTTTTTAGTCTTTTATTTCTTTTTCTTTATCACGAAGAAAGCTGCTAATACAGCAATTATAATACAAATAACAACAATCACTGCTATCATACCGGTATTTGATCCGCTCTTTTCTTCCTCCCCGGTCTGTGCACTCTCTTCTGCCACTGCTTCCTCTTCAGAAGAAGAAGTTTCATCTTGTGCCGTCATTTCTTCTGCACTCTCACCTNTCTCCTCTGTCAAAACTGCTTCGTAGGAGACTTCATATTCCTCCGGTCCTGAAATTACAATCCACACATCCTTCTCTGTCTCCACGGAAATATCGCTGGTCTGTACAGCTCCTTCATTAGCATTTACGATAATAGAATTAATCCACCCCGGCACCTGCAATGTGAGCCATCCATCTTCACCTTCCAAAAAGGCTTCTCCCGGCCACGAGGTAAAGACATTTGTTCCATCCGGNGCAGACCATGCCCATAAACAAGGTGTTTCCCAATCTTCCGGCACCTTTACAGATACGCTGATATCCGCCGCCTGCACTGCATTGGGATCATTATAACTAAAATCAAAACTTCCATCTTCTGCAACTGTGATCCANACTTCTGCCGGATCAATGGAAATTGCTTCAGTCTTCTGNCCCTCTTCGCTGCCGCTGATGATAACGGACTGCGCCCCTACAGGTACTCTTCCTGTATACCATCCATCATNACCCATTTTTAGTGCCTCACTTGAAGTGCTTTCACCTAAAGTAAAGACAGGTGTCTGCCAACCGTCCGGCAAGCTTACATGAATTTTAAATTTCTCCACATATGCAGGAAGTTCTCCTTCGGTCAGTGCATCATAAGAAATTTCCGCATTTTCCATATCCTCTATCGTAATCCAGACGTTTCCNCCTTCCGATATCAGTTCTCCTGTCTGGATTTCCTCACCGGCACTTACAATCATATGATTTGCCCATGAAGGCACCCAGATGTAATACCATCCCTCATTATCAGGGTCAATTTCCATTTCTCCGCCGGGCCATGACGCAAATGCATTATTTCCGGCTTCATCCCAAGCCCACAAAAAAGGCTCATTCCAGTCTTNNGGNGGATTGACATAAATAANGNCCCTTTCNTCCTCAGCCCTGGTGCTCATCGGCGTCCAAAATGAAAACATCATTGTAAACGCGCATAAAACCATCACAACTTTCTTTAACAGCTTTGTCATAAAAAATCCTCCTTTTTCTTGTCTCCTGTTTACAAGGAAAGTTTAACATCATGCTCTCTTTACAACAATTTAATTTTAAGTAACCGTTTTCCTACTTTTTTGCACTATTTAGCCAAGTTCACATGGGTATTTTTTGTGCATAAACACTACTTTTATGGTCATTTTTTCTATTTATCAAAAAGTTTGTGAAAAATATACAAATTATTTTCCTCTATTTTCCCTCTTCTTATTATCTACACATTTCTTTTATTTCACAGGAAACACTTCCCTATAAAATAAAAAAAGAACTCCCGCACGAATCATCACGTAAAAAATATCATCCCCGTGCAGCAGTCTCTTAAAACATGTTATATGAAATTTTTATATCAGCTTTCCGTTTCTTCCTTTCTGCTTAACGCTTTTTCCAGCTTATTCCGGATCCGAAGTTCCTTGAAAAAAGCCGTCAGCACACAAGAACACTTTTCCTCAAGTACTCCTCTCGTTATTTTCACCTGATGGTTAAATTCAGGCATTTCCAGCAAATTTATTATGGAGCCAGCACAGCCTGCCTTAGGATTCATGCATCCTATGACCACCTCATCAATCCTCGCCTGCACGATTGCACCCGAGCACATCTGACATGGTTCCAACGTTACATACATCGTACAGCCCTCCAGCCGCCAGTCACCAAGTTTTCTGCTTGCTCTTCTAATTGCGGTGATCTCGGCATGGGCAAGTGTATCTTTGTCTGTATTTCTGCGATTATAACCCCGGCTTATGATTTTCCCTTCGTAAACGATTACACAGCCTATGGGGACCTCCCCCAGAGCCTTTGCCTTCTTTGCCTGTTTTAAGGCTTCCCCCATGTATTTTTCCTGTTCTGTCATAAGTACCTCCATACCGTCAGGTAAGTGCTGTCCCCTTCACGCTCCTATTCCTCGCAGCGCCACTTCTCCGGTCATTCCCGGGATCTGCCGGAACACATCCGCCATCTGCTCCATTTCTTCTTTATCATACCCATGAAGACATCCATGAAACGATGACTCTTCTCCGCTATCAATCCCTGTAGGATTGTGGACAATCCGATCAAGTATATTTTCATTATCCTGATACTGCTGTAAGTAATAATGGGAGCATCCTTGAATCCAGCCTGCAATTTTAAGCAGATCTTCCTTTGTATGAAACTCCTTTACCACCGTTGTCCTAAACTCATACAAAACAGAGGATGTTTTTAATATATTGACAGACTGCTTTATCCTATCTATATCGAGTGAACCGCTCATTCCTGTCGTCAATGCATATTTATCCGGGCAGTTTTTGATATCCATTGCTACATAATCCAGCAATTTCCCATCAATCAGCTCTTTCAATACATTTGGCGCATATCCGTTGGTGTCCAGCTTCACCCGGTATCCTAACTCCTTTATCTTCCAAATAAATTCCGGTAAATCTGCATGAAGTGTGGGCTCTCCCCCTGTAATACAAACACCTTTCAGAATCTTTTTTCTTTTTTTGAGAAATTCCAGAATCTCTTCCTCCGAATATGATTTCTGGGATAAAGGATCAAGTACCAGGCCGCCATTGTGGCAAAAAGGACATCTGAAGTTGCATCCGCCCACAAAAACAGTGACGGCAACACATCCCGGATAGTCTAAAAGTGTAGTTTTACTCATGCCGACGATCAGCAACTTAATTCCTCCCCGTTTTGGTTGACAAACAGGATAAAAACCCATATACTACAAGATGATATGATTCATTTTACAACCGTGCAGCTTTGTTTTCAGGGAAGCTGTCATGGCTGCCCTGTATAAGTGGCGTTTGACGATTGGGTCTTGCGCAATGGATATCTGCGAACCGTGTCAGGTTGGGAACAAAGCAGCACTAAGCGGAATCTTCCATGTGCCGCAAGGGTGCCTGGTCCTAGTTAACTGTATAGGTAACGCATGGCAGTTTCCCTGAGGATAAAGAACACGGTTTTTGCTTTCCTGCTTTATACATTATACCTTGCTCATAAGCACACCGCAAGCCTATAACTCCACCCTGCGCATGTAGTATCCGAATTTTCCAACTTCCACGGCCCCGTCACATTCAAACCCTTCAAACCCAAACATGATGGCTACCATTTTTTCTCTTTCAAAATAGGTTCCAGGAACTCCCAGATAGAAACAAGTCCCATCTCCATCCCCAATCTCTTTATCCGGTCCAAGGATCATATGCCTGTAATTATAAAATCCATGCAAAAGAAAACTGTTATTTACCAGTCTTTGGTAAGGGGCCTGCAAGATAATAAAATCTTTCGGCTCGACGGAGAGAAAAACTCTGTCATCTCCAAAGGGATGTACCTTTTTATAGCATCTAAGAAGCTGCTCCCATTTATCTTCGCAGGCTGCTTCGGGCAAAATTCCTGATTTGTCATCTGCCGCATCATTCCCTTTTGCTTCATTAACAGCTATTTCCCTTGCCCTATCTTCTTCTACTGTTTTTTCATCTTCTATTTCTTTATTTGCTGTTCTTTCATCTGCGGCACATAAATCAGGTATTTCCATTGGCACAGAGCGATGCTCCGTTTCCCTCCAGTATCCTGCAATCCACTGCTGTGCATCCAGTTGGATCAAAATACCTCGCAAGTCATCTTCTTCAAACTCTTCCTCCCCGAACCGCGCATATCCTCCGCGTACATAAAACCGCCTTTTCTCATCTGCCCTTCCGCTTTGCAATGTGATTGTTCCCCAATCAATTTCCCTGCTTTGTCCTGCTACACAGATTGCGTACTCTCCATCCCGGATACCTGTCCCATTTTTTATATGTATGTCCAGCAAGTACTCGTCTCTTTCCCTTGAAAGTTTTACAAATCCGGCAGACGCTTTCTTCATTCCCCCCTGATACAAAGACAGATATACTATTTTCTTTTCATATAAAATCAACCTTATCCCTCCCAACAGTTCTGTACTATTGTATTCAGAGATAAGGTTTTTCATGTCTATCATTCTAAAGTTTCCTTCAGGCTATCGCTTAACGATTCTCCGCCTCCAGATATTTCATGTAATTATACACCATCATGGCTATTTTAAAGGTAAGCGCGTCGTCAAAAGTGCGCACATCCAGACCTGTGCTTTTCTGTAGCTTTTCCACTCTGTATACAAGTGTATTACGATGTACAAATAACTGTCTGGATGTCTCAGACACATTCAGATTGTTTTCAAAAAACTTATTTACAGTTGAAACAATTTCTTCATCGAAGTTCCCGGGATCATTGTCCCCAAATATCTCATCAATAAAAATCTTACAAAGATTTGCTGGAAGCTGATAAATCAGCCGACCTATTCCAAGGCTTCCATAAGAATTCACTTTCTTTTCCACATAAAAGATCTTTCCTACTTCAAGCGCCATCATAGCTTCTTTGTAAGACTTTGAAACATCCTTAAGTTCCGGTACTATCGTTCCATATGCCACCCTTACATTCATCATGGCTTCTGTACTCATCATATCCACTATCGTCTGCGCTATCTGTTCAAGATTAGCATTTCCGTCCGTCAGACCAAGGGATTTTATTAAAATCACACTATTCTCATCTACCGCTGTGACAAAATCCCCCGATTGAACTGAAAACAGCCCGCGCAACAGTTCTGTAGCCGTATTATCCTTCTCCGTCTTAGTTTCCACAATATATACCACCCTTGGAACTGCTGCTTCAATATGTAATTTCTTTGCCCGGTTATATACATCAACCAATAGAAGATTGTCCATCAAAAGGTTCTGGAAAAAATGATTTCGGTCAAGACGCTCTTTATAGGCCATGATAAGCTGCTGAATCTGGCTCACTGCTACTTTTCCAATAATATAAGACTCATCATTACTGCCTCTCGCTGCCAGTATGTAAGCAAGTTCTCCTTCATCCATGATTTTAAGAAGATGATTCTTTCCTATCACCTGACTGTCCGCAGGGGAATCCACAAACCCTCTGATCAGATCCTCCGGTATACCGCCATCTTCAAATGTAGATGCAATTTCTGCTCCATCCAGACCAAACACTGCCAGATTAACCTTCGTGATGGCACGCAGCTCTTCAATGCAGTTTTCTATTATTTGTGTAGTGATCATTCCTTCACGTCCTTTCTGAGTATAAATACAGTATACCAAAACTTTTAGAACCATTGCAATAAAAAAGGGATGCCGGAGGCATCCCTTTTATTCATGCAGTTATTAGTTTGTAATTGTCTGCTCTGTTTCTTTATCAAATACGTGGATCTTCTCAACATCAAATGCAAACTTAACTGTATCACCAGGTCTTGCTGTTGTACGGGAGTCAACTCTTGCTGTGAGCGGGAACTCAGCCAGATCAAAGTATAAGTAAACTTCTGCACCAAGCAATTCGTAAACCTTAATGGTTGATTCAAATGAGCATTTTGCTGTCTGAAGGAACATCTCTGAATCATATACATCTTCAGGACGAATACCAAAGGTAACTGTCTTTCCAGCGTATCCGCCGTCAATCAGCTTTTTGGATTTTGCAGCAGGAAGAGGAATACTGCTTCCAGCAACCTTAAGACTTGCTACATCTCCATTTACCTCTACAACGGCATCAAGGAAGTTCATCTGAGGAGATCCCATGAATCCAGCTACGAACAGATTAGCAGGCTTCTCATACAGGTTCTGAGGTGTATCTACCTGCTGAACAACGCCGTCTTTCATAACTACGATTCTGTCACCAAGTGTCATAGCTTCTGTCTGGTCATGTGTTACGTAGATAATGGTGGTACCTAATCTCTGATGCAATTTAGCAATTTCGATACGCATCTGCACACGAAGTTTAGCATCCAAGTTAGAAAGAGGTTCATCCATCAAGAATACCTTAGGGTTACGAACGATAGCACGACCCATAGCAACACGCTGTCTCTGACCACCGGATAAAGCCTTAGGCTTACGATCAAGAAGAGCTGTCAGGTCAAGAATCTTAGCAGCTTCTTTTACCATCTTATCGATTTCATCCTTCGGAACTTTTCTTAATTTAAGACCGAACGCCATGTTATCATATACTGACATATGAGGATACAAAGCGTAGTTCTGGAATACCATCGCAATATCTCTGTCCTTAGGTTCAACATCATTGACAACCCTGTCACCGATTTTCAGTTCACCGGAAGAAATGTCTTCCAGACCTGCAACCATACGCAATGTAGTAGACTTACCACATCCTGAAGGTCCTACAAAGATGATGAATTCCTGATCCTTAATCTCAAGGTTGAAGTCTTTTACTGCCTCAAATCCATTAGGATATACCTTGCAGATGTTTTTTAAAGATAAACTTGCCATTTTATTTGCCTCCTTAAATATTTGATTCGTAATCAAGTCTGAGATTAGTATACATGAGTTTCCTGCTCTTGCCTATGCCACTATTACACAAAGATTTTTCAGTTCCATAGACACTTTGTACAATTATTCCTTACGATCCCGGTCATCGTAAAAAGCCAGCTGATTCTTTCCCCTTTTCTTTGCTTTGTATAAAGCCTGGTCTGCTGCTTTATACAGGGATTCAAAATCACTTCCGTGGGCTGGAAAAACAGCCGCGCCAATACTTGCCGTAGCCGAATACTTTACATATTCACCAACCTGAAAGTCTTTGAAAAAATGCACCAATTTCTGAGCTTCCTTCAAAGTATTGGCATCCTCCTTCAGATCTTTCAGAAAAATGGTAAACTCATCACCGCCGGTACGTCCTATGATATCTGTAACACGGAAATTGACTCCAATATGCTTGCCCAGCGTGCGGAGAACCTCATCACCAAAGGCATGCCCCTGAGTATCATTGATTTTTTTAAAATTATCAATATCCAGGACAAACATCATCGCCATTGACTGCGGATAGTCTTTTATGTACTCCTTAATCTTCCGCTCCGTTGCCAGTTTATTATTAAGACCGGTAAGAAGATCCGTATCTGCTTTTTCCTGCAGAGTCTTGCTTCTCTCTGCATTCCGCTTTTTGCCAATCAAATTGGCGATTACGAAAAACAGGAAGAACAAGACCACCACACTAAGAATCGGAATCACCCTCAGCAAAAAACTGTTCCACATTCTGCTCTGGGAAAACTGCACGTAACTCTGATCGATTCCTATCACCAGATTCCAGTCATTAATTCCTATACGTGTAAATGCCAGCGTTTTCTCCTCTCCGTTTGCCACAAGTTCGACACTACCGGTACTGGAATTCTGCATCGCCACCCTCGCCTGAGTACCGGCGTTTTGATACTTCTTGTCAATGTTCGCCCATATATTTCCGCCTTTCAGGAAACTGCTGCCTGATTCCCCATAGGAGAGAATATTTCCGTTCTTATCCACCATAACAGCAAACGCTGTCTGATCAAATTCTTTATCTATCCTTGTGAGATTCTTTATACGTTTGACGGAATAAAACAAGAGCAGATTCCCCTTGTCCTCCGGCACAGGAATTATTATCAATATTGCAGGTATCCCCAATACGCCGTCCTCTGGCAGATATGCGTATGTAACGTCCGAAAGAGGCTTTATCGCTTCATCATAGACAGTCCCCTCAAAGTCGATAGATTCGCCATCCTGGTCGATAAATATTCCTTTTTCATTACAGTAAACCGCCTCATATATCTGCGTCTGATCCACAAGTGCCTTAAGGAGCTGCTGCACAATGTCCGTTTTCTTTGATGGCTGTTTGCTGATTACCTGCGCTGCTGTCTCACCGGAAGTCTGAATGCTTTGAAGGTCATTCGTAATTCTCAAAGTATATTTTTCGGTGATTTCTTCTATCTCCTTTCCAACCGTGTTTACCGCATCTTTTCGGATATCAACGGAGAACTTTAATAACATAATTGCGATTACAATTATTGCGCAAACCAACGGTATCAGCCATTGTAAAATTGTTCTGCCTTGTCCCTCTTTCATCCTGTGCTCTCCGTATTATCCGCATGATCCATCTCTTCTTCGGTCTCTAGCGTCCACTCATCTGCATTTTCTTCCGGTTCAAAACGTTTAAACGTTTTATTGTAAAGAAGAGCGCACACAAAGGTCGGTCCAGATATTCCCAACGCAAATACAATCGGAAACGCCTGAAAAAAAAATATCGTTATAACAATGGGCACCGCCCAACAGACCATCATAAGAATCGTCTTTGGAAGACTAAGTATTCCCATATACAAAGAATTTTTAAGTGTCTGCTTAATGGAATTTTCAAATCTGGCCAGAACCGGAAATACATGCATCATAGCGAATACCAGAATAAATGCTACAACTGCCAGTGCGATCCGCATCCAGGCCGGAAATGTCAGTGTGGAATAACTGAATATAAATACATCTCCTGCCAAAACCCCTGCAATCACAAGAAGAAGCAGCCAAATCACAGTGGCCTGTTTAAAATTCTGCTTAAAGGACTTAAAAAACGCTCTGGTTATATAGCCCTCCTCATTCCTGACTATCTTTAAAGCTACGTAGTTCAATGCCGTCATGGATGCCCCTATTGTAATGATTGGAATACAACAGATCATTGTCAATATATTTAAATAAATCAAATCCGCCAACTTATTCAGGCCGCTGAACAGAGGACTGTCCAAGTCAAATAATTTTCCCATAACGCTCATCTTCTTCCTGTATCTTTTCGGGCTTTAGCGCTCTTTCAATTTTCCGGAAACCTGATTATACTGCTGGTTCAGCTTTTTGTATGTACTCATGGTTTCCTCCGCCCTTATTCTTACATATTCCATAATTTCGCCATAGCAGTCAAAAAAGATTTTTGTGATTGCCTTATTGTATTTTCCGGCCGCTGACTCCTTCTTGATTAGTTCCAGTATTTCTGAATCTTTAAACGCCGGTCTGTAAGCCTTTCTTCCCATAAGCGCGTTGACTGCATCCGCAAATTGTACAATCTGCTGGCTCTTGTTCATCTGTATTTCCCGAAGTCCTCTGGGATACCCGCTGCCATCGCATCGCTCATGATGGGCTGCAACAATCTCCACAACTTCATCCGCCATGCGGTTCTTTAAAACTTTCTCCGCCAGATGGACATGCATTTTTACTTTTTCGTATTCATCCGGCGTCAGACTTCTGGGTGCGCCTGTAATCAGATTCGGAACTGCCAGCATACCAATATCATGAAGAAGAGCTCCATAATAAAGCTGTTCTCTTTCCAAAGCACTGAGACCTGCTTTTTCTCCAATCACTTCGGCTATACACATACAGACTACAGAGCCAACCACCGCGTCCTCTCTTCTGAATCCCTGGCAATATGTAAGCATCTCCAGAAACTTTTTCTTATCCTCATTGGTAAAAATCATATATCCAATGATATCGTCTAATTCTTCTTTGTATTCGCCGCTTTTCACCTTGCGCAGGACATGAAACTTCCGTTCTGTTTCCTCAAACAATTTCAAGGCTTCCCGGCTGATTACCGTACCTGCCTGCTTTTCAAACATTTTAACATCAAACTTGTCACCTAAAGCCAGAGAAAAGATATCTATCTTTTCAACAAGGCTTAACGCCGCCGCAATATCTTTATATTCATAGTCCATCTCTTCCAACTGGGAATAATCTGTATGATGATAAAGAATGATTGTTGCAAGTTCACTAAGCGGTGAAAGATGTTTGAATACCAGATAACCATAGGCAACATGTGCCATGGGCTCTTTGCATTCATAACGAATCATGTCCTTGGGGTTTTCCGTCTTATAGACGCCAATGTCATGAAGAGAAGCCAGAAATACAAAGTCTGCTAATTCAAATTTCTCATAGCCTCCTTTGCACTCCAGCATCTTGTATAAATAATACGCTACCCTGGAACCGTGATCCATAACTCTGCGGTCAATCAACTTAAGTGTATCCCGCATCAACAGAAAAATATCCTTGCTGTGAATATATTCCATACGCCTCACCTGTGTTTATAATATAGTTTACTGCTCTCCCTTTCCCTCCGAAAAGATATATTCCATTGGCGTATATCTGATCCCATCCTGCTGTCTTTCCGGACCAAGGTCTTTAAAACCGATTCGATGATAAAATGCCACTCCGTACGGCGATGCATTAACTGTAATGCGCTGTTTGCTCAATTCGTTTTTTACATAATCCGCCATGCTTTTCATTAATGCCCTGCCGATTCCGTGCCTGTGATAATTTTTATCCACAAACAAAAGGGATATGTGCATCTCATTGCGAAGTGTTATCATTCCTACCATTCTGCCGTTATCGTATGCAGCCATCATCTGGTATTTGCCCATTATGAACAGACGCTTCAACCCTGAATCTGTAATAAAATCTTCAAAGCTTCTGATTCCTTCCATGGTATAATCATCTGCCTCAAAATCCAGAAATGTCTTCCACGCAAGCCCCATAGCCTCTTCCCAGTCATCTCGGTCTGCAAATCGTACTTCATAAGGTATTTCCTGATTCATCAATTCATCCCTTTCTGCACTAACACTATCACTATAGCAGATAATGCAACATTTTACAATCAGTAGCACCTTAATCTTATTATAACGCAAAGCGTCATTATTTACCAGTACTATGGTACCATTTCTTTTCCAACCTGATTTACCAGCGGAAGACCGTTTTCAAGCGCATATGCATTTTCCAAAGTGGTAAGTGCAATAGCCTGCATCGCCTCTCTGGTAAAAAATCCCATATGCGAAGTTACCAATACATTGGGAAAGGTCATGAGACGGGCAAGGTTATCGTCTGTGATGATATCGTTAGAACGATCCTCATAGAAAACGCCCTCTTCCTCCTCGTAAACGTCCAGTCCGACACCTCCAAACTTGCCTTCCAGCATGGCATCGATCAAAGCCTCCGTATCAATCAGACTGCCTCTCGATGTATTGACCAGATAGACACCCTTCTTCATCATTGCAATAGTCTCTTTGTTGATCAGATGCCTGGTGTCGGAAGTAAGCGGACAGTGGAGAGAAATGATGTCCGAACTTTTAAACAGTTCTTCCAACGAAACATACTCCGCCTCCAGACCTTCTACCGGATAAGGATCATAACAGATCACATGTGCCTGAAATCCGCACAGAATCCGGATCATCGCCTGCCCGATCTTACCTGTGCCGATTACTCCTACCGTCTTTTCATAGATATCCATTCCCATAAGTCCATTCAGACTCATGTTAAATTCTCTTGTCCGGTTATAAGCCTTATGTGTCAGCCTGTTCACAGTAAGGAGCAGTGCCATGGAAAACTCAGCTACTGCTTCTGGCGAATAGCTCGGCACCCTCAAAACCACGATTTTATCCTCAGCCGCCTTCACATCCACGTTATTGAACCCGGCGCTTCTTAATAAAATAGCCTTGACATTCATTTCATATAGTTCATCTATCATTTCGGCGTTTACATAATCATTGACAAAAATACAGATTGCATCATAGCCCTTTGCCATGAAGATTGTTTCCTTATTGCACGCCGCCTCAATAAAATGAATCTCAAACCCATACTCTTTACCCATAGGCTCAAACCATATCTTGTCATATGGTTTTGTTCCGTAAAATGCTATTTTCATAGACTATCCTCCCGTAACTTAATCCTTTATATTCCGCCATGCTTTGCAGACTATAAATATTATTTACAGGAACAATATCATTTTATTCTTTGTTGCCTTTATTTATCTATGAAAATAAATTGGCGAAAAAATCCTTTATAGAATTTTTCAGGTTATCCCAAAAACTGTTCATTGCATTCGTGGCAGCATTTTTCACTGCATCCGTCAGCAATTCATCCACGTGCTCTACAAAATCGGCACCATACTGCTGATACAGAGTCTCCGCTTTGCCCATCACAAACTCAGCAGAAAATCCTATTTCTTCCAGCTTCTCCATGGCATCTACCAGTTTTCGGGCATCCTCTTTGCTGACCTCAACTCCAAATTTCTCTTTTCCTTCCTCAATGGCTCTTAAAAGACCCTCATCAGAATTCAGATTTCCTTCTTGTATCTCTTCTTTCAAAAAAGCAAATACTTCTTCCGCCGTTTCCTGGTCCACATTCTCAAACACTGCCGAAAGCTGCTGTTTTACCTGACTTAATATATCTGTTGCTTCCTGATTTTCCGTTCCTGCTTCCTCCGCAAAGACGGACACAGGGAAAAGCAAAAACAGCAACATAAACGCAAGCAGCAGGGCCGAACACTTCTTTCTCATTTCACAATCCTCTTTTATATCCTTCAAAATCAGCACTGATATTCTCTGACTCTATCCATGATCCACGGATAGATATCTTCATACACTTTAAATTTATCTTTTTCATTCAAAAGTTCATGCCGGTCGCCTGCATATAGCTTTAAGGAAATCCGTTCCATACCGACTTTTTCAAAATCCTCATATGCTTTTTTGACACCCTCGCCATAATTACCTACGGGATCCATATCTCCTGCGATAAAATGCACAGGAAGGTTTTTCGGCATTGCTCTTAAGTTTTCTTCCCGGTTCAGCCGGTCAAGGAGCGTAAACAGGGTCATAAAACCATTTACTGTAAAAGTAAAACCGCACAGTTCATCCTTTACATAAGCGTCCACAACGCCTTCCTCAGTGCACAGCCAGTCCACCGAAGTTTTGGCATCCGGTATTTTCTTATTATAGGAACCAAATGCCATATTATCGATCATCTTTGCCACATGCTTCTGTCCTAGGAAAACTCCCTGCAGCGCTGCTATCATTTTTGAGACCTTTACCAGTGCTTTAGGCTGCGAGCCGGTCCCGCATACAATGGCACCCTGTATTCCCGTTCCATATCTGAACAGATAATTGCGGAGAATGAAGGAACCCATGCTGTGCCCCAGAATCACATAGGGTATTCCCGGATATTCCTCCTGAGTCATCTTCTTTAATCGATGAACATCCCGCACCACAACTGTGGCAGGATCCTGCTCGCAGAAATACCCATAAGCGCCATCTTCTCCCACGCTCTTTCCATGTCCCAAATGATCGTCTCCTGTCACCAGTATCCCCTTCTCACCAAGATACTGTGCCAGTTCTTCATAGCGCTCAATGTATTCCGCCATACCGTGGATAATCTGAACAATACAGACCACCTTTCCTTCCGGCACCCACCTGACCGCATGAATCTTCGTTTTTCCATCCCTGGAATCAAAGGTAAATTCTTCTTTTTTTACCATCGTAACCTCCCATTTCGCCTAGCAGATTTCCGCTCCTGCCGGCATATCTTTTTCCGGTGTAAGAAGTGCCAGATTACCATCGGCATCTTCTGCGCAGAGCAACATCCCCTCTGACAGCACACCCGCTAACGTGGCGGGTTTTAAATTAACTAACACCATAACCTTTTTGCCTACCATTTCCTGTGCGCTGTAATGCTGCTTAATACCGGAAACAATCTGTTTTACCTGACTTCCAATACGTACTTTTGAGCAGAGCAGCTTTTTCGACTTAGGCACCTCCTCGCAGGCAATAATTTCTCCTACCTGGAACTGCATTTTATCAAACAGATCATAAGTAATCTCTTCCTTAGGATCAATATCAATCACATCCGCCAAATCTTCTGTATCCTGATTGTCTTTCGCCTCCTGCGCAGCCTTTCTTTCCGCAAACATAGCCTCCGCTTTCTCTACGACTTCCTTCACATCCTGACGTGCAAAAAGGATTTCAGGCTTCTGTGTCACTTTATTTCCGGAAGGATAAAGTCCAAAGCGGTCAAGCTCCTCAAATCCCCGAAGCTGCGTGCACAGCTGATCAGCAATTTTCTTTGCTGTGGACGGCATATAGGGCTCTAACAGGGATGCGCCGATCACAATGCTTTCAATCAGGTTATAAAGCACGGTGGAAAGACGGTCCTTCTTTGCCTCATCCTTGGCAAGCACCCATGGCTCCGTCTCATCAATATATTTATTGCAGCGTTTAAACAATGCAAAAATCTCTGTAAGGGCATCTGCAACCCGCAGTTCTTCCATCTTCGCTGCCACTTTGGCATAAGCGCCTGTTGCAACTGCCTTAAGTTCTGCATCTACCGCTTCCTCGCAGCCCTTGTCAGCCGCCACGCCGTCAAAGTATTTATTGCTCATGGAAATGGTTCTGTTTACCAGATTTCCAAGGGTATTGGCAAGGTCGGAATTAATCCTTTCCACCAAAAGCTCCCAAGAAATCGTTCCGTCATTCTCAAAAGGCATCTCATGAAGCACAAAATAACGCACCGCATCAACACCAAAGAAGTTTACAAGGTCATCTGCATAAAGCACATTTCCCTTGGACTTGCTCATCTTTCCGTCTCCCTGTAAAAGCCATGGATGACCAAATACCTGTTTTGGCAGAGGCTCACCCAGCGCCATCAGGAAAATAGGCCAGTAAATCGTATGGAAACGGATAATATCTTTTCCAATCAGATGCAGATCCGCGGGCCAGAGCTTGTGATATTGCTCCGTACTTTCCCCGTCACACTCATACCCAATTCCTGTGATATAGTTGGTCAGCGCATCAAGCCACACATAAACCACATGTTTGTCATCAAAATCTACCGGAATTCCCCATTTAAAAGAGGTTCTTGAGACACACAAGTCCTGAAGACCCGGCAAAAGGAAATTGTTCATCATTTCATTCTTGCGGGACACCGGCTGAATAAATTCCGGATGTGCATTGATATGCTCTATCAGTTTGTCCGCATATTTGCTCATTTTGAAGAAATAGGCTTCTTCCTTCGCCGGCTTGACCTCTCTTCCACAGTCGGGACATTTACCGTCCACCAGCTGGGATTCTGTCCAGAAAGATTCACAGGGTGTACAATACATTCCCTCATAAGCGCCTTTATAAATATCTCCCTGATCATACAGCCTTTTAAATATTTTCTGTACCTGCTTTTCATGGTAACCATCCGTGGTGCGGATAAAATGATCATAGGAGGTGTCCATCAAATTCCACAGTTCTTTAATTGTTCCTGCCACCCCGTCTACAAATTCCTTGGGGGTAATGCCTGCTTCCTCCGCCTTTAACTCAATCTTCTGCCCATGCTCATCCGTACCCGTCTGGAAAAAGACATCATAACCGTCTTTCCTTTTAAATCTGGCAATGCTGTCAGCCAGTACAATCTCATAGCTGTTGCCAATATGGGGCTTCCCTGATGTGTAGGCAATGGCTGTGGTAATATAATACTTTCCCTTATTCATGTTCCGTCTCCTCCTAAAATAAAGGCCATCTTCTATCTAACGACAGAAGACAGCCTGTTTGTCGTGGTTTTACTTCTCTTCGTTCCCGCTTTTAGCTATCATGCGATATACAGTTAGACTAACATAAACACTTTATATTGTCAATTATTATTGCCAAAACTCACCAACTACCATTAACAGTTCGGCCTTGACTCTGGGGATAGGGGCAGCGGCAGGCAGTAGGAAATGAGGGGACAGAGGTTTGCATCTGTCCCTGATATTCCGGACGGACAATGACATCGCCCAGGTATGCCGTATATCCAAAGTCAAAGAGCATTCTGCCCATGGCGACAATCTTACCCCTGTCTCTTGCTGCCATTAGAAAAGTAGTGTGTTCAAGTCCTCTCTCAGCCTTTCCTTCCGTAATCGGACACCAGCCCACACACATTCGAAGTTCATTATATTCCTCACTGGTCATTGTATCCGTATACTGCAAATTCATAGCCATCTCGCTTTCCTTTTCTTCAAAAATTCTCCGCTACCCTTATAAACGCTAACTTTTCTGTAAGTGAGTTTTCCCTTATGTACTCCTTTGTGTTATATCGTACCATAAGGCTTTGCGAACCCTACTAAGGGTAAAAACAAGGGAAGAAAAATTACATAACAAAGTATAACATATTATGAAAGGACTGCGTGAACTGATTCTCTAAAATATAAGTAGAACATTAAGTGTTTAGTTGCTATACTAAGCAATGAAATAAAATTCCTATTTAACTAAATACTAAAATTGAATTAGAAGGATGAATGTTATGGAATATAGAATAGCAACGAAAGAGGATATAGATATGCTTATGAGTATTCGCTTGGAAATGCTTCGGAAAGTAAATGAATTGTTGGATGATTTTGTTTTTTCAGATGAGCTTATTGCAAATAGTAGACGCTATTTTCTTGAAGGGAATCAAACAACCAGTATTGCTTTGAAAAAAGGTAAAGCCGTGGCTTGTGCAAGCATGTCATATATTGAAATGATGCCTACGTTTTTGCATCCTACAGGAAATAGAGCACACCTAATGAATGTCTATACAAACACCGATTATCGCAGACGGGGTGTCGCGTGTAGGCTCGTACAGATATTAATAGATGAGGCGAAAGGAAAAGGAGTTACAGAAATCAGTTTAGACGCTACTGATTTAGGCAGACCGCTTTACGAAACTCTCGGCTTTTGTGCATCGGACGAGTGTATGGTAATGAATTTAGTTTAACCTTTATCCCAAAATATGCGAGCGCATCTAACAGTAAAATTATCCTCCCGACATGCTATAATATAATCGCAATAGCTATGGGGAACGCACCGCAGGTTGTGACAATGGACTTTCAGAAAGAATATTCTGAAAAGATTGGCTAAAGAGTTTACTAAAATGAATTTTGTAATCGGAAATACAAGAATAAATATAACGTCTACAAATCAAGAGAAAAGAAAAAGGGGAACAACAAGGATGCTTGAAAACAGGAATGTAAATATCATAACCGATGCTGACAGTAAAAAGCTGGTCTTGATTAACGATATCCGTTTCAAGGGAAAACGGCAAATTGACTGGGATGACGTAAAGCAGTACCTCAAAGGATATGTCGGGGACTATTACGAGATTGAAGAAAATGCAGAGTGCATTTTCATTGGAAATGAGTTGCCCGAGGAATACACGGAATCTGAAAGCCGAAAAAGCCTTATGGGTGCAAATGCAAAAGCTAAGGCAAATGCCGCCACTGCAATACCGGAGCTGATACAAATCGCCTCGAATCCAGCTTATGAAGAAAATCGGAAAGAAAAACACGTGAAAAATGCCATGCACGGATGGTACAGATATGATGTGCGGTTTGCACTACCTGTCTATGAGGAAAATGTACTTGTCAGATACAATATTTTCTATGCTCAGCTACTGATTAACCATGCCGAAAATGGCAAGAAATACTTGTATGACATTTTGGCAGTAAAAAAAGAAACGAGCAGGCCGTAACAGGATGTACGGTAAAAACCCATTTCTTATGGATAACTATAAGCCTTTTCCTCTATTCTGTCAAGTCCTGATTTGTCAACGTATCCGTATACTGCAAATTTTCTACTTTTTCTCTTGTCATTTTTGTCTTTTCCTTATGCACCAACCATATTTCCAATAGCTTCTTCAACAACAGCATTTAAACTTTTTCCATGCTCGATTGCATAAACGGCAATGTTCCGGTGAAGTTCCGGACTAATCCTTACATTAAATGTCCCCTTATATGGCTGCTCAAGTTCCTTAACAGAATCCCCTTCATAAGATAACAAAGACTTTATTCCGATGACTTTTCCAAAAAGGCAACTATCCTCTTTTGAATATTCCACTGTTCCATTATAGTTCTTATATGATAACAAATTGCTCATAACAAACCATCCTTTCTTAGAGTCCCATTTCATGCTGCCATTATAAGTATCTCGACTTTACTATCCATCTGAGCAATTCCATAAGAAGAAGCAGTAAAAAAATAACAATTTTCTAGCAAATCACTTTCTTCCGGCTGTTTCAAATAAATATCCTTTATATATCTTGTCATATATTTCCTTTCATTGAAATTCAGATTTCCAATCTTCATTATCCTTAATATAATCAACACCTGTCATTTCTTGATAATTTTCAAGAAATTGATCTTGCGTAATAATTTCCTGTACCCAATAATTATTATCCGGATTATCCTTCAATTCATCATTTGTTTTAGGACGCACAGAATAAAAAGTCATGACAGCTTCACAGGTTGCTTCCGAAAATTCCCTGTCAAATCTTAGGGTATGCAAATTTTTGTGTTTCCACTTTACATCAAATATACATTGTGAATAAGAAGCATACTGCATTAAAGCTTGATATTCATATATAAGTTTTCCGTTTCCACTGTAATAACAAAATCCAGCAGCATCAATTAAATCCGTATAAACCAATTCTACCTTATCTTTATTCCATGAAAAAATCAGATCTATAGGCCGTTTGTTTTCTGTCCATTGCCCATTACCACACTGGCTGATTATCTCCGGCAGACCATCTTGATTTACGTCAACACGTATCCAGTCGCCTTCTGTCCCATTCATTCCCCACATATATTCCATACCTTCTATGGGAGGCACATCCGACCAGTCTCCTTGTTCAATCCGGTCAAATATTTCATTGCATTTATCAAAAATGTCTTTATCTTTTTTGGCATCCCATTTTTCGAGAATGTATGGAGTTATTTTTTCTTTTTTTGTAGTTCCATTCCACTCCCAATCTATGTAATATTTTTCTCCCGTATCTTTGTAAATTCCTTCAGCTTCGCCTTTCAGAACATAGCCGGCTTCTCCATTTTCAATGCTTGTAAATTTGAATTGCAAATCAGAGAGCGCTTTGCCATCGCCCGGAAGCTGATATTCACTAATTATACTATCTTCTAATAAAAGTTCACTGATCGTTTCCGTTTCTAAATATTTATCTGCAAGATTAATTTTTTCTATTAATTCAACGTCTGATGTCTCCCGATATATATAAAGTGTTTCTGTATCCTCATCAACAATTAAATCTTTAACCGGAAAGATCTGTTGTTCCAGAAATGGAGTACAAATATACAATACCCATTGGCGACGGGGAATTTCTATTTCACTTTCATAATAATCACTGACAAATTCAGAGTAAACCAAAACTCCATTCTTATCATATCTCCGATCTTGAACGTAAGTCGAAATCTCAATACCTGTGTCCTGTCCATTATATAATAATGTAAATTTTTCAGGCACCACAGCATCATTTGACAAACTATTCAAATGTTCATCCTTGACATATACTTCCTGTTCGTCATTAAGAAATTCATAATAAGCATCTATTGCTTTTTTATTGGTCTTTTCATCCGTTCTGCATTCGAAATTTTTATGACTATTCCGATACCAGTTATATCCCGATGCAGCACTGATAATCAGCAGGCACAGCATCGCACAGGAACAAAAAATTTTGTTTTTCATGTAAATCTCCCTATTAATTTATCTCTTTCCAAACGGCAAATTTATAATTTCATCACTTTTTTCTTCCCTCATAAAGTTTTATAAATTTACTTTTACCATTATACATGGTCAATGCATCAAATTTGCATCATCCCAGAAAGAAATTAGTGCCAAATTAGCACAACGCAAAACCCCGGATGGTGGAAGCATCTGGGGTTTCGCATTTCATGGTTTTTTACTCAAAAACTATGTTTTTTATATAATTTTAAAAATTTTGTTATCAAAATGTTATCACGCACATCAGTATAAAAGTATAAATAGGAAGTTACTCGAACTCTATACTGCCATGTACCTCTTCAAAATCGGCAATATGCTTTTTCATTAAAACTTCAATTTCCCTATTTGCAGAACGCGCATTATATTCTGCGACATAGCGAAACTTTTTTAGAAGTTCGCAGTCAGTTCGTACCGTAAACTTTGATAAATCTGATGGCATAATTAAACCTCCATAAAAACATTATGCCCTTATTATAAAGTCGGAATGACGGCAGTTTGTGTTTTGACGGCACTATGACGGCTCTATTTCTTATTAGTCTTGCTCAATTCTACCATAAATTCTTTCAAATGCTTTTACGTGCTCTTTCATAATGACCTCTATCTCTCTGTTAGCTGAACGAGCATTATACTCTGCAACAAAATGAAATTTTCTTAGTAATTCTGAATTGACTCTTATTGTAAACTTAGCTTGCTTTGGTTCCATATGAGACTCCTAATGTTTTATGCCTTTATTATAATGTCAAAATGCCGTCAAAATATGTGTTGACGGCATTTTGACGGCATATTATAATTAATAAATCAATACAGAATATAAGAACACAAAGGGGGATATAAAATGTCTGAATTTAACCAATTACTAAGCAGGATAAACCTAGCCAATGTCACTTCTCTTCTTTTATATGGTGCAGATGCATCAGAAAAAAACGCCGATTCGTATGAGGCCAACATTAATGCTTCTTTCAACATTATTTGTGAAAAGCTGGCAAAAATTTTTCCATGCACGCCTGAAAAGGACGAAATTCTTCATGACCTGTTAATTGAATTTGCAACCACGCATAGCGATGTATATTTACAAGTAGGTGCAATTATTGGCTTTCAACTATATAAAGTCATGGAGCAAGGGTATACAAATACTCAATCTACAAACATTGATAACTTTTTAAAGGAATGTGCATCTTCAAATGAGAAATCCAAAAAAGAGATATTGTGTAATTCCTTATTAGACGATTTTCTTGAAAAAAGAATTAATGGAACTTTAGGGCCAATTTTAACAACTAATTCCCAATATCAAGATATCAAAGATAAAGCCGATGCAAAAACAGCTGAATTAAAAAAATATTCCCTAAATGATGACCAAATGGAAGCCATTGATCATGCCTTATCTGCCAACAATGCCGTAGGTGCTGTTTATGGTTTATTAGCATATAAACAAGGATTTGAAGATGCCAGAAATCTTTTAGCTGAATTGCTCAAATAAGGTCACAGGACTAAAAAAGGGATTTGAAAATGCAAGCTATACTGCAATAGGTTCCTCAATAATTGTATCTAAAAACAATTCCTCCAATATTAAAGTTAAAGTGCATACAGAAGAATAACTATGAACGAAAAATAAAATTACTTGATAATAGCATCTGCATTCGCTATACTATCAGTAGCCAAGAAAGAAATTAGTGCCAAGCTAGCACAAAGCAAAACCCCGGATGGTGGAAGCATCCGGGGTTTCGCATTTGCATCTCGCGGCAAGCCGCTCGATACATTCGTGAAAATACTTCTGCAAGCAGGCATTTTCACTTCATGTATATACTAAACTAAGGAATTAGGAAAAAGCACTTTATTCTACATCCTGCAATGCTGCAAAATCTTCTTCTCCGGTACGGACTTTAACAACTCTGTCCACGTTGTATACGAAAATCTTGCCGTCGCCGATATGACCGGTATACAGCGCTTTCTTTGCCGCCTCGATTACGGATTCAACAGGAATCTTGCTGACAACGACCTCAACCTTCACTTTAGGAAGCAAGGTTGCATCCACTTCAACACCACGATACATTTCTCCGGCGCCCTTTTGAATACCGCATCCCATAACCTGTGTTACCGTCATGCCAGTTACGCCCAAATCGTTCATGGCTTTCTTTAACTTATCATATCTGGACAATTTTGCAATCACGGCAACTTTGTAGATACCGGTAGCTGCCACGGCAGGTGCAACCACCTTCACTGCTGCATCCTTCTGAGCTTCAGATGCTGCCGCATACTCCTCTGTACCAAGATCTGTGTTTTCGTTTACTTCCATCGTCATTGTATTTGCAATATCCATGATACTGAATCCTGCATAGGCAGAAGGCAGACCATGTTCACAGGAGTCAAGACCGACAATCTCTTCTTCCTGGGTAACACGAAGGCCAACCGTTGCTTTAATAATGAAAAACGCGATTGTTATCGTCACTGCAGCCCATGCAGCTACAGCTGCAAATCCAACCAGCTGGATTCCAAGGAGCTTAAATCCTCCGCCATAGAAAAGACCTACAAGACTATCATTTCCGGGGGCAGCTGTTGTGGCAAAAAGACCAACTGCAATGGTTCCCCAGATACCGTTTAAACAGTGAACTGCAACGGCGCCGACAGGATCATCAATATGAAGCTTATAATCAAGGAACCAGACACCAAATACCACCAAAAGGCCAGCTACTGCGCCGATTACAATTGCTCCTGCCACATCCGTCACATCACAGGATGCTGTGATAGCAACCAGACCTGCCAGAGATGCATTTAGACACATGGAAACATCAGGCTTGCCATATTTTACCCATGTAAAGACCATACATACTACCGTTGCAATGGCAGGTGAGATTGTCGTTGTGACAAATACCGAACCCAGCTGATCCATACTGGTACATGCTGCACCATTGAATCCGTACCAGCCAAACCATAAGATAAATACTCCAAGGCATCCAATCGGAAGATTATGCCCGGGGAAGGCATTTACTTTGGTAATCTTTCCATCTTTATCCTTTACAAATTTACCAATACGGGGACCTAACACTTTTGCACCGATTAGGGCTGAAATACCGCCAACCATATGTATTGCACAGGAACCTGCAAAATCGTGGAAACCTGCCTGGGCAAGCCAGCCGCCGCCCCAGATCCAGTGGGCTTCAATGGGATAAATCAAAGCTGAAATAATACCCGAGTAAACACAGTAAGATAAAAATTTTGTTCTCTCTGCCATTGCGCCGGAAACAATCGTTGCAGTGGTTGCACAGAATACAAGATTAAATACGAAATTGGACCAGTCGAAATTTGCATAATTGGTAAAAATATCAAATCCCGGCTTTCCAATCAGACCAACCAGATCCTCACCAAACAAAAGACCAAATCCAATTAGGATAAAAACAACTGTACCAATGCAGAAATCCATCAGGTTCTTCATCAGAATATTACCTGCATTCTTTGCTCTGGTAAAGCCGGTCTCTACCATTGCAAAACCTGCCTGCATCCAGAATACCAGCGCTGCTCCGATCAAGAACCAGACACCGAATACCTCGCCGCTTACGGCACTCATAATTTCTTCTGTCATAATTTTTCCTCCTCACATTAAAAAAAGCGGTTACAAAGGGGATTATTGCCATAAGCCCCTTTGCTCCGCGTTTTTTAATAAATAAATTTGAAAAGGCGCTGCAGTCATTTTGCAGCGCCTTTGCTTTACGTATTGCATGATATCATTCTGTTCATTTCCTGTCAACACTTTTTAACAAAAAATTTATAATCGCAATCTGACACAACCACATTACTCTGATACTCAAATCCCAGCCTGCCCAGCAGTCTCAGCGAAGCCGTGTTCCTTTCGTTTACCAGCGCCTGCACCTGCTCAAAAGCAAGTTCTTCTTTTGCATATGCAAGAATCGCGGTGCATACCTCAAAGGCATACCCCTTATTCTGGTGCGCTGAATCTATCACAAATCCAAGTTCCGGAAGTTCATAACCTTCCCTGACACTCAGCCCTGCCCGTCCGATTACTTCTCCAGTCTCTTTGAGCAGAATCGTCCAGAGACCATAACCGTAAAATCCGTATATCTGATCGATGTACGCCTGCATATAGGCCTCTTCTTCCTCTCTTTTCTGATACAGGTCTTCCATATAGTAAGTAATAGACGGCTCACTGTAAATCCTATAAAACGCATCCACATCTTCCAGCGTACTCTCGCGAACTTTAAGCCTGTCCGTCTCGAGAATATCCCATGGCAGTCCCGCAAGCCTTTTAAAGACCTCTTCATAAGAACGGTATTCCAAAAGGAACAGATCCTCCACGCCATATCTGACCTGTGGAAACGTTTTGTCCCTGTTTTTCTCATGATACAGAATCACCACGTACCAGCCATCTTTTAAAAGACGGGCTGCGGTTTCCGGTTCATCTGTTATGACCAGCGTCTCTTCCCTCTTATGCTGATCTGTTCTTTTTAATGTAACGTGCACCTGATGTTCATTTACTTTGTCATAAATTTCACCCAAACGGCTCTCCGCAATTTCGTAATAATATTCTGACAGCAGGAGAAGGATGCATTTTAGCATTGTAAAGTCCCCTCACTTCATATAAAATAAATACTATATTTATTATAATACGCTATTATTTAATTGAAAAGAAAGGAAACTATCATTATGAGTCAAAATCCTATGGAAAATCCTATTGTTACTTTTACAATGGAGAACGGAGATGTCATCAAAGCAGAGCTTTATCCCGAGATCGCTCCCATTTCCGTAAATAATTTTATCAGTCTGATCAACAAAAATTTCTATGACGGTCTGATCTTTCACCGTGTCATCCGCGGTTTTATGATTCAGGGCGGAGATCCGGAAGGCACCGGCTGCGGCGGTCCCGGTTATAGCATTAAAGGAGAATTTTCCGCCAACGGTGTAGAAAATAATTTAAAGCATACGGAAGGTGTTCTTTCCATGGCAAGAAGCATGGCGCCCGACTCTGCCGGCTCCCAGTTCTTTATCATGCACAAGAACGCACCTCATCTGGACGGAAGCTATGCCGCTTTTGGGAAAGTAATAGAAGGAATGGATGTGGTGAATAAAATAGCCGAAACAGCTACCGACTATTCAGACAGACCTCTTGAAAATCAGGTGATGCAGAGCGTTACCGTTGAGACTTTCGGTGTGGAATATCCCGAACCAGAGAAACTCTAAGCAGTTTGCATGACCCATTATCTCCTGAATTAAAATGAGGGATGATAATGGGTTCTCTGTTTGTTTCCGCTATAAATAATACTCAAAATACCTATATCGCAATTCCTTATGAGAACCTCTTGGCATATAGATTTCTTTTCCGCAGTCCAGCATCAGCGCCTGCGCATCGAGCCGCTCGATATGCTCCATATTGACAATATAAGAAACACCCAGCTTCACAAATCTTTTATAGGGACAGAGCATTTCAATCAGCTTTGCCATTGTCATTTTCAGATAAATGCTCTCATTCTCTTTTAAGTAAACGCACTGTATTTTGCGCTGTGCCTCACAGTAAATAATGTCTGTTAATTTGACTCTGCGTACACAGCCATTAGCAGTCTGTAAAAGAATATATTGCGGCTGATTGTTTCCCAGGTCTTTCATTACCTTATCAAGCGCCGGGAAGAGCGTTTCTTTGGAAACAGGCTTTACCAAATAAGAAAATGCATCCACTCCGAATGCTTCCAATGCATGCTCCTGTGACGATGTCATAAACACAATCCTGCAGGTATTATTCATATCCCGCAGCTTCTCCGCCGTTTCTATTCCCGAAGCGCCTGGCATATAAATATCCATTAAAATAAGATCCGGCTGATAATTTTCCATTGTAATCTGCAAAAATATATCCTCCGAATCTGCAAACCGACGAATTGAAAATTCTACGTCTGCACACTTTTTCTGATAGTCCTTCAACATCTGTGCTACCTTATCCAGTTCGAATTCCTCGTCATCACAGATTGCGATTTGGTACATTTTAATTGACGCTCCTTCGTAATAATTGATCTAAATCCTCATTTGCTATAGCTGCCTGAAAATGTCCGGCACGAAACCATCACATTCAATACAAAATTTCCGTTCTCCGTATAACAGAAGCTTTCACCGTCAAGGCGCTCCGCCATCTCTTTTATTGTGGCAAGGCCGAAACCATGATCCTGTCCCTCCTTATCCGTGGCGGGTATCTCTCCCTGCGCCACATACAGATCATCCCGGCACCTGTTTCTGATCCGTATCAGAAGATAATTTTTGTTGTACCTCATCTGCACTGAGACCTTTCGTTCCTCTTTTTCCAGCTCTTTCAAGGCATTGCAGGCATTTTCCAGTCCATTGGAGAGAATCTGGCACAGCTCCATATAGGGCAGTTCTTCATCCCCGATCAGTATTTCCGCCCTGCACTCTGCTCCCATATTTTCAAATTCCCTAAAGTAGTGGTTCATCACCGCATTGATGTATGGGTTGACGCAAAACTGTCCGGTCAAGGTATCCATTTCTGTCTCCACACCTTTTAAATATGTCATCGCCTCGTCAACTTTTCCGTCCGTCAACAGACCGGAAAGCGTTGCAATATATCCTTTCATATCATGCTTCATTTTCCTGATGTTCTGCTGACTGTCAAGCTTCGCCTCCAACGTGTTCTTCTGTTCCTGCAATATGCGCTCACTCTGCTGCCTGCGGTACAATAGGAGCTGGCGGTAGAGTGCCGTAAATAAGGTACTGTAATTAAACAGCATAAGAATCAATACCAGTACACAAAGGAATGTGTCCTCCGGGCGGTTTACAATATTCGTAGGAAATTGTACAACTACTACCAGCAAGATATAATACAGCATAGTCATTCCCGCAAAAACAGCCCATCCCTTTTTAACCGCACCCTGCAACTCCAGATACGGCTTTCGCAGATACCGCCATGCCAGATATTCCAACACCGGAAAAACAAGCAGCCGGCTTACGAGCATCAGCACATACTTTCCACCGCCCAAATAAAAGTCCAACAGATTTGTGACTGCCATAACCCACAGGCAGGTCGTGTCTGCCAGACAGAATGAAAGCAGAAACTTGAACCGCTTATCTGCGCTCATCACATAGAAAAAGATAAAACTCGGTATGGAGCAGGTAAACAAAAAAGCCTTTGCCAGCGTCTCTATGCCGAACATAATAATCCCTGCAAAGTTTGCCGCCATTAACAGTCCCATACCAATTCCAGCTGCCATGATGGTCTTTTTTCCGGTAAAACGTGAGCGAAACAGCATGAGAAAGAGAATAATCACATGGAACATTGCCCAACATATAGATATGTCCCTGAGTATCGTCATATTACCGGTACACCTCCTCGGTTTTGGTATGATTAGTCATCATCAGCATTTTCTTATATTTATTATAGTAAGAATACATCGTAAGTACAACAGCAAATCCCTTTCCTTTTGCGAGGAAATAAGGCGTCTTGTTTCGCGTGAATAACTCTCCTCTGCCCAGTTCCGCCTGTCAACGAAACGTTTGACAATAATACGACCGTTCCTCCATTGGAATAGACATTCGTAACCGCCTCCCACAAGCAAAACGTCTTTTTCATCATTTTTCTATTATAAGATAAAAAATAGGGAAATTTGTCACCTGGGTACCATTTGTACTTTTTAAGGTATATTATGTTTTCTTACGTATTTACTCGTTCACATTATGTTCATATTTAATTTAAAAAAACTTAATTGGCATTACATTCTTTAGACATTTCTGTATCATATACTAATACCATAAGATACAGAAAAGAAGAAAGCCTCAAAGTAATTGATTTATTAATAACTTTTTCATAATAAATGCCAAGTAAACAAAAGTTTACTTGGCATCCTCCCTTTTATAGACATTTTTTTCTGAATTTCTCTTGTATTTTTCCGTCTTTTCCTGTATAGTAGTACACGAATCAATGAGGATTTACCGAGGTAAATTCTTTTTTTTTTGTAAAATTCAAATATCTACGCTTATGACAATTTTACAGATTTATCAAGAACGGAGGATTTTTATGGAAAACGTAATGAACATGATTGCAAAAGTAAACGATGCCATAAATGGTGTCGTATGGGGAATCCCCATGCTGATCCTAATTATCGGCACCGGTATCTACCTGACGATTGGAATGAAGTTTTTCCAGATTACGCACATTAAGCACTGGATGAACGAAACCTTTCTCGCCATCTTTAAGAAAAAGCATGTAACTGCTCACACCGACAAAAATGAAAACTCTATTTCACAGTTTCAGGCACTCTCTACTGCACTTGCTGCTACAATCGGTGTCGGCAATATTGCCGGAGTGGCCGGTGCCATCATAACAGGCGGTGCCGGAGCGGTCTTCTGGATGTGGCTCTCTGCGTTGTTCGGAATGATGACAAACTATTCGGAAAATGTCCTGGGTATTTTTTACCGCCGTAAGAATTCCAAAGACGAATGGTCCGGCGGCGCTATGTACTATCTTCAAGACGGATTAAAAGATAAAAAGATAATCGGCATCCTGGCTAAGCCTCTCGCCATACTCTTTGCCCTCTTCTGTGTTTTTGCCTCCTTTGGAATCGGCAATATGACACAGGTACATGAAATCGCCAGTTCCTTGCAGGATACTTTCAGCATTCCGCCTATCGCAACCGGGATTATTATTGCAGTAGTTGCTGCCCTTGTTATCTTGGGCGGTATCAAGACTATCGGAAGTGTAACTGAAAAAATCGTTCCTTTCATGGCATGCGCTTATATTCTGGGAACAATTATTGTACTTATTATGAATATCACTTCCGTGCCTGCAGTATTTGGCGCTATCTTTACCAATGCCTTCGGTCTTCGCCCTATTGCCGGTGCTACCGTTGGTATGATGATCAAGCAGGCCATGACCATGGGCTTTAAGCGCGGTGTATTCTCCAACGAAGCCGGACTTGGTTCCTCTGTTATGGTACATTCTGCGTCCAACGTAAAGGAGCCAATCATCCAAGGTATGTGGGGTATATTTGAAGTGTTCTTTGATACCATTGTTGTCTGTACACTGACAGCCTTCACCATCTTAAGTTCTGGTCTGATTGACCTTGAAACAGGCGCTGTCCTTACCGCTTCTACCGGCGCTTCCCTTGTAAGCGAAGCACTATCTCAGGGACTCGGTACCCTTGCCGGCGGATTTGTGGCAATTGCTATCTGCCTGTTTGCATTCTCAACCGTTTTAGGATGGTCCTTCTACGGTACCAAATCCTGCGAATACTTATTCGGCACAAAAGCAACGATCGTCTACAAGGTCATCTTCGTTATATGCATCGTATTTGGCGCTACCATGAGCTTTGATCTTGCATGGGCTATCGCTGATACCTTAAATGCACTTATGGCCATTCCGAACCTAATCGGTGTTCTTGCTCTCTCTGGCACCGTATTTACTATCACTAAGAATTATCTTGATCGTAAAGTGACCAAGACAGATGAAGGTGCAAAGCCGATGCTTTCCTTTGACCCTGCTATTCAGGAAATGCAGGAAAAGGCTCTTGCCGAAGAAGAATAATTCCCAAATGAACATATCCGCTAAGCGCGCTATTAAAAAGGTTCCGTAGGTTAAGCCTGCGGAACCTTTTTAATAACTATATTACTTCAGAAGTAAACTCCAGCGGTTTTTGAAGCTGCTGCTCCTTCATTTTCTGTATTGCCATAATTATAATAAACAGAGAAAGCCCAAAGTTTAAAATAAAGAAAAACGGAATATCAAACGGCAGAAATGATACCGCTGCCTTTATGATCAGAGGTAATGTTCTGCTATAGATTCCCAGCAGGTACAGCTGTCCAAAGGTGAGCTTATAATTCATGCAGGATGCCGCTATCATGCCCATTAAAGCCACAAATAACACGCCAAAGAAAAAGAGCGCTGTCATCCAGATAAATGCAAGAAGCATAAATACGGCAATCATTACATAAACAATGGGCACCCACCTCATCAGGTCCTCTTTGCTAAACTCAAAGTCCAAATCGGAAAAGTAAAGCTCATCTACTTGTCCGTCCGATTTCACAATTACCTTTTCCGAATCCATCAATATGACGTCTGTATAATCATACAGATAGTCTCTGAGCTCATAGGCACTTAGATAAACCTCATCCGGATTCGTGTCGACCTCAAAGAGATTGCCGCCATTTTCATAAGCAAGCCTGCTCTCCACCCACAATCTTCCGTCCTTAAGTTCAAAATCTGGTATATTTTCATCGATTGCGGCTCCAATGCCGCCTATACCAAAAAAATTCACCACAGGTATTCCCATTGTTATTAAAAAGTAAATGAGTATGAGCATTAAACCAAACCCAAACACCTTGGCTTTTTTATTGTTTAAAAATTCCTTATAGCTCTTGTAGCTATAAACAGATAACGCCATTTCCTTAAATATATTCATAAGTCCCCCTGCCTAAATCAAACTCCTTTTAAAAAGGCTGTCCACATTACATGGGCAGCCTTTTGTTTTAAGTCAATCATTCAGTAAATTTATTAAGCCTTACCAATTGAACCGAAAATTTCCATTTTTTCTTTCACAGTAGCCTTGATTGCTTCGAAACCGGGAGCAAGAAGCTTACGAGGGTCAAATCCCTTGCCTTCCAGATCCTTACCTGCTTCGATGTACTTACGTGTTGCTGCTGCGAAGGATAACTGACATTCTGTGTTAACGTTAATCTTTGCAACGCCTAAAGAAATTGCCTTCTGGATCATTTCTGTAGGGATGCCTGTACCTCCGTGAAGAACCAGAGGCATGTCTCCTGTTAACTGCTGGATAGCATCCAGTGTCTCGAAGGATAATCCCTGCCAGTTTTCAGGATATTTTCCATGAATGTTTCCGATACCAGCAGCAAGGAAATCGATTCCTAAATCTGCGATTGCTTTACATTCATTGGGGTCTGCACATTCGCCCATACCGATTACGCCGTCTTCTTCTCCGCCGATAGAACCAACTTCTGCTTCGATAGAAATTCCCTTTGCATGTGCTGCTGCAACCAGTTCTTTTGTCTTTGCTACGTTTTCATCAATAGGATAATGAGAACCATCAAACATAACTGATGAAAAACCAGCTTCGATACATTTGTAGCAGTGATCATAGCTGCCGTGATCCAGATGAAGGGCTACGGGAACTGTGATGTTCTGATCCTTAATAAGACCATTAACCATGCCAACTACAACATCATATCCTCCCATATATTTGCCTGCGCCCTCGGATACACCAAGAATAACAGGGGAGTTATTTTCCTGTGCTGTCAACAGGATGGCTTTTGTCCATTCAAGGTTGTTGATGTTGAACTGACCAACTGCATAGTGACCTGCTTTTGCTTTTTGAAGCATTTCTGTTGCTGATACTAACATTTTATTTACCTCCATTAAATTAATAAACACTCTAATCGTTTCCTATTATACCCTATTCCTCATAAAAATGGAACAATATTTAGAAAGATTTGCTAATTTTTACCCTTGAACTGTTACTGGAACTTTAATGCCGAGCGCATGTTTTTTATTGTATATATCTACCGACGTGTGCTTTCCGCCGAATTCTCCGTCGAGGGTCCATGCGATTTCTTCGCCGGAGGTAATTTTCAGCGCTTTTGTTTTAAAGCAATACATGCAGTCTGTATTGACATTGCGGTTGAGCAACGCTGCCATGATCAGATTTAGTTCTATGGGGTTTGAGGGCTTTTTGATTAAGGTGACTTCAAACTCTCCATCGTCCAGCTGCACATATTTCCCTGTGATGCGCTTAAATCCTCCCACTGAAGTGGAATTGGTAACCATGCCGAACAAAAACTCTCCCTCTACCGAAAGTTCCTCGCTCTCTACCTTCATTTTATAAGCTTTGATGGCAGAAAGCCTGCGCATTCCTTCTAATATATATGCCATATGTCCCAAAAGATTTTTAAGATCCTGCCGGGTCTCATAGGATACATCCGTAAAAATCCCAAATGCCGCAATGTAAACAAAAATATCATCATTGAATGCACCTACGTCGCAGTTGAATGTTTCTCCTTCCACAATTACCTGCGCCGCATCTATCATATTCTTAGGAATATGAAGACTGTTTGCAAAATCATTGGTACTTCCGGCTGGTACATACCCGATGGGCGTTCTTTTTTCGCACTGCATCATTCCGGTCACCACCTCATCCAGCGTACCGTCTCCTCCGCTGCATACAACGATATCATAATATCCTTGTTTTTGCTCCTTCACTGCCGCTACTGCGTCCCCCTTTGCCTGGGTCGGATAAGCCGTTACTTCAAAACCTGCCTTTGTAAAGATATCAATGATATCCAATAAATTACTCCTGATTTTTGCTTTGCCGGCTTTGGGATTATAGATGAAAAGCATTTTTTTCTTTTCCATCATCATTCTCCCCTCTGAAAAAAGAGCAAAGCCTGCGCTTTGCTCCTATGTTCAATAGAAATATGGGTGAACTTCCTTACTTCTTTTCACCGCTTAAGTATTCTTCCATATCCTTCATTGCTTCCTGCTCGTCATTTCCATTCGTGATAACCGTCACGGCTTCACCGCTGTCTAATGCAAGGCTCATCATTCCCATGATGCTTTTTGCATTCACTTTTTTGCCGTCTGTTTCAATGTAAACGGAACTTTCGTGCTGGCTTGCCACCTGCACCAGCATTGCTATGGGTCTGGCTTCAAGTCCGCCGTTTAGTTGAATTTTAATAGACTTTTGAATCATAATATTAGCTCCTCCTTTATCCCTTAATCTTCTCGGCTATTTCGCCAAGTTTCCGTAATCTATGATTCACACCGGACTTGCCTACCGGTGGATTAAGGTACCCTCCCAGTTCCTGCAGAGAACTTTCTGGATGTTCAAGCCTGATTTCTGCCATCTGCCTTAAATTATCCGGCAAATTTGACAAACCATAATTTTTCTGCAACAGCAGAATATCTTCTATCTGCTTGCTTGCTGCATTTACCGTCTTCGTAATGTTCGCCGCCTCACAATTCACCTGTCTGTTAATGGAATTTCTGACTTCCTTCTCAACTCTGAGATTCTCAAGTAACATTAAAGATAAATGCGCACCCATAACATTTAATAGATCAACGATCCCTGCGCCTTCTTTCAAGTATACGACATGATACTTTTTCCGCCTGACTATTCTGGCGTCAATCGCAAAGTTGCCAATGACCTGCTGTATCTGCAGAGCCTGCGCCTCATTTTCACATACAAATTCCAGATGATATCCTTTTTGCGGGTCACTCATGGAACCAATGCATAAGAAAGCACCTCGAAGAAATGCTCTCATGCAGCAGCTGTTTTTTATAAGCAGAGGATTCGTCTCCTCGGAAAGCGGATTCATATGACCTCTTTCATCTAAAACTTTAACTGCCTGCAATATCTTGACCGCACTCCCATTTATAATAAAGGTTTTTTTCAATAATGTAAAGTACTTTCTGGAGGCAAAAGGATTTTCCGACGAAATTGTGATTTTATCCTGATTTGTTTCATCTATCTCAATTCTGCATCCCAAATGAATAATTGCGGCCAGTTCTGCAAGCTGGCAATGCCGGGAGCCCGGTATAACCTTTTCCAGTTCTTCCTTTACATCCGATGAAAATGACATAACCCTATCCTTTACTCCCTACACACCTTGTCCTATGTCCCGGTGTGCAATCTTCACTCCATAACTGCCGCTGTTCTTCATACGCTCATACAGCCTGTTTGCAAGCGTAACACTTCTATGCTTTCCTCCTGTACACCCAATTCCAATCACCAGCTGATATTTTCCCTCTTTTATATAGTTGGGAATCAGGAACTCTGCCATATCCGCCAGTTTATCAATAAAGGTATGCGCCTCAGGAAATCCCATCACGTAATCCTGCACTTCTTTATCATTCCCTGTTTTATACTTCAATTCATCAATGTAAAAGGGGTTAGGCAGGAATCTCACATCAAAAACCAGATCTGCATCTGCCGGAATACCATGTTTAAATCCAAATGACAAGATCGTTATCATCAGACTATTGTATTCCTCATTCTGTACAAAAATCCGGTCAAGTTCTTCCTTCAGTTCCCTGGTCAGCAGATTGGATGTGTCGATTACATAATCTGACTTGACTTTAATATCATTCAAAATATCTCTTTCTTTTTTGATTCCATCCTCTATCCGTCCGCCTTGAGAAAGAGGATGCATTCTTCTGGTCTCTTTATATCGCCGAAGCAGCGTCCGATCGCTTGCCTCCATAAATAAAATCTCAAAGACATAACCGTTTTCTTTCAGCTTCTCAAGTATCTTCTGAATATCTGCAAAAGCCTGATCTGCACGTACATCCAGCCCCAGTGCGACCTTGCTGACCTCGCCCCCCGGCGTTGCGATCAATTCCACAAACTTTTCGATTAAAGGAACCGGAAGATTGTCTACACAATAAAACCCGGCATCTTCCAGCATCCTGAGTGCTGTACTTTTACCGCCGCCGCTCATACCTGTTACAACCACAAACCGCATGCCGCGCCTCCTTAAAAATCTCCCAGAAAGATCACTTCTGTTTCCAGAGCAACTCCAAATTTGTCCTTCACTCTTTCCTGCACTTCTCCAATCACTTCAGCCACATCAGCTGCCGTAGCCTTGCCGGTGTTTACAATAAATCCGCAATGCTTTTCTGAGACTCTGGCTCCGCCGATGGAATATCCCCGAAGTCCCGCGTCCATAATCAGCTTTCCTGCAAAATGTCCTTCCGGTCTTTTAAAGGTACTGCCGGCACTGGCAAACTCAAGAGGCTGCTTCTCCTGTCTTCTTCTGGAAAGCTCTTCCATTTTATTCGAAATTTCTTCTTTATTTCCCGGCTTCAAACGCATCAGGACCTCAAGCACCACGAAGGGTCTGCTCTTGATGACACTGGTACGATAGCCAAACTCCATGGCCTCTCCATCCAAAACAAGGATCTCTCCCTGTTCACTCATAACCGTCACCTGCTCCACGACCTGCTTCATTTCACCATCATAAGCACCGGCATTCATAACCACGCCTCCGCCTATGGTTCCCGGAATTCCGGATGCAAACTCAAGACCCGTCAGACCGTTTTCCTGTGCGCACCGCGCAACTTGAGATAAAAGTGCGCCTGCACTGGCCCGAATGCACTCGCCCTCTGTCCAAACACCGTTCATCCTGCTGCCTATCTGCAATATAACACCTTCATACCCTTTATCCCCTACCAGAAGATTGCTTCCGTTTCCAAGTATAAAATATGGAACTTCCACCTCCCTCAGGTATGGAATAAGCTTTTCAAGCTGTCTGCTTTCACTGATCCGGACCAGACACTGTGCCTCTCCCCCCACACGAAAAGTCGTATGCTTATACATCGGCTCATTTAGCAGAATATCTTCCTCCGGCACACAGGCACGGATAAACTCATAAATAGCTGAACTGATTTTTTCCACCTTTATTCCCCTGCTGTTCTTAATCTACTTGATATCAGAAATCATAATATCGGATATCAGCTTTGCTGCACCGTAAATACCCGCATCATTCCCAAGCGTTGCAAGAGCAAACTTCACATTTCTGTTGGCATGGAAAACATTTTTCTCATAGGTAGGCTTAATATAATCAAACAGCACTTCACCTGCTTTCGACACACCGCCGCCTATTACGATTGTCTCAGGATTAATCACACTGGCGATTACAGCCAGACCATTTCCCAGATATTTTCCAAATTCCGCTGCCACTTCCATGGCAAGTTCATCTTTTGCTTTTACTCCGTTAAAAACTGTTTTTGCAGAAACCTCTCCTTTGCGGAGGATGCTGTCCTTATCGCTTTCTTCCAGTTTTTTTGCTGCCAGTCTCTTGATTCCTGTAGCAGATGCGTACTGTTCAAGGCATCCCTTATTGCCGCATCCGCAGCATTCTTCTTCTCCATCCTGCACGTGGATATGCCCAATCTCACCACCAGCTCCGTCAGCGCCGGTAAGCACCTTTCCGCCAATGATAATACCGCCTCCGACGCCTGTGCCAAGGGTCACTACGATCAGGTCGTTGCTTCCCTGACCGCCTCCCTTCCACATTTCTCCAAGAGCTGCCACATTGGCATCATTTCCTGCCATAACGGGTATGTGCAGAAGATCTTCCAGGGTTTCTTTAATACTGAAAGTCCCCCATCCTAAATTGACCGCCCTGTGCACCACACCATCACTGTCAATAGGACCGGGCGCGCCCACTCCTATCCCCAATATATCTGCGGATTTGAGCTGCTTTTCCGCCATCTTGCTCTTAATGCTCTCTGCCACATCCGGAAGGATCTTGCTTCCGTCCTCTTCTTTCCTTGTAAGAATCTCCCATTTTTCAAGGAGATTTCCTTCTGCATCAAAAAACCCCAGCTTTACCGTTGTACCACCAATATCTACTCCAAAAATATACTGACTCATAAAAAACCCTCTCTCTATCTTTATTATTTTTCTGTAGTTTTATTCTTTTTTAGTAAAAAAAATTAATCATCATCCTCATCTTCATCGCGCTTTCTCGTGAGAGATTCCTGTACCCTTCTATACAATTCCTGTGCTGCGTTATAACCCATCTTCTTTTGACGATGATTGATTGCCGCGGACTCACATATCATTGCCAGATTCCTTCCGGGACGAATGGGAATCGTATGGCAGACCACCTTATTTCCCAGATACTCTGTATATTCTTCTTCCAGGCCAAGTCTGTCATATTCTTTTTCTTTATCCCAATCCTCCAACCGGATAACCAAATCTATATTCTTGGTATCCTTAACGCTGGATACACCAAACAATGTCTTCACATCCACGATGCCGATACCCCGTAGTTCAATAAAGTGTTTCGTGATATCCGGTGCGGAACCTACCAGGGTATCTTCACTTACCTTACGGATCTCAACGGCATCGTCTGTTACCAGACGGTGTCCTCTTTTAATCAGCTCCAAAGCTGCCTCTGACTTACCAATTCCGCTCTCGCCGGTAATCAGAACACCCTCGCCGAAAACGTCCACCAGCACGCCGTGAACAGAAATGCATGGTGCTAGCTTAACATTCAGCCATTTGATGATTTCTGACATAAATGCAGAAGTCGCCTTTTTAGTCATTAAGAGCGGAACCTTATTTTCAATTGCCGCCTCCATAAAAAGTTCGTCCGGTTTAAGCTCCCTGCAGAAAACAATTGCCGGTATATCACAGGAAAGAAGTCTCTTGTATATCTCCTTTTTCCTGGCCTTGGGCAATCCTTCCATATAGGTATATTCCACAAATCCGATTATCTGCAGTCTGGTCGCCTCAAAATGCTCAAAATATCCCGCCATCTGGAGCGCCGGCCGGTTGATATCCGGCTGAGTAATCTTAATCTTGGAAATGTCCAGTTCAGGAGTCAGATTTTCCAGTTTCATTTTCTCAATAATCTGTTCTAACTTTACTTTTGCCATACCCTGCTCTTTTCCCTCCATCATTTATTTTTGCTTCGAATTAATACAATATCTGACGATATTGTATCATAAACACTTTACAATCACAATCGCAAATCCTCATTGTTCCTTGTGAAAAAAGTCATAAATTCCCCTTGCTACATTCTCCGGAATCTCATCCACACCTGCAAGCGCAGCCACATCTGCATTTTTCACTTCCTCTATAGACTTAAAGCGGCGCATCAACGCTTTCCTTCGGGACGGTCCCACACCGGGAATTTCATCCAGCACAGATTTCACCTGTGCCTTCGATCTCAGAGATCTGTGGTATTCAATGGCAAACCTATGAGCCTCATCCTGAATCCGGGTAATCAGCTTGAATCCCTCACTGTTTCTGTCGATTTTTATTTCCTCATTATTAAAATACAGACCTCTGGTGTTGTGATTATCATCTTTCACCATGCCGCAGACCGGAATATCCAGGTGAAGTTCCCCCAGAACCTGAAGGGCGATATTTACCTGCCCCTTGCCTCCATCCATAAGAAGCAGATCCGGAAATTTCGTAAAACTGCCAAACTCCTTTTCAAGTTCCTTCTCCTCAAAAACTTTCTGTTCCTCCATGCCATGGAGAAATCTTCTGGTCAGGACCTCCTTCATGCAGGCATAATCATCTGGTCCGGAGACTGTCTTGATCCGGAATTTTCTATAATCGCTGCGCTTTGGTTTTCCCTTTTCATAAACCACCATAGAACCTACATTTGCAAAACCACTGATATTGGAAATGTCATAGGCTTCCATACGGCTCACATCTTCAAGTCCCAATAGTCCTGCTATTTCTTTCACCGCACCAATGGTTCTTCCCTCTTCCCTGCGGATGCGCTCCTTATCCTGACTCAAAACCAACGCCGCATTTTTAGCAGCCAGTTCCACCAGCTTTTCTTTGGAACCGATTTTCGGAACTTTAATATAAACCCTGGCTCCCTTCCTCTTGGTAAGCCATTGTTCAATTATTTCTCTATCTTCAATTTCTTCCTGAAGCATCAGTTCTCTGGGTATGAAGGGCGTTCCTGCATAAAATTGCTTTACAAAGTCCAGCAGAATCTGCTTTCTCGGTGTTTCCGACACATGTGTCATGTAAAAATGTTCTCTTCCAATCAGTTTGCCGCCCCTGACAAAGAAAACCTGTACCACAGCGTCCTTCTCCTCCGCCGCCAAAGCAATGATGTCCTTATCTTCCCCATCGCTGTCCGTAATCTTCTGTTTGGAGGCAATCTGCTTTACACTGTTATGCAGATCCCTGTATCTGGCCGCCTCCTCAAACTCCAGCTTTTCTGCCGCCTCCTGCATTTTCTGTTCCAGTTCTTTTAAAGTATCCTGATAACTTCCATTCAGAAAATCCAGCGCTTTTCTAATCTGCTCCTGATATTGTTCCTGGGATATGTTCCCCTGACAGGGCGCCATACACTGCTTAATATGATAATTCAGACATGCCCTGTCATTGCCGCAGTCTTTGGGGAGATTTCTATTGCATGTACGCAGCTGATAAAGCTTATTAATCAGATCAATGGTGTCTTTTACCGCAGCAGCACTGGTATATGGTCCGAAATACTTGGAACGATCCTTTTTCATCTGACGTGAAAATAACACTCTCGGATACGCCTCACCAGTCGTAACTTTAATATATGGATAAGTCTTATCATCCTTGAGCATTGTATTATACTTGGGGCTGTGCTCTTTAATCAGGTTATTCTCAAGCACCAGCGCTTCCAGTTCCGAATCCGTGACAATATACTCAAAACGACTGATCAGCGTCACCATCTTGTCTATCTGCGGTCCCCTGCCTATGTTTTTGCGAAAATAAGATCTGACACGATTGTGCAGGTTGATTGCTTTCCCCACATAAATGATATTATCCTTATCATCATGCATAATATAAACTCCCGGACAATTCGGGAGTTTTTTCAATTCTTCCTGAATATCAAACATTTACTCCATCCCCAAATCTCTATTCATAAAAAGGACATCATTATGAGTACTCCTAATGATGCCCCTTTCCATCCTGAATCATTTCATTTTTAGGGAAACGCTGATTAAAGCGTTTCCCGCACCGGATTTGCGCCGCAAAGCGGCATATTCCCTTGCAAATCCGTGTGCATCTGCCGGAGGCACTAAGAAAGCAGTGATTTAATCAGCGCTTCCTTAGAAAAAGTCAGAAGGCGCATTGGAAAACCGTCCGGTTTGATGTTCCTGCGTGCTTCCTTCATTTACCGTTTCTTTCTCACTTGTGCCGGTTTCTTTCTCCTTAGCATCTTCCGGCTCGTGATCCTCTCCGGAGGCAGACGGCTTTTCTTCATCCTTTCTCACGCCGCTGATCGCGTCCTGATCAAAGAAGGTATTTTCATCCTTATCTTTTTCTTTATCTTTTTCTTTATCTTTTTCTTGATCTTTTCCCTCGTCTTCTTCAGGTTCCGGTATTCCTTTTTCCTTGCGGTAAATCTTCATGAATTCCTTGCCGCTGATTGTTTCTTTTTCGATCAGATGTGCAGCGAGCTTATCCATCAGTTCACGATTGCCGGAAAGCAATTCTTTCGCCTCTTCATAACACTGCTTCAGCGTTTCCATAATTTCCGTATCCACATCCGCTGCTGTCCGGTCACTGCAGGTCAGCCTTGCACCGCCGCCTAAGTATTCACTTTCCACCGTCGCAAGTCCCATCAATCCAAAACGTTTACTCATACCAAAGCGCGTAACCATATTCGTGACAATATTGGTTGCCTGCTCTATATCATTGGCAGCGCCTGTGGTCACATTTCCAAATACGATTTCCTCTGCCGCACGTCCTCCAAGCAGACTCACCAGCCTGTCATGCAGTTCCGCCTCTGTCTGGAGGTATTTTTCCTCTTCCGGCACATGCATGACATATCCCAACGCTCCCATCGTTCTGGGCACGATTGTAATCTTCTGCACCGGCTCCGAGTTCTTCTGCAAGGCACTGATAAGTGCGTGACCCACCTCATGATAAGAAACGATCTTCCTCTCCTCTTTACTCATAATGCGGTCTTTCTTTTCCTTGCCTACCAGAACCTGCTCCACTGCATCAAACAAATCCTTCTGGCTTACGTATTCCCTGCCGTGCTGCACTGCATTGATGGCCGCTTCATTAATCATATTGGCAAGGTCTGCACCCACCGCACCGCTGGTTGCAAGTGCAATGGCATCCAAATCCACACTTTCATCCAGATGCACATCCTTTGCATGAACCTTTAAGATTTCCACTCTTCCCTTCAGATCCGGCTTATCCACAATGATTCTTCTGTCAAATCGTCCGGGACGGAGAAGCGCCTTATCCAGAATCTCAGGGCGGTTGGTTGCACCCAGCACCAGAATACCTTTGGAGGTATCAAAACCATCCATCTCCGAGAGCAGCTGATTTAAGGTCTGTTCTCTCTCCTCGTTTCCGCCGCCGTATTTACTGTCACGGCTACGTCCGATGGCATCTATCTCGTCAATAAAAATAATACAGGGGGCATTCTTGGTAGCCTCTTTAAATAAATCCCTTACACGGGAAGCTCCAACGCCCACATAAAGTTCAATAAAATCCGAGCCGGAAAGGGAAAAGAACGGCACCTTCGCCTCGCCTGCCACCGCTTTTGCCAGCAACGTCTTTCCTGTTCCCGGAGGTCCCACTAAAAGCGCACCCTTCGGAAGCTTTGCGCCAATCTTGACGTATTTCCCCGGATTGTGTAAAAAGTCCACCACTTCCTGCAAGGACTCCTTGGCTTCATCTTCACCTGCCACATCCTTAAAGGTAATGCCTGTTTCTCTCTGCACATAAACCTTCGCATTGCTCTTTCCAACGCCCATAGGTCCGCCGCCCTTTGACATTTTGCGGAAAAGAAAGCTTAAGAGCACCCACATAAGCAGAAACGGGAATACATAGGACAGCAGAAAGCTGATGACCGCACTGGTTCCGTCTGCTACCTGCCCCTTTACTTCCACATCATACTCTAAAAGACGGCTGGTCAGGGTATCATCATCCTCAATCTTACCGGTATAGTAACTCACTGTCGGATTCATACCATATAAATACAGCACAGGAGAATGCGCTTCTTTATCCACCTTTTGCTGGATATAGACTCTGTCTGTTCCGATCACTACAGACTTAACCTTTTCTTCCTCCAGCATCTGAATGAATTCGTTGTAAGAAATCTCTTTCTCCGAATCTCCCGTTATGATTTTGACAAAAGTGCTGACTAAAAGCAGCGACAAGAGTGCCGCAATCACAAACATGATGATGCTTTGTTTCCTTGGGTCTTTACCGGATCCTCCGGAACCGTTTCCCCCATTGTTGTTGTTAGACGGACCGCCACCGCTTCCGTGACCGCCGTCATACTGGTTCAAATTGTTATCACTCATTTAATTACTCTTCCCTTTTATAGTTGGTTCACTGGTCAAATCCACGCCCAGTTTTTTGAATGTTTTGATATCTACCTCTGAAAGCATCACAGAGGTATGCACTTGGCATCCCTTCAGCTTCGGAAGCTGCTCTAAAGCCTTTCTGGCATTTTTATCATTTAAAGCAGAGATGGAAAGTGCAATTAAGACTTCGTCCGTATGAAGCCGTGGATTCTTTCCACCCAGATATTTCGTTTTTAATTCCTGAATCGGCTCAATTGCCTGCGGTGAAATCAGATGCGTATCATGTTCCACCCCTCCCAGATATTTTAAGGCATTCAACAGCAATGCCGCCGATGCACCCAAAAGGTCTGTGGTCTTAGAAGTAATGATGCTTCCATCGGAAAGTTCTACCGCAGCTGTGGGAACTCCCAGTTCCTCACCGCGCTTATTGGCCGCAACCGTCACCTTTCTGTCATCTGTGGTAATCTTAGCCTGCTTCATCAGAAGTTCTATTTTGTATACATCATTTTCTTTGGCTTTTCCTTTGATGACATCATTCATTGCCGTATAATAACGGCGAATGATCTCCATGTAAGATGCTTCGCTGCACACTTCATCATCCACAATGCAGTTACCCGCCATATTCACACCCATATCTGTAGGCGACTTATAAGGATTCTCACCATAGATTCCCTCAAAAATCGCATTTAATACAGGAAATATCTCTATATCGCGGTTATAGTTAACGGTAGTTTCGCCATAAGCCTCCAGATGAAAAGGATCAATCATGTTGATATCATTCAAATCTGCCGTCGCCGCCTCATACGCAAGATTAATCGGATGCTTTAAGGGGATATTCCAAATTGGGAATGTTTCATATTTTGCATATCCCGCCTTGATGCCTCTCTTATTGTCATGATAAAGCTGAGACAGACAGGTTGCCATCTTTCCGCTTCCCGGTCCCGGTGCCGTAACTACCACAAGCGGTCTTGTAGTTTCGATATATTCATTTCTTCCATATCCTTCATCACTGACAATCAATGGTATATTGGACGGATAACCTTCTATCGCATAGTGCAGATACACTTTTACGCCCTTTTTCTCCAGCCTTTCTTTGAAATCGGATGCTCTCGTCTGCCCTGCATAATGAGTCAGCACTACGCTTCCCACATAAAGACCCCGGCTCTCGAACTCCTTCATAAGTCTCTGAACGTCTTCATCATAAGTAATTCCCAAATCGCCGCGTATTTTATTTTTTTCAATATCGGCAGCATTTATTACAATCACGATTTCTGCTCTGTCCGAAAGCTTCATCAACATACGCAGTTTACTGTCGGGCTCAAATCCCGGGAGCACTCTGGATGCGTGGTAGTCATCAAATAATTTGCCCCCGAATTCAAGATACAGCTTATCTCCAAATTTATTGATCCTCTCCTCGATATGCTCCGACTGCATCTTTAAGTACTTTTCATTATCAAATCCCATTCTCATAAGTTTAAACCGATCTCTTTCCTAAAATATAACTCCTCATTTTGCTTCCAAAATTAAAATACCGATTCTAATTGTAGCACACCCCCACCAATTATTCCATAAAAAAGAAATGAACTAATATCAATTTTTTATAAATAGCCTCCATCTTCCGATTGACATTCAAAACTTCCAGTGCTAAAATTCCTATATCAAAGCAAAGGCGCTATGAGCAAGGCTCGTAGTGCCTCTTTTGTTATTTTTACTTAAGGAGAGATTATGGCAGTAAAATACGTTTTTGTAACTGGCGGTGTGGTTTCCGGTTTAGGGAAAGGAATTACGGCCGCTTCTTTAGGAAGATTATTGAAAGCCCGGGGGTATAAGGTCACCATGCAGAAGTTTGACCCTTATATCAATATTGACCCTGGTACTATGAACCCGATTCAGCATGGCGAGGTTTTTGTCACGGATGACGGGACTGAAACCGACTTAGACCTTGGACACTATGAGCGGTTCATAGATGAAAATCTGGATAAAAATTCCAATGTGACAACAGGAAAAATTTATTGGTCCGTTTTGCAGAAGGAACGGCGGGGAGATTACGGCGGCGGTACCGTACAAGTCATTCCTCATATCACCAATGAGATCAAAAGCCGTTTCTACCGCAATTTCACAGACGAAGACACCCGGATTGCCATTATTGAAGTGGGCGGCACGGTAGGCGATATTGAAAGTCAGCCCTTTCTGGAGTCTATCCGGCAATTTCAGCATGAAGTCGGACACGAAAATGCAATCCTGATCCATGTTACCCTGATTCCCTATCTGAAAGCTTCACAGGAAATGAAGACAAAGCCCACCCAGGCAAGCGTAAAGGAATTACAGGGAATGGGAATCTGGCCGGATATCATTGTCTGCCGGAGCGAACATCCCCTGGATCAGAGTATAAAAGATAAAATCGCACTTTTTTGTAATGTGCCCAATGATCATGTATTGCAAAATCTGGACGTGGAATATCTGTACGAAGCACCGCTTGCCATGGAAAACGAGCACCTTGCCCAGGTTGCCTGCGAATGCCTGAACTTAGAGTGTCCCGAGCCGGATCTGACCGACTGGAAAGCAATGGTGGAAGCCCTGCGCACCCCTACCGGGGAAGTAACCGTTGCAATTGTCGGAAAATATGTGCAGCTTCATGATGCCTACATCAGCGTTGTGGAAGCCTTAAAGCACGGCGGTATTTCAAATCATGTTACGGTCAATATCAAATGGATTGATTCTGAGACGGTGACAGCCGAAACGGCAGATGAAATTTTAAAAGATGTCAACGGTATTCTTGTTCCCGGCGGCTTTGGTCCCCGCGGCATTGAAGGAAAGATTTGTGCCATTACATATGCGAGGACACACAAGATTCCATTCCTTGGACTTTGCCTTGGCATGCAGCTTTCCATCGTGGAATTTGCGCGCAATGTCGTAGGCTTCAATGATGCACACAGCATTGAACTCGATCCTGCTACCACCCATCCCGTCATTGCCCTTATGCCTGACCAGAACGGCGTGGAGGATATCGGCGGCACCTTAAGACTCGGCTCTTATCCCTGTATACTGGATCCGTCATCAAAGGCGTATGAATTATATGGAGAAGAAACAATCTATGAGCGGCACAGGCACCGCTATGAGGTCAACAACGATTACCGGAACGCCCTCACAGAACACGGCATGAAACTTTCCGGCATCTCTCCGGATGGACGTATTGTTGAAATGTGCGAACTGCAAGACCACCCTTTCTTTGTGGCTACGCAGGGACATCCAGAGTTGAAATCAAGACCTAATAGACCGCATCCATTGTTTAAAGGATTTATCAGTGCTGCATGTAAGGAAACTTGCTGAATATTGTAATACGAACAGCGCATGAATCCGCTTCATGCGCTGCTTTGTTAGTACCAAATCCTTGCATCATCAGTAATCTCACCAGTATCTCTTCTTATCCTGACAGTTCCTCCTTCGCCATCAAGTATAAAATGTCCTTCCGGCATCTTAGGTCTATAAGTCAATAACCATATATAATTTTGTTCTAAGTAAACTGCAACAACCTCATACTCAAGGTCCTTACTGCTTCTCTCTGTCCATCCGCATTCTTTGTCGTAATCCTCTGCTATCTGTTTCGCAGTTTCCTCATCGGGTACACTGTCTCTGGTTCGATCCGGCTCTTCCCATTTTCCTTCATTTTGTTTCGCTCTCCATACCCTGTAACCAATGTCGTCACTATGCCTTTTATCCGGAATCAGCCACACCTTCTTCTGCTCAGAATAAGTAATTGAAGAAAGTATCTCCAACATCTCATTCTGCATTGCCAGCAGGCTTTCTTCCTCCGTCTCGTCCTCTGACCTGCTTATCTGCGCCAACCCTATCACGTAAATATTTTCAAGTTTTTTACCGAAGGTAATATAGGTTTCCCATTCGCCCCGTACGTTAGGGAAAGAATCTATATAATATAAATAACCCTGTTCATCCCTCATATCCACCTTGCTTTCTTCCAATACAAATTCCGAAAACCAGGCCTCCCCTGCCAGAAAATCCTCATGAAACCTTTCAAATATGCTGCCATCGTCTTCTATTGGTATGATGAGGATTGGATTTGTATTATTCTTTGTAGCCAGCACAAACCTTGGGCATTCTCCCTTTCGATATGTCAGATGCCATTTTCTTCTATCAAACTGCAGCGCAATGTTTCCGCCCCTATATGTAGTTTTTTTACCCCATCCTACTAGTAAGATGATAAGAAGTAACGCGGTTACTCCCAGTACAATGTATATTTTCTTTTTCAATGATGATTCCTCTTTATCTGCAATTTGAAATGACAGTATTTTGCCCAATTACTATTTACCAAATAGCAAAATTCCATATTCTAATTCTGCGCATGCATACATTGTATGAAGTTTTGAATACTGCCTGCCCTCGCAGCTAATTTGACCCATCTTTGCATGATCTCTAAATCTTTCTGGTTGAAAATCTCCTCTTTTAGGTTGACCGGAATCTCTCCATAATCTTCTAAAAATCCAATAATACTCTCCGCTTTCCCCTCTACTTTTCCCTCTGCTCTTGCATCCTTTTCCCAATCATCAAGTGCTTTCAACATACTTTTTCCCTCACTTTCTCCTTCTTCTTGATTCATCCTTGCTTCCTGACTTTTTTCTTTAATCAAACTCTTTAAGGTTTTGAAATGAGTAAGCTGGCTAAGCATAAACCAACTTTCATCATTCATTTTCCAATCACTTTTGTTCTCTTCTATATATTTTACAAACTTCTCTTTGCTGTCTCGTCTTTTAAACAACTCTAACAGAGGTCTTAACTCTGTCTTGAAATATTCAAAATGCTCAAAAGTAGATAAATCCAGAAAATGCAGCGGATACTCTGGAACCAGTTTTCTGAATTCTTCTTCCATCTCCCTGTTTTCAGCAGCAAAATCAATCATATCATGAAGACTTCTTGGACCTTCCCACTCTTTTTCACCCCAATATACCACCAACGTCATAACGGGATAAAGCCTGTCATTTTTTCTAATTTTATATAGTCGTTCCCCTGCATCACGATATACCAATGAAAGACTGTCCTTTTTGTTTCCTTCCTGGCGGAGCTCCTTATCCGCATTTTCATTTTCCTTCATAATCGTCTGAATCTGATGACTGTATTCCAATGCTTCCTGAAGCATGATGCGCGCCGGCATACCATAATCCACCGTCTTTTGATTCTCCACCGCCAAAACAGCAAAACACTTTCCATCGCTGCTCTGCTTCATGACCAAATCACGGTTTCGCTCCAGAATATCTTCATCATCTGCCTTGTGGAGAATCGGATTGATTTCCTGCAGCTGTCCGGCCTTCACCATCTCCTTTCCCCCAAATACACCGCCATTCCAGAGATCTGCATAACGCCCGACATCCTCTAAGTATGACTTAAGCCCAATGTCTTCTTTTCCCATAGTACCTCCTTTGCAGAAGATACCAGCAATGTCTCTGCCATACGGAAACGTCAACTTAAAATCTCCTGCTTTATTCATTTTTGTTTTGGAATAAAAGCATGATTTCGTCTGACGCCCATAGGCACATTGTAACTGCTATTGATTTAGCATTTAGATATGTAATAGAATATTGAAATTTATGCTTTGATTGAAGTATAACATGAGACTTGGTGTTTGTCATGTAAAATATTTATTGACGAAAAAGGGAAATGACAGAATGCACAATACAACATCTTCCGTTGCATCATGGCAATTAATTGAAAAAATACATTATATAGTTGAATAATATATTTTCTTTGTCCTTTGCGTTGCAAATTTTCTACCTGCTTTTAGCACATGTTTTTAGCATGATGACTTTCTCTATGGCTATTCGCTATAATCGTAAAAATTCTGATTGCCAATATAATCAAATCCGACATCAAATAAAGCACAATTTATATTTGCGTCATTTCCAACTTTAAATATTCTTATTAATTTTGCAAAAATGTTTAGAAGCACATGGTCATATGAATCTTCAAAACTATATTTTATAAATCCATTTTCCATTTGTGTTTCTGTATATTGGGCAATATCTCCAAATACAGAATTTTACTCTTCGACGCTCTCTACATCATTATAAACCCGATATAAATTCATCTGCCCCAGGATGTTATGGGTATATGACCGGACCACACGGAAATCTCATCGCGAATGCCTTTGTGACAGTCCCTGCACTTCCTCAAAATGTGGACGTATGGTTTACCTCTATCCCCAAAAAGACCTTCGTGCTTACCACGAAATGCTCCGAAAAACCGAAGAATGGGATAACACTTACAAAATCAGGACCGTCGTCGAAAGAGACATAAATCATATCAAAGAGAATCTCTGTCTTGCTAATCGGCGTACCCGGAATGAAGAAACATTACATGCGGATTTAATTCAGGCAAGTATTACACAGCTAATAACCGTAGTACATGCAGACAAAATCCATCATCATGAATATATCCGCAGTTTAAAGCCTCTGATAGCATAGGGCTTACCACTTAATAAAGCTAACTGGGTTTATTAAAGTGCGCCAAAAACTATCACCGTCTTCTTTTATTCTTGAAATTCTGTGTAACAGGATTTCCACCTTGTTTCGCAATCACCTATACATTTTGGTTTCTTACATCTTATATTTAAATATAGATTAATGCAAAGCTTTTTATAAATGAAGGATAATTGATTATTATCGGTCAGAAATAATTTGGATAGTTTAGTGTAGTCCCCCGAAAAACAGTGTAACAAAATTTATTAGGTAGTTTAAGATTATCACTAAATAGCATAAGGATATTTATCGGCATATTAACTTATTTGTAAATAAGTTAATATAATCCAATTTTTGTACTGCGTTCAGCATACTTGGAGGCACATATATGAGTAATTTTGAATATAACATTAGTGTTATAGTACCAACATACAATACTGCAAATTATTTATATAGATGCATAGATTCGTTGATTAATCAGACAATTAAATCTATTGAAATTATTATTGTTGATGATGCCTCCACTGAAACACTTGATGAGGTTCAAGCATATTATTCACAATATTTAAATATTAAATTTTTAAAAAATGAAGAACGTTTGGGAGCTGGTGGTGCACGTAATAAAGGCTTGCAAACTGCTCAGGGTAAATATATCTCTTTTTGCGATAGTGACGATTGGGTCGATTTAAATTTGTATGAGAAAGCATATAATGCAATGGAACATTCCGGCAGTGATATAGGTGTATTTTCTATAAAAAGAGAATATGATAGCCCTATAGATATGCCTTATTATCCTTGTAAATATAATCAGTTTTATTCTCTTATCCCAGATACCGCTTTTAAAATTTTATTGCAGCAGTACGATATGGGCATAACAATACCTTTTTATTGCACCAATAAAATATTCCGCAGAGAATTCCTAAATGCTATATCTGCGTCTTTTGAAGAAAATATTTCCTACCAAGGTAAATTATTTTCTATTTATACTTTCCTCTATGCCAAAAAAATAATTTGCATTCCGGATGTATGTTATAGACATTATCGACGTAAAAACTCGACAATTCAATCTTTCAAAGAAAAACACATAGATGATTTTAAAAAGAGTATGATTATTACAAAGGTATATTTAAAAAATGCTAATAAATATGATATATATAAATTTCAATATTACAAATTGTGCGAAAAGTCATTAGATCTTGTAATAAAGCAAATCTTTGAATTTATCACTGATGATGATAAGAAAAAAATATATCTAAAAAAGGCAATATTAGCAATGCAAGAATTAGTATCTTTAGAAGATTACTTTGAATATGCTAATGCTGACGAAATCAGGAAGCATATACAACCCTATATATCTGACACTACATTGAAATAAGAATAACAGAAATATATATTTAATTGATAACAGAATCACCAAGAACAACGACTATCTATGTAATAAGTTTCATAAGATAAAACATCTCCAAACCAATACTTTATATTTGGAAGAACTGAAGTTTTTTGTAATACATTAAAATTATGCACTGCAATTTTTTGATAAGAAGGTAGCTCATTAAATATGCCAATAGCTTTCTGCAAAGCTTGTTTAGCATCTTCAAAATTATTAATCAAAATTTCATGTAGTGCAACTGTTTCATAGTGGAACGCAACTTGTCGCAGCGGCAGTTCATTATCAAATGAAGCTTCTAAAAGCATATATTTATTTCCATTTGTTACGTCTCCAATAAAATAAAAATATGAAGCTAAACCATTTATTCGTTGCCTATAGTTTAAATAAAAATTCTTTTTTAGATTATTATGGTGCTTTATTACCTTATTAAGAAGCTCAGGTTTTTTATTATATATCATAGAGAAATAATAAAAATGGTATTTTGCCCATAAATAATATTTGTCTTCTGTACCATGTTCTTTTTGAAAATAATCGCTACATACTGATAATGTTTCTAAACATTGATCCATATTTTGTGTGCATAAAGCTAAAGCAAAACGAACTTGAAAACTTTTGCTCCTATAAATAAATCCATGCTTTTCCATAAGCAAAATTCTTTGTAAATAAATGTTATATGGCAATGTGTTTTCTGTATTTGCACGAATAAGAGTATCCAACATTAATACATCATAATATTTTGAATATTGCTTTAAATCATTTGATTTATTGCTTATTTTTATAAATTTCATTAGCGAAATTATAATTGTCCGCATCCGAAGAAGTGCTTTCTGATACCTTAAACGCTCATAATCTCCAATAGCTAAATCCCAATCAACATTGATTGATAATTCTAGAATTTCTGGTATAGTAATATTTCTTATTTCATCACCTAATTCTACAAAAATATCATATCCCGTTTTTTCAATACTTTGATGGGTTGCAGATAGTGCATATGCAAAATAGAGTTTATAATATGTCACTTTATCTAGACGATTCATTAAATTTTCTTTTTGGGAAGTTTCAAAAATATCTTGTAATATAAAGGAAACAGAATAAAATTTTTGATTATTTGATAAATCTATAATTTTATTAGCTTCTTTTAGTAAAAATTTATATTCTATTTCATGTTCTATTTTGTATTTAATTATTTCTAAACTGCCCTCTTTGTATTCATTTTCATTAAAAACAGTTAGCTTATAATGTTTGCAATAATAAAATTTATAAATATCATGTGTAGGTACTAAATATGAATCAAAGTTATATTTTACTAAACCATATGATAATAGAAATCCCAACTCAGTGTTATCATAAAGATCAACATTCTTTGGCTCGCTTGCCCAGTAAATAGAATCACAAATTTTTTTACATTGAGGATATATATTAAAGAAATTCTCAAATTGCTTAAGTATATATAATTCTAATATAGACGTTCTTTGAAATATTTTGCAAACTTTTACAAAATCATGTATATTATTTATAACAATTTCGTTATCCATAATATATTTAGAAAGCAAAAAAATTTCAACAACATTAAATTGTATTGTATATGATATTTCATTGTTCAAATAAACACTATTTTTTTTATTTGTAGGAAGTGCACGGAAAATATCATTTAATCCAATAGAATAAATATAATGATCTACAACACAATGCTCTATCAAATTATTGAAAGTCTTTTGTGTATAAAAAGAAGGCTGAGAACTTAGAACAGCAAAAACAGGTAAATTATGCCTTTGCAAATCAGCAATAATAACAGACAAAAAATTTGCCTCATATCTTGTAAGCTTTTGTAAATCATCTAAAATTATAATACGTTCATGAATATTAATCTTTATAGGGAAGATATTATCATTTATATGAAAATTAGACATAATTTTGGCAAGATTATCAAAGTCCTGTTTATTTGAAACTAAATCAATAATCGAACAACCTACAAAATTATTCTGAAGTTCTTTTAAATATTTACTATCTATATCGGCTGGATTAAGAAAAGGAAATAAAATAAATAACACTAAATATACTAATAATTCATTATTATTTCTAGGTGAGTTTGTAAATTCAGCAAAAAATATTTCTTTGCTAGGTGAAATAGTTTCTTTCAAAAAATTTTCTAATACATAACTTTTACCACTACCAGATACTCCCTCAATAAAATTGAAGCTATATACTTTGTCATTTATAAATTTTTTGTATTTGATGACTAAATCCTGAATTAGTTTTTTTTGTCCGGATAATTCTAATACAAGTTTGTTTTTTTTTAATGGAATAATATATCGAGCTGATGAAACTTCAATATCACCCAAAATAAAAATAGGCGAATATATATTATCATTAATTGTAAACTCATACTCATCAATATAAAATGAGAATTTCACAGCGTTCTCTCCTGGTAGCAAAGAAATATTACTATCACTAGTAATAGTGATTCCTTTCATTTTACTATGAGGTTTAAGAAAGAGTTTTCGTGCTTCAGAAGAAAAGATTACAAAATAGCCAAAATATTTGTCATCTGTATTTAATTCCCTTAACGATTCTCGAAAAATAAGAATATTACTAATTTCAGAATAATATTCTATTTCAGATATCACAAATAAATCAGGATATTCAATATCCGTAAAAATAGTATCCGTAGAATCATCAAAAAATTCTTTATAAATATCAATATTATTGGATAGCCAGTATTCTAAAGAATATTTAGTACAAAATAAAACATCAGTACATTGAATAGAATTGTATAAGGCGTTTCGTATATCATTAATAATTTTGGCATTTATTATTACGTTAGTAACAAAAATTACTTTGGTGACATTTTTTTCTAAAATGGCGCTTACAATTGTTGCATCTAAACGATAACGGCTTAATATATCAACGGATGTGGAGTACTTAGCTTCCATCCACCATTTTTCCCTAGATGATTCACTTCCTTTATATCCTAAAAAAACAGCAACCGCATCTCTATTGCCGTCTCTGGTCGCATTGGTTTGGGTCCAATTGGGATTTGGAAAATTCATTTCAACGTATTTACATGCAAGGCTTTCAAACCCCGAAAACCCATTTTTTATTTTTTCCCATTCTATTTTCATTAATATTTTTCCTGTTTGTCCAATACTAAATATCTGGTTTTATCATTCACGCTGCATATCGATAATCTTAAACTACCTAATAAATTTTGTTACACTGTTTTTCGGGGGACTACACTAAACTATCCAAATTATTTCTGACCGATAATAATCAATTATCCTTCATTTCCCCATACTACCCTACAGAATTCTTCGCCAACGATTCATATTCCGCCTTCGTTAAAGCAGACGTCAGCAAATCATCATTCAGCAATTTCATAAATGTATTCTTAGATCGTTTTGTATCCAGAATAAATCTATCCCCCGTTGCATTCAGCTTTAAAGGATTTTTTTGAAAATAATTATGTTTTCTAGTAAAATCAATAATTTCACTCTTGTTCACACTTTTCAGCACCTTAGAATCTCTGTATATTCTGGTAAGCTTTCTTGCAAAGGCGGTATTATCAAGTTCATCCCGCAAAACTTCAATATCATCAATCAGACCTGCGGATTCTATTGCTACAATACTTCTTGCCGCCTCTTTCTTTATAATTTCATTGAATCCACATATTTTCTCTATTCTATCCACATCCGTCACGTAAACTACATTCTGGTATGAAAAAAACTGGAAATTAAAATCTACTCGCAGAATATCTTCTGTAATTTTTTTCAAACGATTTGCGTGGGGAATCGGAGTCAGCATACATTTGTCCCTTTTTAATAGGCTAATGGGATATTGCTGCCTATAAAGAGACAATTTTTCCTTTGAATTCCCTATGACAATTAAAAATGCAGCTATTTCATTTAATGAATCCTCTGCAAATTGAAAAGTTTCATATTTCTGGTTTTGATTCATTACATTTAATAATTCCTGCATTTCCTCCGGCAGTTCATCCAAATCATAATAAAATATAGCATTTTTTCTTTCATCGGCAGATGAAAGAGCCAATATTTCATCTTCCTCTTCATACCCTTCCATCTTTTGCATGAAGGAGTCTTTAAACCCTTTCAGCAAAGTCTCTGAAGTTGTATCGTCTTTAGACGCTGTCAAGGTTTCATCTGCAATGTTTACAGCTTTAACCTGCCGACCTTCTGCTGTTTTCAGAACAAAATATAATTTGATTCCAATTTTGCCATTCAGCAACTCTTCTGTTTTCTGTTTAAGGTCACAAATCTTTTTCATTATACTTAAACCCTCTGCCTGTTTCCTTTATACTCTCTTGACAAAATAAACATTATCTCCAAGATTTATGTACTTGATGCTGTCTCCCTGCTTCAATCTTCCGATTGCAATAACAATATCATCTTTGAATATACCCTCTTCACTTGTAACAGAATATATGCTAAACCCCATTAATGCCAAAGTTGGGTTCGAGTAGAATAAATTTGTTTTTACAAAAATACAGCCGATGATAATAATCACTGCAAACAGGACAAATATTTCCCTTCCTGTATTCATGGGAAAGCAGATAAGAGGTATAACGTAGGTAGCAAGGAACGACAGCGTTTCATAATCGATACTTTTACATTCAACCAACTCAACTGGATAATCCTTAGCCGACCTTAGCCTATCCCTAAACACTACATATCCAATAAATCCGGCTATCATTAAAATAAGGCAAATAAACGGCACCAGATTATCAGTCAAAATTGTTCCAATCCGTACTTCATTTCCTTTCACCGACAAATTTGAAAAATCTGCTTTTAAAACAATCAGCATAAAGAAAAGCAACCATAAAGAAAGCAAATATAACATAAATTTAATGCCTTCATTTGATCTTTCACCCTTTAATCGTTTTCTCTTCATCATCCCATCACTTACGGTTTACTTATAACCACTTTTTACAAATTGATAAGTGCTATCCCCCACAGCCATAATAAAAATCACTCCATGAGCCACCAGCACTGATAAAGCACTCTCCATTCTGCCAAGCCCAATGAGCACAATACCCACTACAAACTCTGTCGCATACACCAATCTTGCCATTTTCCCAAAGTGAATCTTCTCATTTTCTGTAACAGGTTTATTCTTCACTGGAATTGGCATTTTCTTAAAGACATATGGCAACATAACGACTTCCGCCAAAATCAGCTCTTTACTGAAACTCATATTACCAGCATATCTGACCACCACTACAACCGCCGCAAGCAGCACCGCCGACATCAGGAAGCACCCGATGCTGGTCTTTGCATGGTATCCGCCGGCATATCCCCTCAGCAGGAAATATGCCAGCGAAAATACCAAAACGATTTTATAGGCATGAAAAAAGGCAGCAATGGTAATTGATGTTGCTATGTTGATGCAGTATTCCATCAGCATCTGGTAACCGTATTGGTAAATGTTCCGATCTTCCTCCTTTAGAAGACCTTTGCAGATTTGAGTATTGACGATTCTATATGCAACTGATTCCAACATAGATTTTATTTGAATTTCCTGTACTTTTCAGCTTCCTCGGGAAGTTTGGGCTGATGCAAAAACCAATAGCAGCACTGCTGTGCATTAGCAACCACCATAACCAGTGCCAGACTGTTTACTACTCCCCAAAACTTTTTTTCTTTCAGTACATTCATGATTTTCCTCATAACCTCTTCCTCCAAATTAATCTGAATAATCAATAGATAAATTTATTGATTTATCTATTAGCACTATAGTTAACGCGTTCTCATTTTACTACTTGGATTTCCAAAAATCAGAAACTTCGGTATTTTTGTCGTTTTTTACGGCTTTTTTGTATATTGGATAGAAAAAAGAGCCGCAAGGCTCCTAATATGGCTCCTGCAACTCTCTCAATCGCTGTTGTCTGTATGAAGTTTTTTCTATTTCAAGCTTCTTTAATCGGTAAAATTACCAGCGAAGTGAAAATTCCATTTTCATAGGCGTTCTGCAAAAATCCGCCATATTTTGTAACAATGCTGTTTACATTTTGAATTCCTATACCATGTTTTTCCTTATCCGCTTTACTGGTTAAGAAAATACCGTCTTTCTGCCGGATCTCTTCGCGGTAGTTATTTGTGATTTTCATGACAGAAAAGCGGCTCTCATTCTCTGCATACATGTAAATATTCACATATCCCTCTTTGCAGTCTAAAGCTGCCTCCATGGCATTGTCGATTAAATTTCCTACTATTGCGATCAAATCAATATCTTTAATCTGTTCTACCGAAAATTCAGGTTCTACGGTTATATGTATAGTAATTCCTTTTTGCTCTGCATCTTTTTTCTTCTCATTCAGAATAGCGTTTAACAGCCTGTGTCCGCAGATGATAACCGACTCCGTACCAGCAACCTGTATCTTCAATTCAGAAACAATTGACATAACATCCTCGTCCTTATTTTCTGCCGCCGCCTCTCCAATCGTTTTTAAATAGTGGTGAAAGTCGTGCAGCAGGCTGGCATGTTCTTGATTCATTTGCTCTACATGCTCATAATACCGTTCTTCCATTTCCAATTTTGCTATCATCAGTTCCTGTTGCTGTAATTTTTCAGTGGTAGAAGAATATCTGTCAAATACATAAAAAGTAAGGACACATCCGACAATTGCCAGAACACTGCTGAAAATCAATAATATTTTTTCTATTCCCAGAGAAGCAAAATCTATATTCAGATATGCAATTGCAATCATAATGCCCATCATCGACATCGGAACCACAATGTAGAGCATCAGATTTTTGATACCCATTTTATTGCTTGTATTTTTAGGAATTCTTTTTACCACATTAAAAAATATGAACGACAACAGTTTCGCACAGAGCAGGGAATAAATTGTTGAAATTGGATTTTGCTGTATCTGGATCATAGCAAAATCGGACGGAAGGGACAAGAGGACAATCGCTACAAATTCGCTGCCAGCCATGATGGCCGTTGCCATGATGTAATAAAGAATCCTCTTAAAATGCCCGCCCTTAAAGGCTCCAAAAAGCATGGACAGGTAAATCACCTGCATTGCCACGATATTAACTACAGAATTATTCAAGGAATTAACGACAAAAACACAGGCGGAATTTCCAAAGATAATCAGAACTTTTGTATATTTATCTTTTAATGTTTCTTTTAATGGGAAAAAAGACGAAAAGAAATCAAACATCAGATAAACTTCAAAGATACAGACAAATACCTGTACAGATCTATATATTACATCCAACCTCTCTCACCCCTTGTACTTTGCTGCCAAAAATCCGGCAAATGCCTTTTGGAATTCTCTGGACCGGGATCTGGCAATCGTAAGTTCCGTCCCGTCTGTCAGTTTGACGCTCTGTGCATTAATTTCCACTATATATGCCATGTTGATAATATAGCTGTTATGAGCTCTGGCAAACCCGCAGCTTTCATTAAATATTTTATAAACATCATTCAGGTTCATACCAACTCGCAATGTCTCACTTGGAAATTGCTCTTTCAGCTTCCCGCAGGCAAATATTTCGCTGGCTTCATACCTGATTGCAATGTACAAAACAGATTCGGGATACACTCTGATTTGATCTTTTCCTGCGCTGTATTTGCACATGACATAAGGATAGCTTTTTTGCTCCTTCATTTTATCCACTATCTCTTTCATCTCGCTCAGCATCTCATCATCTGTATATCTTTTCAAAAGATATCTGTACGGCGTCACCTTAAAGTGCTCTGCGGCGGGTTCTACTTTCCCGGTACAGAATACAAGGAGCATATTCCGGTCAAACTCTCTTAGCTTTCTTGCCGTTTCATAACCATTCAGATTACCCATCTGAATGTCCAATATTACCAGATCAAAATCCAAAGATGTGTGAAAAAAAAGTTCCTCACCGGAGAGGAACTCATAAAATGATGCCGTACTTTCATTTATGCCTTCTATTTTCAAAAGCATCTTTTTTAAAAAGACAATATAATTTATATCATCTTCACAAATTGCTATTTTGTACATATTTCATCCCCGTGTACATTTTTTCTTTACTGTATTTATCTGGCTAATTCCTGCTTCCGCGTTCCAGCATGACGTCAAGCAGATCAAAAATCCTGTTCTGTTCCTCCTTGGGAAGTTTTCCAATCTTTTCCATATACTTCGACATTCTGACTTCGTATCCCCTGTTTATGACCCCTTCCAAAATTTCATCTGAAGTCGCACCCAGCTCATTGGTGATCCGTATGAATGTTCCCAGTCTGGGGATCTTTTCTCCCCGCTCTATCATGCCAATATAGGAAGCAGTCACCTCAACCTTGCCCGCTAAGACCTCCTGGTTCCAGGACTTTGCCAATCGTTTCTTTCTGATGTTTTTACCAATGCTTGACATATCCATAAAAAACACCTCCATTGGTTGCTGTAGCATACGATTAGTTTATCCTACAAGTCCTTTATCATACAGAAACCAGCGGGAAGATACATTAACCAATGGTGTTGTTTTTATATTTTTTGTTTAAAAATAATCAAATCGTGTCAAGTTGTACTTCTCTATATAGTCATTTATTAAAGATTCGGCATAGTTACGAGCAGTTGCATATCCGCATTCCTGCAAATACTGACAGGCAAGTATGTAACTTTCACACCCGATAACCGGTTCGTATCGCAACTTTTTCTCTCCAGCCAGGTATCTTGTCGCTATATAATCGTTATGATCCAGAATAGACTGCTCCCAGCTGTCATATGCGCGCCACTGTGTCTCATCTACTGTGTAATAACTGCCATCCTCGCGTTGCTCCACTGCTTCTTTTACATAAATTCTGCCTGTCCATCCATTCTTTTTTATCCCGAACAATGCATTGGCATTTTGCGCCAGCTCCGATGTTCCCCTTGCTGATTCCTTTATTGCCTGCGCCACTACCACGGAAGGAAGAACGATCCTTCGCTTTTGCCAATCTTCACGGGCAACTTTTCCTACATAATCTTCAAAAGGAAGTTCTTCGTTTTCCGCCTGCCCGCAAATACCGCTCAATATTGCCTGCGCAATCGCCTGCTCTCCCCCGCCCCGGCTATATATTTTCACATCCTCCGAATTATCACAAAAGCACACTTCAATTAACATAGCCTTCGCTTTTGTCTTACGAATGACATATAAATGATTTCCTTTTTTTATCCCGCGATTCGTAAATCCAAGCTCTGCAATATTATTGCAAATGCACAGCGCTTCCTTATACCTACGGCCTTCATAAGTAAAAATCTCTACCCCCTGTCCTGTATGCATCACAGAGGCATTAAAATGAATGCTGACAAACCAGTCTAAGTTCTCACTATTGGCTATCTCCACCGCTGCCGCAAGGTATTGCTGCTGCGATTGCGCTTCATTTATCGTGCAATCCACGACCTTAATGCCTTTTTCTTTTAACAAATCCATCAGTGCATATCCAACAAGCCTTGTATGCTCAGACTCCTTTATCAATCCGTTCGTTCCATAGCCAGGACCGCTGATTGTATGTCCACAGTTTATTCCAACTATCATAAATTCTCAACCTGCCTTCACTGTATTTTTAGTTCCGGCAGTCCGGCAACAGATGTGAGGAAAGAAAGCAAACCGGATAATAATGCCGCCGATCCTGCCATCACCCAATTCACATCCCCAAGCACTGCTGCCGTGCCAATCGTTGCTACTGCCGTCTGTGCCATGGTCTTTACTGCTCTGATGCCTGCTGCCTTAAACCAATTTATTATTTTTCTCTTTTCCACCGTTCTCATCTTCCCTTCTTCCAAATCTATAATAATGTTAATATTGCCGTCATCATGGCGCCTACAATACTGCCTGTAAGTGCAGTTATAATTGCTGTTTTTACCAGCTTTCCTGTCTCCGCCGGCATCCTCTCCAGAACCTCCAGCCGCTCTCCCTGACGATTCAGTTCCTGCAGCATATTCTCCATACTGACCGCCATCCTGTTTACCGATATGGCAAGTTCCTGTATGGCTTTGCTCTGTGACTCCAGATCGTTGACTCGATATTTGAGAGATTCTATATCATGATCGTGAACCTCCACTTTTACAGCAACTTCCGTTTCGTCCATAGCCCACACCTCTTTCTTTTACTTTTGGTTTTAATAATAATGAGTAAGCTAAGACGAAATCGTAAATAAATCGAATGCATTTTTTATCTTTTTAAGAGCCCTGTTCTTTAACTGATTTACTGCTTGTCTGGATTTCTTAGATAATCTGGCAATCTCTGCAGTTGTATATCCCTCTACATAAATCAAATAAATCACCCGGCACTCATTATCATTCAGTAAATTCTTTAGTCCAAGCTCAGTAAAAATATCGGTCTCATCCTCCACTGCGGACTTCACATCCACATAATACATTTGTTCTTCTGTAAGGTCTGATAATGCAATCTCTTTTTTACTATTTATAAGTTTTAATACTTTCTTTTTGTAAAAATTTATTATGGAGACATTTATGTACGACACGATTACTTCGTCCCTTGTACAAATCAATTGATTTAAGTTGATAGTTTTTATCAACCCGATATAGTAGAGAACCATATCCTCATAAGCATCTTCATAGTTTAACTTTGCCGCATATTTTTTTAGCAGCGGTTGAAACCTGTCGATTAATTCTGTCATTGCCTCCTTATCATCCCTTTGCACATTGTTTATCAAGTCATACAGCATATCTATTCATTCCTCCTTTTTTTAAAGAGGAACTTTATTTAATATGTAAACATAAACAGACTCTCTTCGACATAAAAAACTTGATTTTAGACTAAAAACACGGGAAATTTGTATAACCTATAGTTCGTCTTGTTAGAATACTGATATTTTTGCTTAATATTTAAAAAAAGGTTCGCTATTTGTTCCTTATTCGCAAAATAGCGAACAAATAAGGAACAAATAGCGAACCTTCTTTAAATATAGAGTGAGATGCAAATAGATGCAGGGAACGCCTTTTCAAATTACTGGCTTCTCATAATTATTCCCTCATATGTCAACCGTTCCTGCAGAAGCAGAAAATTCTCACAATCTTTTGATATTTTACCTATTTCAGCATTTATTGTATATAAAATGATATGATGTTTTTCCTCATGAGCCTCCGTAATTTCACGAATAGAATACTTCTCAATCCCGCCAAAGAATACCAGCGCAAATACAGCTCTGGCAATATCTCCTTTTTTGTATCTGAGGCAAAACTCGTCTTTCAACTCATTCTTCATGATTTTTCCCAACTGGTAAAGTTGATAATACAATTGATCAAACCCAATCATGTCATCATAAAATTCAAAAACTTTTTTCTTCTTGCAATATCCCTTTAAAAATTTTCTTCCTCCTCCATAACCCGCTGTCCTATTTTCTGCATATTCCACCTTGGTAATTTCATAAAACTTAATTACTTTGACCGGTAAAAAAGGACAATAAAATGTCATGGAATCTGCTTTAACTACACATCGCCATAATAGTGCATAAATAGAAAGCCCAACGCCCATTATTAATCCAACTAAGAAAACCAACATCCCACATATTTCACCAATTATATATTCGCCCAATATGGCAATACACATAACTACAAAAGCAAAATGCCCAATGGTACAAATTATGGACAACACCAAAAAAAATTTAGACTGACGCATTACAAAACCATCTTCACACCAATGCAGGTATTGATGCTTCCTATCATATTTTGCCGCAATAACGATAGGAAGAAAAGCAGCAAGCCCAATCATGCAGCAAGCCAGAATTTTTATTTTCCATTCCATATCTTCCTCACCAACAATACATTAAGAATATCTTATCACCTAGTTCATTATGATTTACTCACAACATAAAATCAGAAATTTTAATCATCAAATATGTATTTGGGAATCATTCCACTAACGTCTTCATCAAAAGACACAAATTTTGCTCTATCTGGCGCTACTGCTCTGCTAATGTAAATCCCTCGCAAGCACTTATTGCACCAGATTTGCATATATCCTACTCTTGTTATTTCATCCCCAACATACAAATATTCCACATCATTCTCTCCACAATTTGGACACTCTATAAATTGCAAATCAGACAAATTTTCTATTATTTGAGGTAGTATTTTCATCCATTTTTCTCTCATCATCACGCTCCATTTTACCACGAAATAAACAGATATATCTTTGCATATATCTATAATCAAACAATTTCTAAATTATTGTTACCCATGGGGTCTGTTTCTGTCATCACCTGTCCTGTTGCCTTGGATGGTACGTTTTGGTATATAGTTACTTCTTGCTACCAAACAGAGTAATGCAGTACTGCTTTTTCTTAATGATTCAACTGGCAAATTTAAGGTAAAGAAAAACCGACGGTATTCATCAACTTTCTAAATCTAAGAAATACCGCCGGTATGTGTTTTTCTCTGGTATTTGGGAGAAATATTTCTCCCAAATACCCCCTGATGGGTACCATTGTAACATGGGGTTTTGTGAATTATCAAGGGAGATATTACCAAATTATTACATTGACTTTTTTCTAATACTTAAACATAGGACTTATGTTAAAGCCAATACTTAATTCTTGTAGTTTAGCAATTGTCATTTTAATCTTAGGTGCTTTTGCTCTTAATATACATACTTCCTTTTCCTGAAGCATTTGTCTGGCAATAATGAAACTAACATTGGCAGTTTTTGCAACAAACTTTATTTTGTCCTTGTCAATTTCTTGCACATTTCTAATATAAAGGCTATATTCGGTCTCATCAGCACTTATCTCATCAATGTATGTTGTTATTATATTCCACCCACAAACAGGACATCTCCATCCCTGTGTAGCACCTTCAATACTCCAATTCATTTCTTCCTTGCATTTTTCACATACCATTTACTAATTTCCTCCCGGCGTAAATAATTTAAAATCCCCAATATCATTCATATTTGGCAGTCTTGAATTATTCATTCCTGCAACAAAATAATTGCCATCTGGCGTTGACCATAAATAATTTGTTGGTGCATAAACCTCTACATCAAGCTTGTTTGCTAAATTCTGTGCAAATCCATTATCTAAAGAACCTGTATTACATGATAATAACCTAATTGCTTGACCATTATAGCCATCCGAATTTTGAATTAAACGAGCCGCTGTTCTGTGGTCTACTGTCATGTGCTGTCCATTATGAGTAATTTGTATTCCATTTGGTGTTCCATGTGCAACAACATCATAATATCCATTAGCATCAACATCTGTCCTATTACTAATATTACTCACAAAAGCATCATCAGCATCCATAAATGTAGCATCTCCGACAGAGTATGTACAACCCTTATTACTCCGTATACTTCCTACCAGTGCCTGAATTGCCTTACCAGCTCCATAGAACGCCGTACTCGCTAGTCCTCCTGTAACTGCTCCTTCCAGCACTTCCTTTCCGAAGTCTGCAAGGCTGAATCCGCTCTTCTTCTGTGCCGGCTGGGTTACACCATACTGATAGCCATATGCCATCCGCGTCCCCATCCAGTCATTATCCCGTATTCCTGTTTCGCATCCTCTTCTAGGATCACGCCCTACTGCGCTGGTGGCTCCCGCCAGCATCATACCTGTAAGTCGGCTTGTGCCACTTCTTCCAAGTCTTCCTGGTTTGGGTGTCAGCGCATCCGACAGGTAGTTGATACCGGAAGTGGCTCCTCCTGCCGCAGCTCCCCTTAGTAAGGCTTCTCCAACACTCTTAAGTTCACCGTTCCCATAGATTCTTCCGGTCACTGCATTAATCAGTCCGCTCTTGATGCTTTCCTTCGCAATGGCTCTTCCCGTTCCTATCAGCTGTTCCGCAGTGCTTCCCAGCACACCGGCTCCAAAATCTGCTGCCAGCAATACTCTGATTTTGGCTCCTAAACCTATAAGGGCTTCATACAGTACACCATCTTCTGTTCTTTTTACAAGCTGATTTAGGGCATTGCTCCAACAGGATAGTTATCACCCACAGGAAATCAAGGAACTAATCGTTATTGTCGGATAAAGCCGCCCTTGCTTCTAAACAATATCCACCTTACACTATTAATGTAACTATTCAATTGAAAATAGTAATAATACAATCGGAGACAATTTCATGACCTCTTGCGTCTAGTAATTGTCCCCGATACCATGTTTTCATCTCGGATTACAAAATTCTTTTTCTCCTTGTAATCCGCATTGAGTGCTATTGCGACATAAAATTTCGAGAAACATCATCAAGAATATTTTGCTAATGTTACAGGTCTTGGTTATCGTGACCATAATTTCACAGCTATTAACCAATCACTCAATTACCCTTTTTATGTCTTTTCTTGCCTTTCTTTCTTTTTTTCTCCTTTTTATCTTCTACCCCTCCCCAAGATAATATAGATATTTCTAAATCAATACCTAATTGAGAAATTTTATTTAGCGTTTTTGAAGATAACACATAATCAATCTGCGCATAATCTGATTGAACATAACAATTAATATAAATACAAGCATCTTCACTTAATTTTTTTAGGAACGCTTCATTAGCCATTAATTTGTTCAATAGCCCAGTTAAAGTTTTATCAGGATTATATTTTCCATCCATTTTTTCATCAAACCTAATAAAATCATACTGTATTTCTCCTATTATGCTATTGATTATTTCACCTTTCTTTCTTTTTTCAGATACTGTAATTTTCAATGTTTCTGCAATTAAGTCTAAATCCAAATTATCTCCCTTTATAATCAAACTGCAATAACCACTATTTGACATATCTACTCTCCTCTCATAAAACTTTCAGCAATTTGCATGAGTTCCTTCCATGAATAATTCATGTCATTACGCTTGTGTGTTTTCGAACTGAAGTCTGCAAAACTGAATCCGCTCTTCTTCTGTGCCGGCTGGATTACACCATACCAATCGCCATAAGCTCTCCTCCGTCCTATCCAGTCGTTATCCTGAACTCCTGTGGCTAAAGCTTAAGGATATATTACATCTCAATTTTTTTAAAATTGGAGATACCCCATAATTAAATCTATGAGATATCTCCAAATCCAACTACACACAATATATTTTGTGCAATCAACTTATGATATCATTAATACTTCATTTCATTTTTTAAAACATTAAGTATATGCATGCAATCATCATTTTCGGTATCAAAAGTTTTATAATCATTTCTATTTCCTTTTTCATCATAGTAAAAGTATTCCCACCTTCCATATATTTGATTTAAGATATATGTATCTGATGATAAATCTCCATTTATAGCATAATATCTCTTAGGCACCCCTATTTCATCAAGCTTTTTCCCTAAATATGCTATATTCACATTAACTTCCTCCTACCATTTTTATTATTCCCTTATTCAATAGCACCTCTGCACTTACCGGCGAACGATATTTTCCCCCCAGTTTACCATATCTATCTTTTTTATCTCCAGTCATTAAATACATATTATACTGTACACCATTTTTTGTCCTTTTTACAAGCTGATTACAAAATTCGACTGTCTTTATAGATGATTTTGCTCTCGAACTAATGTTCTAAAGTTTTTAACTTACTATCTCCCTCTTCATCTATAATATTCTTTTAATGAAAATTTTAATTTGGCTTATAATATTCGCCGCTCATATCATTTGTAATATCAAGCAGTAATATATAAGTACTCCCCAATATTTTCCATATCTCCACTTAATACTAACTCTGCATAGTGCAAAAAATCTTTAGCATTTTGGTAGTGAGTCATAGCTACTGTTTCAATCTTGAAAATATTTTCTTTTTCATCTGTCAATATTAACCCATTTTTCAGAAACGAAATGTCTCCTTCAACTGAAACACAATACATATTACCCACAAGTAGTTTGTTTAGAACTTTATACATATTTACTTTCCTCCCATTAATGCCGATAGTTCTTCAAGGTAACTCGCTAAGGCTGATTGTGTTTGTTTTATCTCCGCTGAAGTCAAATTATATGCTTTACTATTTCTCAACAACATTTCTTGAGCAGCAATTTCATTTTGTATTCTACTTATTTGACTGCCATCATTCAGGCCCTGCCGAAATTGAGTTGCATCTTCAACTCGTTTTACAAGCTGATTAAGGGCATTGTTCCAATAAAATGACCTTGCCTGTAAACTGTATTCCTATGTTTGAAATTGCTTATCTAATTCAAAATATAATTGCTTGCTTTAAAGTAAAAAGCATAATTGGAGACAATTCCATGACTTCTTGTATCTAGGAACTGTCTCCATTATTGTGTGTTAATAGCTTATGTGTATCAAATTAATTCATTTGCGTGCTTGTCGATCTTATCTTTAATTTCATCTAAGTAAATCGGTATTGCACATAAATTTTCCAATTCAATGTCAACACAATTTTTCCAATACCTTGGTACATATATAGAACTATGAAAAAATGTATGACATTCACTACACCAAATCCAAAGACCTCCTCTCCTTGTTTTTTCATCGTAAGTATGCATATATAGATGAGCATCATTTTTTTTGCACATAGGGCATTCTGTTGGAAACTTTTTTATTTTTTTAAAATTGACATACAATTCTTCTACTTTATTATTCGCATCTTTCCACATTTTATCTTTCACCTCTTATATATTCCGCCAATGCATTACCTGCTGGATATGCTCCACCTCGTCCCCATTCTGGTGCATTTCCTCCTTTTAAGAAACTTCTTGCATGATTTAATTCATGCGCTATCGTATTTGCCAGTTCTTCCTCACTAGCAAATGCGATTGAACCTAATTCAATTATATTCGGATCGGTAGCTACCGTTTTTCCTGATGAAGTCAAACTTGGATTGTACGAAATACTAATTTTCTGACCAGAACCCTTTAAATTTATGCCATATTTGTCCGCCACCTCGTTTGCATACAACTCTGGATTTAATGCCATTTCATACGTTTTATCCATTGGTTCTACTAAATTACCTATTCTATTTCTAGAGTCTGTAGCCCCCTTATTATTTCGTACACTTCCTGTCAGGGCTTGAAACACCTTACCAGCTCCATAGAACGCCGTACTCGCAAGTCCTCCTGTAACTGCTCCTTCCAGCACTTCCTTTCCGAAGTCTGCAAAGCTGAATCCGTTCTTCTTCTGTGCCAGCTGGGTTACACCATACCGATAGCCATATGCCATCCGCGTCCCCATCCAGTCACTATCCCGAACTCCTGTTTCGCATTCACTTCTAGGGTCACGCCCTGCTGCGCTGATGGTTCCCGTCAGCATCATACCTACGAGTCCGCTCAAACCACTCCTTCCAAGTCTTCCCGGTCTAGGTGTCAGCGCATCTGACAGGTAATTAATACCAGAAGTGGCCCCTCCTGTCGCATCTCCTCTTAGTAAGGCTTCTCCACGCTCTTATTAGAAGTCGCTTTTCCTACTACAAGTCTACTTAAGAAGGCACTCTTTGCTCCTTTGAACCCGCTAGTTCCGCAAATTCTTCCGATTACTACATTGATTATTTATTATGGTAAAATCAGCGATATCGCTTAACATTTTCATGCATAAGTATATCGCCGATTTTTCCTTTTTTATGCTCTCTAATAAGCATTACAATCATAAGAATTTAGAATTTAACACTATAAAATTATTTTTGAACTCACTTATCCCTAAGTTCATACTATTTCCAAATCATCATAATTTATGTCTGGAACATTCTTAATTTGCCAGTCATTGTCCTTCATTGTTTGAATAAAATCTCTACCTAATTCTAGATGATATTTTTTGACATAATAAGTCAAATCACCCGGCCATATCCAAATTCCATCTGTTAGCATATCTGGACAACCAACAAATCCATTGTTCGGATTAATAATGTCTTTTACCACTCCGCCACATGCAACTAGTATTATTCCTTCTTCTAAATAATTGCAAATCTTTTCTTCCTCAAGTTCCTCCTTCTCTCTTATAAATTTTAGAATAGACGGATCATTTTTATTTCCATAGGGCATCTCCTTATAAAACCCTACTCGTCGTAACTTCATCTTTATCCTCCTAACACATTTTAATGATTTCCCGGCAAAAAAATATTCCATTGCCCTGTATTACTATATTGCTTAGGACCTATTGTAAGTTTACCATCGGGAAATGCCCAAATTATATCTGAGGGTGCCATGACCTCAACTCCCATTTTATTTGCTAAATTCTGAGCAAATCCATTAGGAGTTGAACCAGTCCCACAAGCTATCAAGCGAATAGGTCCTTTTGTATAACCAGCATCTTGCTTTAAAAAATTCGCAAGAGATCGCTGATCCAAATAATTCCACTCTCCATTATGCATTACCCCTACATGATTAGGTGGTGCGCCATGAACTATAACATCTGTATACCCTTCAATTGGAGTTGCACTTGATGCATTTATTCCAAATTGCTCTCCTTTCCCCGCCCCAATTAACTTTGAAGCTCCTGGTATAGCGTCACCATTACCTTTATTACTCCATATACTCCCTGTCAGGGCTTGAAACACCTTACCTGCTCCATAGAATGCCGTACTCGCAAGTCCTCCTGTAACCGCTCCAATCAGCGTTTCTTTAAAGAAGCCTCCAACACTGTACTCACTCTTCTCCTGACCAGCCTGGGTTCCGCCATACTGATAGCCATAAGCTGTCCTCAGCCCCATCCAGTCATTATCCCGGACTCCTGTTTCACATCCTCTCCTAGGGTCACGTCCTATAGCACTGGCAGCTCCCATCAGCATCGTCCCTGTAAGTCCGCTTAAGCTGCTTCTTCCAAGCCGTCCCGCTCTGGGTGTCAGTGCATCTGACAGGTAGTTAATACCGGAGGTGGCTCCTCCCGCTGCAAATCCCCTTAAGAAGGCACTCTTTGCGCTCTTGAGTTCACCAGTTCCATAAATCCTTCCGGTCACTGCATTAATCAGTCCGCTCTTGATGCTTTCCTTCGCACCGGCTCTTCCCGTTCCTATCAGCTGTTCCGCAGTGCTTCCCAGCACACCGGCGCCAAAATCTGCCGCCAGCGATACTCCGATTCCGACCCCTGAACCAATAAGGGCTCCATGCACTCCGCCCACGATTGCACCGTTTGCTCCTGCACCTAAAGCCTTCTTGAAGCTGAAATCCTCTCCGCTGAAAATCTGGGATAACGCAGAGCCTCCAAAACCGAAAATTCCTCCAGCGATTGCTCCCACAACGCCTCCAGCCACTATCATAAATAGCACTTGCCGTTTGTTTAGAAAAATTTGAGACAAATAGGTCACTTTGTGAAGGTATTTTTACATTTCTGCCTGCTCCCGGATGTGTATGCCCACTCCCTTTAAACCATGCATTATATAACTCTTGAGCCATACTTCCATTAATATTTACAGCATTTGCATTTCCACGAATAACTATTCGCTGGCTTTCACATGTGAACAAAGCAAACTCATTACCTGTCTTAGCAATTAACGCCGCTAAACCCTTCAAATTTGCATGATCTATGTTTATAGTAATTAATAAATTATAATTAGGTAATTACTGTAACAATTTTTTCTGCCTTATATTTAAATAATAATATTGGCATTTATATTTTCCCCCCAATCCTCTAAATACAATATCTTCTGCACATGTGGCATTACCTTTGTAAACTCTGCTATCTTTTATCCCTATGTACACATCTCCTGTTCGAATATCCGCAGCAACAACATTACTTTGTCGAGTTTTACTATTGCCGAGAGCATCTATTGTCTGTATCAAGTTTCCGCAGGCATCATAGGTATAGTTCGTGATGCCTCCCGATCTTTTAACAATGAACAAATTTCCAGCAGGTAATATCCATAACCGACACAACCGGCAGATTTAAGATAACAGAAAGTCGGCGGTATTCCACAAACTTTTAGGTCTAAGAAATATCGCCGATACTGTACTTTCTCTAATTATTAAGAAAAATATTTTTCCCTTATGGCTCTCACCGCAATATAGGATCTTGCAGATTGTCAAAGGAATTGTTACAAAATTGTTCCACCCCTATTAAAGTTTGTAAGCTTTAATTGAATTAAACTAAGCAAACCATTCATTCACAATTCAAGACTTAATAAATCAATGTCTTTTTTATTTGGCATAGTCCACTCATTGTTCTTAATATGTTCAATAAAACATGCGTCTAATTCTATGTGGTAACATTTAACATAATACGATAAATCTGAGGGCCAAGCCCATATTCCATCAGTTAAGATTTCTAAGTTTCCAATTACACCTTTAGATTCATCTAAAACATCTGACACCAATCCTGCCGTTACGCAAAAAGTAGCACCATTGTCTAAATACTCTACTATTTTATCTTCATTCTCTGACGAACTATTACGAACAGCTTCTTTTAACGACATTCCCAATTTATCTCCATGCTTCAACTCTCTAAAAAATCCTATTCTATTAAGTTTCACTTGATATCTCCTTTCAATCCGCATGCTTTATTTAATGCTTTCCTGGTGTAAACAATTCCCACTTACCTGTATTTGTACATGAATTGGGACCAATGACAGTGGAGCCATCTTGAAAAATGTAAAGAGTATTTGATGGAGCTAACACATCAACTCCAAGTTTATTAGCTAACTGCTGCGCAATCCCATCTGATTTTGCACCTGTGGAACAAGAAATAAGCCTTACTGCCCCTCCATTATATTCAGGATTATTCTTTAGAAAAGTTGCTAATGAACGCTGGTCAATATACTCCCAGTTACCATTATGCCACACTCCAAATGAGTCTGGTGTGCCATGAACCGCAACATCCGTATAACCTTCCACAGGACTTATGCTTTTTGCTGCTTCTTTTAATTTATATCCTTTACCTGGTTGAACTAAGGAAGGTCCTGCCGCTACTGGCTCCGTAATATTCTCTAATGTCCGTGTACCGCCTTTATAGCTCCGTATACTCCCCACCAGTGACTGAAACACTTTACCAGCTCCATAGAACGCCGTACTCGCTAGTCCTCCTGTAACTGCTCCTTCCAGCACTTCCTTTCCGAAGTCTGCAAAACTGAATCCACTCTTCTTCTGTGCCGGCTGGGTTACACCATACTGATAGCCATATGCCATCCGCGTCCCCATCCAGTCATTATCCCGGACTCCTGTTTCACATCCTCTTCTAGGGTCACGCCCTACTGCGCTGGTGGCTCCCGCCAGCATCATACCCGCGAGTCTGCTCAAACCGCTCCTTCCAAGTCTTCCCGGTCTGGGTGTCAGCGCATCCGACAGGTAGTTGATACCAGAAGTGGCTCCTCCTGCCGCAGCTCCCCTTAATAAGACTTCTCCAACACTCTTAAGTTCACCGTTCCCATAGATTCTTCCGGTCACTGCATTGATGATTCCGCTCTTGATGCTTTCCTTCGCACTGGCTCTTCCCGTTCCTATCAGCTGTTCCGCTGTGCTTCCCAGCGCACCAGCTCCAAAATCTGCCGCCAGCGATACACCGATTCCAACTCCCGAACCAATAAGGGCTCCATGCACTCCGCCCACGATTGCACCGTTTGCTCCTGCGCCCAAAGCCTTCTTGAAGCTGAAATCCTCTCCACTAAAAATCTGGGATAACGCAGAGCCTCCAAAACCGACAATTCCTCCAGTGACTGCTCCAATAAAGCCTCCAGCTATGATATTCGCTACCTCTCCTGTAGGGTCAGTGTAGTTCACCGGATCACTGTCACAGTAGCCGTAACCATTCAGCCCCCTCTTTACAGGGTCTTTCGCCAGCATCCTTCCCACACTGCTGTCATAAAATCTTGCCCTGGCAAAGTGTTTCCCTATTACAGAGTCATAACCATAGCTGGTGAACCGCAGATTCTCTTCAAGTCCTGCTGCATTCAAATCTCCATCTACAGGCAGTTTCAGATCTCCCCATATACCGCGTTCCGCGTATCTTAAGACCTGTCCCTGTCCGTTTGAAGCGAACAGAGCGCTTCCGTAGAGGTCAGGCTGGAAATATGCCTTTTCCATAACAGCATCAACCGCTGCCTCCGG